>PMLV01000009.1 GCA_003160635.1 Acidimicrobiaceae bacterium | reverse complement strand
AATGACTTCTTCACCCACGAACGGGGCGAAGCCTGTTGGGTCCAAATACTCGATGCGCCGATTGACCTGCGGCTTCTCGGGAAAGAGGCGGTGCGGTGGCACCAAAGGTAGGCGCCTTCGACGAGACCTCGATCCTCCCTTCTCACCGATGGTCGTACCCCACAAACTGGCGCTGCGTGAAACTCCAGGTCAGGGCACTGAACGAATAAATGGACCCTACAGGTTCGGGACGCTTCTGCTGGACGCTTGGCTTCGCAGATAGCGCCGTCCGGCGGACGGATCAGTCCGCCGCGCTCAGCCCCAAAGCGCGCCTGCCATGGCCCGAGCAGCTTCGCGGCGCTGCGGCTGAAGGACGTGCCCATACACATCCGCCGTGATGCGAATGGAGGAATGCCCCAAGATGTCGGACACCACCTGAAGCGGTACTCCCTCGGCGAGCATAAGACTGGCGGCTGAGTGACGCAGTTCATGTGGGTGCCACTTGCCAAGCTTGGCCTTCATACAGATGGTCTGAAAGTCTCGGTGGACGTTGCGCGGATCAAGCGCGGAGCCGTATTGCGTGGTGAAGACGAACCCAGATTCCTCCCAAAGACCATTGGATCCCGTTCGGGCTGCCGCCTGAGCCGTCCGATGGTCTTTCAGAAGTTGGACGACTGGTGCCGGCAGGTCGACCGACCTGCCCGACTTCCTGCCTTTGACCTCTCGCGTGATGAGTTGACCACCGATTCGGCGCAGCTGGCGACGGACCACTACGACTCGCTTACGCAAATCGACGTCGTCCCAACGAAGTCCGAGGGCCTCTCCCCGCCGGAGGCCCGTCGAAAGCATCACGATGAAGAGCGCGCCCAAGCGATGGCCTTCCAATTCCTTGAGTAGGCGCTTGGCTTGGGCATGAGTGAGGGTTCGCCCTTCGGTCCCTGCAGCCTTTGGTGCCGAAGTCAATGCCGCCACGTTCCTCGTCAGGCTGCCATCCACGAGACAAACTTCCAACGCCTGAGCCAGCACTGATCGGATCCGCCGCACCGTCGATACCGAAAGCGGCCGCGGGTCCCCGTCGGGCCCACCACTGAGTTTGGACGCCAGGAGATGTTGCACATCGGCCACGGTGAGCTTTGCGACCTTCTTGCGCCCGAGCGTCGGGACGATGTGGCAGTCGGCGATGCACTTGTAGTTGTCCCGGGCATCTTGCTGCACCTGCGTGCTCAAGATGTCGCAGTACCAGCGATCGAAGAGCTGGCTGAGCGTCTCTTCCTTTGTCGGAGGTGAATAGCCACCATCGATCTTGTCTTGGAGATCTCTGAGCTTTTGAAGCGCCTCGGCCTTGGTCTTGGCGCTGACCGTTTTCCGTTTGGGTTTGCCACTGGCGTCGTAGCCGAGCACCACTGCTCCGAACCAGCGACCGTCAGATCGCTGGTAGAGGCCGCCTTCCCCGTTCATCCGTCGTCCAGCCACAGTCGCCTCGGTTCGTCGGCGTTCATTCCCGTTGCTTACATCGTTGCTTACATCGGCTACCTTAGCCTCTCTGGACATGAGAAAACCCCCGGCCAGAATGCTCTTGACCAGGGGTTTTATTGGTGGGCCGTACAGGACTCGAACCTGTGACCCCTTGCGCGTCATGCAAGTGCTCTACCAACTGAGCCAACGGCCCCACTACCTACTATTCCTGCTCAGAGGATACTTTCCCTCTGTACTGCAAACTGCAATTCCCCTTGGTAAGTAACGCCAGTAAGTAACGCTGCACGTCTCGAACTTCTAGGGATCAACCATCCTAGCCGCCGACCTACGTCGGAAGGCGCTGAATCTCACCGGAAACGAATTCCAGCGTGTACCCCACCGCTGCGAAGACATGGTGGATCTAAACAGCGAATGGAGGACTCCATCCCCCCAGTCGGCGAAGGTGGCATGGCCATCCACATGGTGCACGAGCGACTGGCCAACCCCGAGCATGCGTGACGGTGGGAGGACCACGCGATCGGGAGGTGTCCGTGGCGCCGGTAGGCGGGGCATTCCTCATGTCAAGGAGAAGGCGCGGGAACCTTAAGCGCCCGACGATGGATCGTCTATCGGCCATGGACAAGATCCCGAAGTTAGTGAGTAGCCCATGTCTACCCGCCCCTAGATCGAACAAATCTGGTCGTACGGTCCCACCACTTCGACGACATACAATTGAGGCGGATGTCGTTTCTGCCCAAGGGGGCGCGTTCTCCCAGCTCGAAGAGGTGAATCAATGAAGGTGTGGATCGATCAGGATCTGTGCACCGGTGATGGGCTGTGCGAGGAGATCGCTCCGGCCGTCTTTACGCTGCTCGACGACGGTCTCGCCTACGTGAAGGAGAGCGACCAGGTTCGAAACGAACCGGGCGGTGCCGAGGGCATGGCGCTTGTGCCCGAGGACCTCGAGGAGGCGGTCACCGAAGCGGCCGAGGAGTGCCCCGGGGAGTGCATCTTCATCGAGCAGGGCTAAACGCCGCCGCCATCTTGGGCAAGCTTGAGTGAGTAACACCTCTTTCGGGCCACCTGTGCCGAGCTGGAAGCTTGGATAGGTGTCTTCTGGACCCCGCAAT
>PMLV01000184.1 GCA_003160635.1 Acidimicrobiaceae bacterium | reverse complement strand
AGCCGACGCCCCCGTTTTGGTTCGAAATCAGTGACTCAGGGCGTTTCCCACGGGGGGATCGGCCTGTGGGTACAGCCCGCAGGCTGCAAGTCGGGAGCAAACCCCGCTCGCGAACGTCCTCAGCAGTGTCCGCCATAGAACCGCGAAGGCGTGCCACGAGACCGCCAGTCACTCCGGGAACTTCTCCCTGGGCGTAGTTCGGCCTCCCGAGAGCCGGCGTTCACCTACCATCGACCCTGTGAAGGTCAGCTCACTGGGCTACCAAACTGATCTGGCTCTCCTGCAGCTGGGCGGATCGCAGGTAGAGGATTGCGATGATCACCTGGTCATTCGTAGTCCGCACAACCCGACCCATTGGTGGGGCAACTTCCTCCTCCTGGCCCAGGTTCCCGCACCGCATGATTCTCAACATTGGATCGACCGCTTCGTGGAGGCATTCCCTGACGCCGAGCACCGAACGATCGGATTCGACGGCGCAGATCGGCGTGTAGGTGAACTTGACTGGTTCGTCGCACACGGGTTCGAAGCAGAGGCGCAGACGGTCATGACGGCAACGAAAGTCCACGAGCCCGCACACCCGAATACCGACGCCATCTACCGTCGGCTCCGGTCTGAGGTGGACTGGGCCCAGAGCATTGAGCTGGGAGTCCGTTGCAACGAGCGTCAGCTTGAGCCTGAGGAATACCGCCGATTCCTCTCCGCCCAAGCAGCAACACGTCGCCGACTCGACCAGTCCGGAGCCGGGAGCTGGTTCGGTGCGTTTCTCAATGGTCAGCTCGTCAGCCAGATGGGTCTGATCTCAGCCGGCTCAGAGTTGGCGAGGTTCCAGTCAGTCGAGACCGATCCGGACCATCGACGTCGGGGCTTGGCCGGTTCACTCGTCCATTTCGCGAGCGTGTACGGGTTCGACGAACTTGGTGCCCGGACTCTTGTCATGGTTGCAGATCCGAACTATTTCGCTATCGATCTCTATCGAGCCGTCGGCTTCGCAGAAACCGAGGTGCAGCTCCAGGTCGAGCGTCCACCCTCTCAAAGTTGATCACCCGGCTCCTGGAATACGCGGCGACCCTTGGACGGCGAGGATTATGCACATATGGGGGCAGGTTGCGATCGACCCGCAACCCAGAGCGTCTGGCGACTCTTTGAGGGATCGCTGCCCGGTGATCGATCCCTTGCGGACACTCAAACTCGACCCTCCGGGATGAGCTGGCAGTGCCGTGTCGGGTTCCGCAAACAGGACGCCCACGTCGAGCGAGTCATCCTGAGGTATGTCGGACTCATTGGTTCACCTGTGGCACCAACGCGCGCCACTGCGCTCCGCCGTCCCTAGTACTCCACAGGGTTGTCACATCGCTGTTGCTGCCGTTCTCTCCAATGGCAATCAGGTAATCACACTCACCCGTTGCAAGACGGTCAATCTTCGACCGGCACAGCTGATGTGAGCGGTCACCTTCGAAGCCGACAAGACGAGGCCCACTCAAGAAGGGCGGGCCTCGTCTTGTATCAGCCAGATAATTCTATTTGATCCGAGCCACCCCTCCTCAGCTCGCCACGAATGATGAGTACTGCTCGTTTGCGTTACTCTTGGTGATTACAAGTGCTGACGCCCCGGCCGAGTTGTAGGCCACTCCGTCGAAGGGAACCGTCGATGCACCGTCTACGCCAGGGTTGCTAAGGGCCCTTGGCATGGGCGTGCCGTTGGCGGCGAAGGGGTGGACATTCCCGTAACCATCGAGGACGTATCCCGATGTGTTCGTCACAAGTGTAAGGCCCCGTGCGATGTCCCAGCCTCCCCAGTAGGCCGTGGTGGCCACTGCGGCCGCTGCCCCGTAAGAGTGGACTCCCCCGTACCCATCGAGGACGTAGCCACCAGTACAGGTTGAGTTGACCACGATGCCCCGTGCGATGTCCCAGCCTCCCCAGTAGGCCGTGGTGGAAAGCGCCGGAGCGTTGCCGATGTTGTGGACACCGCCGTACCCATCGAGGACGTAACCACCAGACCCACCGGGACACAGAGCCAAGCCTTGCGCGATGTCCCAGCCTCCCCAATAATTGGAGTCAGCCAAAGACGGAGCACCACCGAACGGGTACAAGCCGCCGTAGCCGTCGAGGACGTAGCCCTTCCCGACACCAGTGACGGCGATCGAGCGGGCGATGTCGGATCCTGGCCACGGGACAGCTCCGTTTTTGCCGATCTGTGTTACCGCGGGAGCGCCGTTGACCGGGTGGATCCCACCGAACCCGTCGAGGACGTAGCCCTGGGACCCAGAGCCTGGAATCAAGGCCGCTGAGGTGTGGATGGCCGGCTCAGTCACCGTGTTGACCTGATCAAGCGTTGCGGTTCCACCAGACTGGACCTTCGAAGCGGTCACCTGGATCCCGATGTCGCCAACTGGGTCGATGACGAGGGAGCGGTAGACGTCGGATCCGGCCCGGGTGGGGCCATTCAGCGCCCCCGGCATGGGCGTGCCGTTGGCGGCGAAGGGATGGACTCCTCCGTAACCATCGAGGACGTATCCCGATGTGTTCGTCACAAGTGTGAGGCCCCGTGCGATGTCCCAGCCTCCCCAGTAGGACGAGGTGGCCACTGCGGCCGCTGCCCCATAAGAGTGGACTCCCCCATACCCATCGAGGACGTAGCCACCAGTACAGGTTGAGTTGACCACGATGCCCCGTGCGATGTCCCAGCCTCCCCAGTAGGCCGTAGTGGAAAGCGCTGGAGCGTTGCCGATGTTGTGGACACCGCCATAGCCGTCGAGGACGTAACCACCAGACCCACCGGGACACAGAGCCAAGCCTCGCGCGATGTCCCAGCCTCCCCAATAATTGGAGTCAGCCAAAGACGGAGCACCACCGAAAGGGTGCAAGCCGCCGTAGCCGTCGAGGACGTAGCCCTTCCCGACACCAGTGACGGCGATCGATCGGGCGATGTCCCAACCCGGCCACGGGACAGCTCCGTTGTTGCCGATCTGTGTTGCCGCGGGAGCGCCGTTGACCGGGTGGATCCCACCGAACCCGTCGAGGACGTAGCCCTCGGACCCAGAGCCTGGAATCAAGGCCGCTGAGGTGTGGATGAGCGACAGGGGTTGCGCCGCGGATGCTGGTCTGGCCAGCCGAGGATGGTGAGAGATCCCCTCCCGCCCCCGAGCGAGCGGGCCGGCATGGTCGTGCCCGAGATCGGGAGTGTGGCCCCACCGGCTGAGTTCCAGTTCTGTTCAACGATCTTCACGCTCGAGGCCGAGACGCCACTGACCACTGCGATGTGACCACTGGGATCGCTCGAAGTCCCGGCGAACACAAGCAAGTCACCGAACTGCGGTGCGTCTGAGCCTCCGTTTGGATGTTGAATGAGCGGCTTCGCGAGCTTGGGACCATCAGTCCATGCGCTCTCGGCGTCACCCATCCAGATTGCTGGTTCCCCCCAGGCCACATTCGCCCAGCGTTGGGCCAACTCCGTGCACTGCCACCGAGGGCCATAGGTTCCGCTCCCGTCGATGTTGCAAGTAGCACTGCCCATACATGCACCGTTGCTGTAGACATTGAGGTCGGCCCCTCCAGATGCATATTGGGGCGCCCAGGAGCTACCGGAAACCAGTACCGTCTGACCAGCTACTGCCGCACCAGCCGTCGAGGCTGGCCATGACAGCCCGATTGCCATGAGCACGACCGCCACCATGGTAACGATCCAACGTGGGCGGCCCGTCCTTGCCGCGAGTGGCGTCGTTGGAGTTGCCGAATCCAGGACATCCTGATGGCAAACCGCGGACTGAGTGAAAGCATTGGTAGTCATGACGCCATCCTTGCCTTCACAGCAATTCTGCGGATCGACGTGCGTTGCTTGCGGGTTCTCATGAATTCCTCCAGGGTGGTAGTGATGACCTCGATGTCACCTACGAGGCATCATGAAGATCTTGTAGGGGTCGCGGATAGGGGGAGGGCTCCCCCAACGCGCCATCTGACAAGCAGAGAGACCTTGCTCCCCAGTCTTGGTGTGACCGCCTGCGGGCAGGTACCAGCTCGGGGCCGTTATCGATTCAGGCGCTACGAAGGCGGCCATCAGCATTGACGATCGAATATAGATAAACGGGCTCGCGCACCTCCATCGTGGTGTTCATCGTGGCGAAATCATGGTCTTGCGTCGTCCGGCAGACGAAGACTGCGGCGGTGCGCCGGCGTCGAGCCGGGTGATCGGGCTCGCCGGCGAGACGACCTCGCTCGGTACCGCGCTCAAGGGCAGGGATGCCCTACATTCGGAAGGACCTCACGTGATCCCAGCCAGCCACTACACCGTCGTAGGTGAGGATCGCGACGATTCCTGCGGCAGCCGGTGCAAGGGGATCAATCCCTACGTCGCTCGCAGTCCCGCAAGAGTTTCCCCCGGAATTGGCACCATCGTGAGCCCGAGCGGGTTGGAGCCATTGGGGGAGGCCTCCCCTTGCGGGATCTTCCTCCCTAAGCAAGGCTGTCGTCGCTGGTCCGAGCAGGTTTTCGTGACCGCCTTGCGTAGGGAGAACTTTGGAGTGTCGACGACGGCGACGGTACTGATTGGAGACGAGGAGTTCCTAGTGACCCCCGATCAGCCGTTCGTCTTCGGGCGAGCCGATCGGGATGGCGTAGTCGGCTTGGATGCCTCCGACATGGGCATCTC
>PMLV01000283.1 GCA_003160635.1 Acidimicrobiaceae bacterium | reverse complement strand
CGCCTCGTAATTCCCATAATCGAACATCCTTCCAGCCAACCCAAGGGTCAGCCTGTCATCAGGTGTCCACTAATTCTGGGGAGCCTCACTCCGCTACTACGCAGATCTGAGCGTCGACCAGATCGCGCAGCTACTGAACTGTCCGAACGGGACTGTGAAGAACGCCAGGCGGCATAATCGCGGAGTCGGCTAATCATAGCTATGCCGATTTCGGCATAGCTATGAGCTGGTGATCGAGAGAACAAAGACATCTCTGATCATCACGGCCAATAGATCAGCCGCCATACTGGTACTCCCTCTTTCCCAGCCCCGTCGTCGCCGAGTCGATCCTCGACCGCATCGTCAATACGGCACATCACATCCATATGGACGGCAAGTCCTATCGGCCCAACAAGCGCCCCGGGACGGGAGCGGGAGCCAAGAAGCCGTAACTGAGAGCGAACACCCCATCTGCGCCGCGGCGGAATGTCAGAATCCGGTGCCAGCGCGAACGGGCCGGGGCGACCCTTCATCTACTGCAGCCCGGCCTGTGGGCCGACGGCCCGGCAACACAGTCAACAACTCGGCGTGCACATCGAACATGAGACCACGGAGTCGGGTGAGCGACCAAGCGGCCGGGTCTGGTCCGTCACACTTCGCCGGGGGCCCAGAAGCGTCATCGTTGCCAGCGAACTCGGACGACCCTCCGCTGAACATCTGGCCGCTCAGATCGGCGACTTACTGACCTCCCACCCATCGACCCAGGGGGTCGCCATCGACTAAACATCAATCGCAGATCGGACGAGGGAAATACTTGACGGAATCGTCAGGGAATTACGTGACGGTTGACAGTCACCCTCGGGCGCCAGCCACGTCGTCGTCGATACCGACCCAGTGATCCCGCCCCGGGATGCGATTTACACCCATTTCCGTTAAGCCCGACCTTGCGAACTCTCGCCGAAGTCCGCTCGGAGCGAATCCCACCTAAAAGCTCCGGATGCGGGCGTGAGTTGAACGTCTGTCTGGTTCACCTGCGGTTTGTTCGGGGCCGGAGCCTTGGCCAGCGCCAGGTTCTCGAGTTGTTTGGCGAGGTCTCGGATCTGGCGGTAGAGCTCGCCCGGCGCGATGGCGGCCAGGGTGTCGTCGAGGCGTACTCGCTCGGCTTTGGTGACCTCTGGGCGCGCTGTGGTCCGCGCCAAGGGGGTGGCGGCTCGGTCGTAACGCTTGGTGACCTTGGACCCGTCTCGTTGCTTGAAGACGAGTTTTTGCTGGGCCAAGAGGTAGTTGGTGTAGCCCATGTCGAGGGTCCAGATCTCGTTGAGGATCGAGAGCTCTTTGTCGGTGTCGAAGCGGAGGTAACCGACCAGTTCACGGACATGGGTCCAGTTCTTCTGCTCGACGTGGGCCCCGTCGTTCTTGTTGCCCGAGCGTGAGCGGGTGAAGGTGATCTTGTGCTCGGTGCAGTAGTTGAACAGGTGGTGATTGATGAACTCGCTTCCGTTGTCCGAATCGATGCCGAGGATGGGGAAGGGGAACTCCGAAATGACGTACTCGATGGCCTCGAAGACCCAGATGGCCGCCTTGTTCTTGACCGACCGGTTGATGGTCCAACCGGTGAAAATGTCAGTAACGGTGAGGGTAAAGCAGAACTCACCGCTCGAGTTGGCCCCCTCGTGACCGACCAGGTCGATTTCCACGAATCCGGGCATATCCTCGCTCCACTGCGCCCAGGTGCGGACCGGGATCTGGGACTTGAGCAAGGTGCCGGGCTTGGTGCGTGAGCGTCCCCGAGGGAACAGTTTGGCCCGCTCGGGGGCCAGGTGACGATCGATCGATGCCGCTGACATAGAGACCAACAGGGCGGCATCTGCGTCGGACATGACAATGTCGCCGTCGCGACGCAAGAGGGACGATGGTGGCCAACATCGGGGCCAGGCGCTTGCCGGCCGGGGTGCGCGTCAGCATCCAGCACACGGTGAGACACGCCACCACGTGGGAGCCGAACTTGGGGGTGCGGGTGGCCCGTGGCCGAGCGATCCGGAGCGTCAAGGCCCGGCGAATGGCGGTCCGGCAGTAGTCACGATGCCACCCGGTCAACTCGGCCAGCTCGTCGAGTATTCGCGATTTTTCCGACCTCGACCCACGCTTGTAGCTCGTTGCCAACTTCTTGGTCACTGCCTGGCGTTGCCCCATCGAACGCTCCAGGGCGTAACCCGCTCTACCAGCCGCTTCTGGGATCCCTCCAAATCGGAGGTTTCTTCGTGAGGCAACGTATAGGGCTACGCGGAGGTTTCTGATGAGTCATCTATGAAGGAGCGCAGTTTGTCAAGAGGGTGCCGAAGGCTCCTTTGGCATGTCAACGTGCCCCCGATGGTGGATGTCCGTCAAAGCGGAGGAAGCCCATCGGGTGTGGTATCGACCGATGGGCGCGCCAATGAGGCCCTCGTAACCGAGAACGGGGAGAGAGCAGTCAAGGTCGGCCGGAGGCCGCCCGGAGGGGAAGCCTTGACGGCTCGGTCAGTTGTTCGTCATATCATGTGATGCGAAGCCCGTTAGGGCTTCGTGGTCGCCCCCTTGTGTCGCCGAGTGGGGGGCGCGTTGCGACGCATCTCCAAAGCCAGGCGATGCTGGCAGGGCAAACCCGAAGACCGGGTGCCGGTCATCTATCCGTCGCGAGAAGCGACATGGAGTGGTTCGGCCGCAATCCGGTGGGCTCAATCAATGCCTCGGTCTCGCCGCTGGGCGGGGACCATGACTCAGGGCGAGCTCGCACCTGGTTGCGTCCGTCCCGGTTCTCAACCCGTCTGCGCCAGGCAACGGATCTCGCCGTCGCGCAGGCCGTAGTAGACGAGGATGAGAAGTTTGCGCGCCGCCGCAACCCGGCCGATATGGGTGCCTCGGCGCTCCCCCACGTTTCGGTGGTGGCGTCGGATGGGCGTATCGGCGCGCTGATGGGCGACAGCCTCGACGGCGGCCCAGCGCACGAGGCGAGAGCCTTGCTTGGTGATGTGGCCCCGGTGGACCGTGACGTCGGATTCTTTGTGCGTCGGGGTCAGTCCAGCCCAGCTACACAGATGGCGGGCCGAGGTGAACCTCGAGATGTCGCCGATCTCGGCCACGAAGATCGCAGCCAGCACCGGACCGACGCCGGGAATGGTCTGCACGGCGTGGTAGCCGAGGTCGCCGGCGAAGTAGGGGGCGGTCTGCTCTTCGAGCATGACGATTTCGCGGTTGACCGACATGATCAGGTCACGCAACGATTCGACCCGCACCCGGTAGGCGTGGGCCAGGTGGACCTTGTCGAGGAGGACCTGTCCGCTCATCCCGAATAGGTCGCTCATGGGCACCGTGACACCCTCTTTGGCCAAGACGGCGTGAACTTGGGACTTGAGGCTGCTGCGCAGATGGACGAGCTTGGCTCGGTAGCGGATGAGCTCTCGCAGTTCGCGCAGTGGTGGCAGGGCGATCCAGGCCTCGGCGAGGCGTCCCATCCGGAGCAGGTCGACGAGGTCCGTCGCATCACGCTCATCGTTTTTCACCCGCCGATGGCCCCAGTTGTTGCCCAGTGGATGGGCCAGGTGCACGTTGGCCCCGCACTCTTTGAGCACGTCAGCGGCCCAATACCAGCCATAAGTCGCTTCCAATATCACCTCGGGGTGCTCACCGGCTTTGGCCAGCTCGGCCGCCAAGGCGACGGGGTCGTTGTCGATGCGCACCGTCTCGAGCGTCTGGCCTGCTTCGTTGCGGCGCACGATCACGCTGTCGCCGGTGCAGGTCGATGCCGACATATTGTTGTTGCTGTTCCACGGGAGCCTCCTTCTGTCGCCTCCGGGTTGGTTTGGGAACCCCAAGTGTGCTCCGCAGACCTGGTCCCGCGCGACGGGAGGACCCCCGCTGGTTCTTCGACTTTGGTTGGGCCGGAGTGGCAACTTTCCGTGCGGTCACGGGATCGTCCTCGTGCTCGGCGTGCGGGCCGTGCGCTCAACCGGTGCCCGTCACACGGGAGCTGCGCTGCGCTGCGCTCCTTCATTACATCAATGCGACCCCCTGACAAGGGCATCATCCCCGAGCGCTATCATGGGGAATGCCTCTCGAAAGCTCGCGAGGTAGATATGAAGTCACACGCCGCGGGCGTGGAAAAAGGGTGACGTTGCCCAGCACCACTTCTGCCCTTCAGCGACGCGCGCAGAACGACCCCCTGACGAGGGTTTCCGATAGGGGCGTCCGAAGAGCCCCTCATCGGCGGACCCGCTTTCATGATGCCTCGGATGCGTCGGCGCTACGCCGTAGGGAGCGCGAAATCTATACAATGGGCATCTCGGCCCCCCCACCATCGACTAAGAGTCGTTGCCCGGTGACATAGCCAGCATCTTCCGACGCCAAGAATGCCACCACGCCCGCCACGTCGTCAGGGCGGCTGACCCGGCCGAATGGGTACGAGGCATCTAGTTCGCCGACGCTCCCCCCGGTGGATGCTTTAACCAGACGGATTCCCATATCGGTAGCGACTAGGCCCGGAGCGACGATGTTGACCCGTATTCCGTGACCGCGCTCCTCTCGAGCTAAGGTCCGCATCGCCACCTCCATCGCCGCCTTGGCCATCGTGTAGGCGCTACAGCCCGCAGGGGCCGAATCAGTGAGCGCACTGGAGATCATGATGATGCCTCCCCGCTCGGCACGGCGAAGGTCGGGAAGCAGAGCCTGCACGAGAGCGATCGGACCAAGGACGTGCACGTTGAGTAGCTCGAGATACTCGGCTCTCCGAGTCGACGAGATGTCGCGCCCGCTGCTCGCCGTGCCAGCGTTGCTTACCAACAGATCTACCGCGCCTAGCGTGGCGTGCACCTCGTCGAGCATGGCCGTCAGCGCCGCGGGATCGTCGACTGACGCCTGGAAGGCGGCGGCCTGACCGCCGGCTGAGATGATAGAGGCCACCGCCTCCTTAGCTGCCGCCGTGTCGCGGCGGTAATTGATGGCGACGTGGGCGCCCTCGGCTGCCAGGCGGACGGCGATCGCTCGACCGATGCCCCGAGAACCGCCCGTGACGATGGCTGTTCGACCGTGCAGCCGAGAGACCGGGTCAGTCCTCACGAGCCGACCACCGCGTGACCCACGATTTCTTTCAGGACTTCGTTGGCCCCTCCGTAAATCCGCAGAACTCGGGCGTCGCGCCACAGGTTCTCAACCGCGCCCAGTAAACCCAGAGACATCGATGTGTCGATGGCATTCTTCTGCTTCGGCCGGTTACGAGTTATGACTAACACGCCCTCACTACGCTCAACTTTGACCGCGACATCATCCAACTGAGTTTCGGGTCCGGTCATTGCGGTGGCATCCGGATCGCTCCATCGAGCCGCAACGTCTCCCCGTTCATATAGCTATTGGTCAGCACTGCAATTGCCATCGTCGCGAATTCCTCGGAACGACCTAGTCGCCGCGGAAATACCACGCTTGCGCCTAGTTTGGCCTTGAATGCTTCGGCGTCAGGTCCCACCCCATATATCGGTGTATCAAATAGGCCGGGAGCGATGGTATTGATCCGGATTCCGTGAACCGCAAGGTCTCGCGCTATCGGCAATGTCATGCCGACGAGTGCAGCCTTAGATGCCGAATAGGCAACTTGGCCGACCTGACCATCGAAAGCAGCCACAGAGGCTGTATTTAAGATGGAACCTCGTTCTCCATCCTCAAGTGCCTCCGTTCGACTCATTGCAGCAGCGACCAACCGGATACAGTTGAAATGCCCTACAACGTTCACCTTCTGAATGAATTCGAACGATTTGAGTTCAAATGGCACGCCCTTGCGGTCAACAGTTCGTGCAGCTCGACTTGTGCCTGCGCAATTGACCAAGACACGCAAGGGTCCCATTGATCCCGCCGTCGAGAGTGCCGCGTCGATCTGATCTGCATCGGCGACATCCGCCATTACGAAGGTCGCTCCTATCTCTTCAGCAACGGCCTCGCCTAAATCGCCTTCGCGATCCACTATGACGACATAGGCACCCATGTCGATCAGAGCTTTGGCGGTTGCTTTTCCCAGGCCGGATGCTCCGCCGGTCACGATTGCCGATACGGACCGAATCTCCATAGTGCTCTCCCTCAGCCGTTGGCTGGATTGATTGTCGCGAGATTGCTTTGAAGTCGCAGCAAGAGGACAGCGAGTTGTTGGCGCTCTTGTCGGCTTATGCCTTGTCGAAGCTGTTCACGCAACTGCTGATCGATCTCGTTGATTCTGATAACAACGGCGCGACCAGCATCGGTGATGTGAACGAGCCAGACTCTCCGATCGCTGGGATCAGGTCGGCGTTCGACAACTCCTCGGCGCTCAAGGGCATCGATTCGAGAGCCGACGGCGGCCCGGCCCGAACCCAAGCGCTCAGAAAGCCTTACTTGGGTCATCGGCGAACCTTCTTCGATATAGGCCAAGAGACTTGCTTGAGGCAACGTTAGCCCAAGCTCCGAAAGGAGGTGGTCGTAGACGCGCCGAATTCTTTTCGCTGTCTCGATGATTGTTCCATCGATCCGACGCCAAGGAGCGGTGTCGAGTTCGTGGCCGCCGAGTGCCGTCACGAGATCCGGCGCATTAGGGTCCCCGTTCCCAAACCGCCGCCACAACACATCGTGACGAGTGCGTGTTCGGCATCTAATCGAACGAGTTCATGAACCGCTTTTGCAATGAGGGCGCCCCCCGTTGCGCCAAGAGGATGACCCAATGCAATAGCCCCTCCGTTGGGATTGACAATTTCGTCGTTCGCATTTAACTCTCGCTGCCAGGCGAGAACGACAGACGCGAAGGCCTCATTGATCTCCACCAGGTCAATGTCGTCGATGGTGAGTTTGTTCTCATGAAGGAGCTTTTGTGTTGCCGAGATTGGTCCCGTGAGCATGAGAACCGGATCGCTGCCGATAAGACAGCTCCCAATAATCTGTGCCATAGGTGTCACGCACATGGCATTCGCTCTTTCTCGGGACATGAGCAATACAGCAGACGCCCCATTGGAGATTTGCGAGGATGTTCCGGCGGTATGGACACCTTCGGGACGGCCGGTAGGCTTAAGAGTCGACAGGATTTCCAGCGAAGTTGGCCGAATTCCTTCATCAGCCGAAATGATGACCGTGGATCCCGTTGGATCTCCAGTGTCGCCCAGAGGGGGCATCTCCACGGGAATCAGTTGGGATGCGTATCGGCTTTCTCGCTGAGCTCGCGCAGCCAGATCTTGAGATCGCTTTCCATACAGGTCGCAATCGTGTCTTGTGATTGACCATTTCTCAGCCATCCTCTCGGCACCTTCGAACTGTGACGTGTATTCATGTTGCTCCCAATAGGACCGAGTGACCGGTTTCCCTAAGTTCGTGTCCCGAGGAACCGTTGAGCCCATAGGGACTCTCGACATGAGTTCGACCCCACAAGCGACTACGACGTCCGCCATTCCCGAGGCGATCAAGGCATGACTCCAGGTCATTGCTTGCTGAGACGAGCCACATTGAGCATCGATTGTGATGGCCGGCGTCTCGACCGGGAGCCCAGCGGTGAGCCAAGCCCAACGGGTCACATTTAGAGCTTGCATTCCGACTTGCTGAACACAACCCCCGATGACCTGATCTACTTCATTTGGGTTGGTCCCATTGCGACTCAAGAGCGAACTAAGTACTGCCCCCAGAACGTCGACTGAATGACCGCCCGAGAAGGCGCCCCCCCGCTTTCCGAAAGGGGTTCGAACGGCATCGACAACGACTACTTCATGCACTGGATCTCCGCTCTCATAATACTGTATTCTTTCATACTGTCACTTCAAGTATAATGTGGCAAGAAACATTGGGAGGAAGATGTTGGAGTGGTCCGAAGAACTCACTGAGTATCAGGAACTCATACGAAAGTTCGTGACCACGGAATTGGCCCCCTTACGGGAGCAACTCGAACTTGGCGACCTGTCCCCATATGGAGTTATGCGTCGTTTCTACACTTCATTTGGGATCGGTGAGTCTGCAAAGGAGCGCTTCGAGGCACGGCAAGCTGGCATCCCGAATTCGTTGCCTCAGCGAAGTGCGGCAGAAACCCTCATTCCGATGGTCGAGTTCTCCCGTTTCTCGCCTGGAATCGTGACAGCGCTCGGATCAAGCGTGAGCCTTACCGCTGGGTCCATCCTACGCAACGGCACAGACGAGCAGAAGAGACGGTGGGCAATCGACTTGCTTACCCTCAAGACCATCGGTGCTTGGGCCATCACTGAACCTGACTCCGGCTCTGACGCCATAGGGGGTATGCGGTCAACCGCTGTGGCAGACGCAGAAGGATGGGTTCTGAACGGAACGAAAACCTTCATCACGAATGCACCAGACGCAGACACCATCGTTTTCATCTGCAAACTAAATGATGGACGGCCATCGAGGGAGCGTCAGATCATGACGTTCGTTCTCGACAAGGGAATGCCAGGCTTGGTTCAAGGGCCGCCTATGCGGAAAATGGGCCTCAAGTCTTCGCCAACCGGTGAAATCTCTCTTAATGATGTTCGGGTCGGGTCGGATCGCCTTCTCATGCACGCGGACAAGGCCTCGGGGAGTAAAGGAACGAAAGCGACCTTTGCGACAGAGCGGGCGAGTGTTGTTGCGATGGCATTGGGAATGATCCAGCAATGTTTGGAGTTATCGGTCGAGTACGCGTCGACGAGGCGACAGTTTGGTCACTCGATCGGCGACTTCCAACTTATTCAACTCAAGCTCGCCAAGATGGAGGTGGCAAGGCTCAACGTAGCCAACCTCTTGTTTCGATACGTCGAATTGGTGGATGGCGGGCGGCGACCGACATTGGCCGAGGCGTCTGCCATGAAGCTTTATGCGGCCCAATCAACGATGGAGGTTGCACTCGAGGCAGTCCAAGTATTCGGCGGCAATGGATACATGACTGAGAATCAGGTTGAACAGCTATGTCGAGATGCCAAATCCTTACAAATCTATGGGGGTACCGATGAGATCCAAGTGACTCATGTCGCGAAAGATCTCCTCGGAACGATGAAATAGTAGAAATGAGATCCTCGTATGCCGAAATCGAAAGTTATGGGATACAGTCACACAGAACTGTTTCAAGTCGTAAGCAATGCTGTCCCGGATCGAAACGCGATCGTCCAGCGAAATCTGCATTTTACTTATGCCGAACTTGAGGAAGTTTCCCGTCGTATTGCGAACCTGCTCCTTGAAAATGACATCGGCATCCACCAGCAACGCTCCGACCTAGCAAACTGGGAATCGGGACAAGATCATGTAGGGCTATTCCTTCACAATGGTTGGGAGTACCTCGCCGCGACTCTGGGCGCAAACGCAGCACGAGCCGTGCCTTTCAACGTCAACTATCGCTATGTTGCCACCGAGCTTGCGTACCTGCTGAATGATGCCAAATGCGCCGTGATAATTTATCACGCCACATTCGCTCCCACGCTAGAAGCCGTGCTGCCGCTGCTTAATCAACAACCTCTTCTTTTTCAGGTTCCAGATGACTCTGGTGTGCCGCCCCTTCCGGGGTCGAGGAACTTTCATTCGGCCATCGCCGCGTCCCACGATGGCAGCCTTTCGACGACTCCTAGCGGCGACGACCTCTACATTCTGTACACAGGCGGAACAACCGGAATGCCTAAGGGAACACTCTGGCGACAAGCTGACATT
Organism: Acidimicrobiaceae bacterium; assembly: GCA_003160635.1. Classification (GTDB taxonomy): domain Bacteria; phylum Actinomycetota; class Acidimicrobiia; order Acidimicrobiales; family RAAP-2; genus Bog-473. The sequence continues at coordinate 8,503 of PMLV01000283.1, read as the reverse complement.
TACGAGGCTGCCCTGCGAGTGGGTGCCCGCACACAAGCCGGGGGCGAGTCCGCACTCGGCATACTGTCGGCCGCGGCAACCGTAAGGCCAGGCAAGCGAATCATGCCCCTCGCCCCCTTCATGCACGGTGCGGCGCAATGGGGTGCGCTCGGTGCGCTTTTCTCAGGTGGGACAGTCGTCATACCGGGAGAGGTCACTCGGCTAGACCCATTCGACGTTTGGCGCACAGTCGAAGATCAGCAAGTAGAAATCATGACGCTTGTTGGTGACCCGTTTGCTCGACCGCTAGTTGACGAACTTGAGGCCCACCCGAGTGATACAAGTTCTCTTGTACACATTACGTCTGGCGGTGCGGCTTTAAGTGCAGAGGTGAAAGCACGGTTACGCGCATTGCTTCCTCACGTTGCGATCGCGGACACCGTAGGATCCACAGAAGCGGGCCCGATGATCGTCAACACAACTAAGCCTGGCTCTGTTGACACCAGGCCAATCGGATTCTTTCTAGCGCAAGAGGGAACCGGTGTGGTCGATGACGATCGCCACCACATGCTCGAGGCAGGACACTCCGGAGTGGGGTGGTTGGCCCGCTCTGGCAATATCCCTCTCGGTTATCTTGGCGACGCTGACAAGACGGCTGCGACATTTCCTTTAGTTGATGGGGTGCGAGTGACAGTTTCAGGAGACCGAGCGCGATTGAATTCGGACGGTCTTATTCAGCTGCTCGGACGAGAAGCCATCACCATCAATTCTGGTGGCGAGAAGATTTTTGCTGAAGAGGTTGAGCAAGCAATAATCCGTCATCCGGCGATCGACGATGTGATGGTTGTTGGGCGACCATCCAACCGATGGGGACAGGAAGTCGTTGCGGTTATTCAGTGCCGTCCCGGACTGACCGCCGCGGACGACGACATCATCCGGTCCACGCATGATGTATTAGCTGACTACAAGCGTCCCAAAGCAATTGTTCGAGTGACGCAGATCGTCCGCTCTCCGGCCGGAAAGGCAGACTATGCATGGGCATCGTCGGTAGCTATCGGAGCCATCGAATAGAGCCAAGCCGGCGCGTGGTACGAGTAGCGACTAGTCGCAGCCTAGTCCGTCTTCAGATCAGATGTGGAGAAGGTTTCGCAGATTCCTCCGAGAATCACCGTGAATCGGCCCGGGTTTCATGCAGACTCGTTTGTCTGTGAAACAACCAGCTCTGGTGTTGCAGACTGACGGTAGTAGTTCTCTTCCAGGGCCAGGGCAATATCGTAGGAATCTCCTTTGCCCCCGACGCTCTTTACGACTCCGGCGTCGGCCAGTCGCTCGGTGTAGCGAATTGAGAGATATTGCACACCTCTGTCCGAATTAAACCGAAATCGGTTTAATTTCGACCACGGCTGTCAGTACACGAGCGAGGACTTCAAGGCCCGCTGCAAAGCCCTGGGCATCGTGCAGTCGATGGGCAGCGTCGGCGATAGTTACGACAATTGCATGATGGAGAGCGCGTGGTCATCACTCAAACGCGAACTCGTCTACGAGACGCATTTCACAACCAGGCCGTTTTCGAATGGCTCATTTGGTACAATGCTGAACGACTTCACAGTTCCATCGGATACATGTCGCCGATGGAGTTCGAGGAGTCTTGGGACAATCAAGAAGCTGCGTAGAGGTTGTCCGGTTTTGTGGGGGAAGCCCAGCCTTGGACAGGCCCTCGTACTCGGCGAGGATCCTCGCCTTGTAGGCGGCCGGAAACCGGCGTGGTCCTCGGGCTCGCTCAGGGACCTCGGGGTCAGGATCTGTGGTGTCATCCATGCCACCAGCATGATGGCGCGTGTCGCCAGATTGGTTGATAGTGGTTGTCATTGGGGACTCGTTTCCCCGCCCTCTCAGTTCAATGAATCAGCAGCTCGAACTGCCTCACTCATGGTTGGCATAGAGCGTGGAGGCCACGGGACTCGGCGGGCCGATGCTCGGGATCGTTCTTGTGCCCGGGCTGTTGGCCTCGGGGATTGGATTTCTCGTCTTTGTGGGCCTCGAGAACTTGACTGGGTTCGGCACGTTCTCGCTCTCCATACCTCATCTTCCCCATTTCGCCAGTCCGACCTTTGGCGAACTCGGTTGGGCCGTGGTGATCGGCCCAGCGGCGACCCTGCTCGGGAAGGGCATCCGATGGGCAGGGTTGTTCCTGCGACCAATCGTCCAGCGCAATCTGGTCGCTTTCACTGTGATTGCCGGTCTGGCTGTGGCCGGGGTGGCCATCGGCTTCGCTGAGGCGACGGGCCAGTCATATGCCGCCGTGCTTTTCTCAGGCCAGGCGGAATTAGCACCCTTGGTGAGCCACTCAGCTAATTACTTGCCCCTGAAAAACTCCGAGTCGAGCTGAGGCCCAAGTTCGGTCCCCGGCGTAGCGTCAGTGGGTGGTTTTGGCTGAATCGCAGTGCAACGAAGCCATTTGATGGGGCTGCTCCTCTATTTGGCGTCGATCAGGGAGGCGATTTTGACCAGGTTGTGGTTGAACACCCCGTGACCGCACCAGACCCGAGCGCCGTGGAGCCCGTCGATCTGGCTCCTGTTCCATCCGAAGTCTCTTTTGAGGCAACTGATTCGCCCTTCACTCCCGGTTCTCCATTTCACCAATCGTTGGAATGTCGGCTTTTGCTCAATGGCGCGCTGAGATGCGCTCGGTTTGCCCCTTGTCGGCAGGACGACTGTCTTGACACCCATGTCGCTGAGGGCGTCTCGCACGGCGACGTCTCCGTATCCTCGATCGGCGGTCACCGCCTTGGGGACCTTGTCGGCCCGATCTGCCACGCGCCCGATAGCGGGGGCCAACATGGGTGCGTCGGGTGGGTTTCCCATCTCGACGTTGTGGTCCACCACGACACCGTCTTCGTTGTCGACCACTTGGGCTTTGTAACCGAACTCGACCGGCTTGCCGAGGCGGCCCTTGCGAATGGGACGGGCGTCGGGATCATGGAGGGACACCAGCCTGGTGGCCCCGTCGGGGGTGACCCCGCTCAGGCGCTGCCGGGTCTGCTCGGCGATCCGCTCAACCCTCGACGCGGTGACCTCAAGGTCACGGGCGATCCTTTCGAGCTTGGCCGGGGCGGCCTCGCCGAGCTGACTCAGCGCGCGTCGCGCATTGGCGGTCACCCGACGGGCTTCGTCGACTGCCTTCGACGCCAGGGCAGCCATCTCAGCGTTTATGGCTTTTACCTCGTCTTTTGCTTCGTTCGTGCGCCGACGAAGGTTGGCGCCGATGGAACGTGCCCGCTTGCGCATCATCTTGGTCCGATCACGGGTCTTCGTGCGCGTGGCCAGGCCTTTGGCTTGGAGCGACTTGATGGACTTGGCCATCTTCGCCACGCCCTTGGCCAACAAACCCGAGTCCGTCGGGTAGGCCACATTCGCCGGCACGACGGTGGTGTCGGCGCGCAACTTGTTCGTCTTGAGCACCTTGGCCTGCGCCGCCTTGGCCAACAGCGCCTCATTGAGGCCGTCGATGGCGCTGGTCCCGCACCGGGTGGTGATCTTCATCAAAGTGGTCGGATGGGGCACCGCCACCCCCAAGGGGATCCGGCAAAAGCGCTGCCAGCTGATGGAGTCGGCCACCTCGCGGCACAAGGACTCGAACCCCAGGCGATAGCGGTACTTCAAGAACATCAGACGCAGGTAGGTCTCGATGGGGAGCGACGGGCGGCCCAGAGCGGCATGGAAGTGGGCCACGAACGGGTCGAAGAACGCCGGATCGTCGAGCAGGCGGTCCACCGCCTCGAGCTCGGCCGGCATCCCCAGACACATCTCGGGGAGGATGGCTTCCCACAAGGTGGGCTGCGCGTTTATCGTTCTCAACACGATGGCCTCGATCCGTACTAGTCCTACGGTTCGGGGCCATCTTTATCGACCGGGGCTCAAAACGCGAGCACCATCCCTCTACTTTTTCAGGGGCAAGTAATTAGGTGCCTCACCTCGCCATCATTCCAGAGATGATGAGCCAGACCAGCTGCAGCGACGCAGGGCGCGCGCTGGCGCCCGTAGTCGGGTCTCCTTATTGTGATCGACTCAGCGGATTCGGCTCATCCTCATCGCAGTTACCCCTGGCCGAAAAGAATGCTCAAATCCGGCATCTCGCCAGGGTCCCGGCACTCTCTCGGCCCAGCAATCGGATCACTCGTGTAGTTTGGCCGGTCGGAAAGGGCATTCCTTCTCGAACGATCCGTGGTGAGGGCGCCAGCAATACCGTCAACCTTTCTCCGGCGAGACAACCTCTGTGAAACCCGGAGGAACAGTGATCTGAAGATTGGCAAGGTTGGAGGGGCTCGGCGTCAGATAGGAATATTGGGTTGTCTCGGTGGCCAACACGCTTGGGCCGCCCGGTGGGAAGGTCGGATAGGTGCTTACTGACTGAAGCGGCAAGTAGGTATTGCCGTTGACCCAAAGGTCAAGTGTCGAAGCTCCCCGTATGTCCGACCTGAACTCAGCAGCCGGCTGGCCGTCGATATGGGATAGACCAATGACTTGGAGAAACCCGTCAGCGGCGAGCGTCTTGATATTGGAGATGAGTTGGTGGGTTGTCGGATCGAGGACTGCGGCAGTGCTGTCGAGGCCAGGAGTGAGGGCTACACACGACTGTTCCGACGGTTGCCAGGTCTGATTCGTAAGGTCGATGTCTGTGCGCTGTCCAGAGACTCCGCACGCGTCGCCTGTGGAGGCGTTGGTCGTGGCTCCTGCCGCAGGAACGGTGAAGGTAAGACTCCACTCGTTCTGAACGGTGCCTCCGACCGAACGCGAGCCGGCTTGGCGGACGATTTGGCCCGGCTGACCGTTCCACGGATAGTCCCACTCCTCGCTGGTGCTGGTCAGTTGACCAGGAATCTCCGTGGATGACTGGGTGAAAAAGATCGTGTCTTGTTCGCCGCTCAAAGCGTCGACGAGCCGCCCCGGGGTCACAGCAGCCTTAGGCCGACCTCGGAGCCAGTTGGCCTTCCCGTGAGAGGAGGGCCAACTGGCGCCACGACTACGTGTCTTGGCCAGGTCGGCCTTCTTCGCTAGCGGATCCGCCTGTGGACAACAGAGGGGTACACCCCACAATCGAACAACGTGGAGACCATTCGGAGCCGTTCCATGCTCCTCCCTCATGGCCCGGACACCTGCCCAGCTGCCGCCCGGCCCTTGCGATCAGGACGGGAATGACGCCATCTGCACGTCGCCGCCTATGGCGACGCAACTCGATGCGCGCAGGCTTCCTGCCCTGACCGTCTTGGCCAGGCGTCTGTGGAGGCAGTCGCAGTTGCTGTCATGCCGACGACTCCGTCGATCCTGGTGGCCGTCATCGTCGCCGCATCACCGTCTGGGCTCATGGCCACGAGCCCATCCACGCTCACAGGCTGATCGACGAACAGAGGGCTCGAGGCCCGGTAGGCGAATGCATGCAGCGGCTTGCCCAGGTGGTGTGATGCTGCTTGGGCGAGCAGCATTGCGGTGAGTGGGCCGTGCACGACGAGGTCCGGGTAGTGCTCAACGCTGGTCGCATAGTCATGGTCGTAGTGGATTCGGTGACTGTTAAAGGTCACCGCAGAAAAGCGGAACAGCAGAGCCGTGGTTGGCTGGACGGTATCTCGCCACCCTTGCGTCGGAGGCAGTTCCACTGCGGGGCCCGGCGGCGGCGTGACGCCGCCCGCCTGGCGATAGATGACGTTCTGGCGCTCGGTGACGACGGTGCGATCGTCCTGCTCGACGGTGTACTCCAGGGTCACGACCAACAAGTCACCGGTGGAACCCTCTTTGCGGGCCTGGCTGACAAGCCGAGTGCGCCGCACTGAGGGAGTGTCGGTCCGTAGCGGCCCGTCGGCGCGAACCTCTCCGCCGGCCCACATCCGCCGGGGGAAGTCAACGAGCAGCGGACTCTCACGCCGGGGATGACCGTCGGGCCCCAGTCCGGCCGTCCCCACGACGGGGTTGAAATAGGCCCAATGCCACAGCAGCGGGAGTGGCAGGGTCGGATCAAAGGCGATGTCGAGGGTTGCGGCCAGCATCTGAGCGTGCTCGGCGGGCAGCGTGGAGTTTTGCTCACTTGTGAGTCCCAGGTCGACGAGGGTGAGCTCGCTCATTGGACGCCCTTGGGGCCGGCCACAACACCGGCGTCGTGCAGGGCGCCAATCTCGGCCGCACTCAGACCCAGCACCTCGGCAAGAATCTCATCGGTGTGCTCGCCCAATAGCGGGGCAGGTCGCGGCGCCTGACGGGGCGAGGCCCGAAAAGCGACCGGGGTCCCGGGAGTACGCAAGGTGCCGATGCCCGGCTGGTCGATGTCTTTGAACATGGGGTTGGCCTCGCTGCAACGCCAATCCTCCTCGACCAGTTGGGTGAACGTCTGGTAGGGCCCCCAGCACACGCCGAGGTCGTCGAACACCTTGGCCACTTCGGACAGGGTGCGCATCGCCACCCAGGGCGCGATGAGAGCGGCGAGCGCGTCCCGGCCCTGGAACCGGTCACCTTCCAGGCAAAAGTCGAGCCCAAGGGCGCTTTCCATTGCGAGAAGGTGGGGCTCAATCTCGGTGGCTCTCGCCAACACTTGCCACTGCCTCAGGCTGATCGCCACCACCATGACGCGCCGGTCGTCCGCCGTAGGGAAATCACGACCGAAGGCACCGTACATGTCATTGCCGATGGGCGGTCGGCCTTCGTGGAGCACCTGAGCCTGGGCGACGTAGCCCAGGTTGGCGACCATAGCGAACGCCACATCAGCTAAGGAGATCGTCACCAATCCGCCGCATCCGGTCCGGGTTCGGAGCCGATCGGCGGCCAACAGGCTGGTGGCAGCGGTGAGCCCGGTGGCCACGTCCCAGGCGGGCAGGACATGGTTGGTCGGGTTCGACGAGCCGGCTGGCCCGGTGGCATAGGCAAAACCCGACGAGGGGTTTACCGTGTAGTCGACGGCAGTGGATCCATCGGGGTTGCCAATGATGTTGACGTAGATCAGATCGGCTCGTTGCGCCCGCAGGCGCTCGTCGGACAGCCACCCGGTAGCCGGGAAGTTGGACAGAAAGATCCCCGCGTCCGCTCCCCCGCCGCAGATCAGAGCGGTGACGAGCTCTTGGCCCTCAGGTCGGCGGACGTCGACAGCCAGCGAGCGCTTGCCCTTGTTCATCCCGGCCCAGAACAGGCTGGTGCCGGCCGGGGTCACCGGCCACCGGTGAAAGTCGATGCCACCACCGATGTTGTCGAATCGAATGACGTCGGCGCCCATTTGGGCCAGCGTCATCCCGCCCAGCGGTGCGGCCACGAAGGCCGAGCCTTCGACGATCCGCATCCCGTGGAGCACACCCATCTTTTCGCCGCTCACTTGGTCCTCGTTTCTTTATCTCGTGGGCCGGCGAGGAGCTGCCGGGATCGGCGGACGACGGCCTCGTCGACCATCCTCCCCTTATTGTCGGTCACAACGCCCTGCCCACGCGCCAGTGCCTCGTCGTAGGAAGCAACGAGCGCGGCCGCCGTCGCGAGCTCATCGGCCGACGGACTGAACGCCGCGTTGATCACCGGAACCTGGGAGGGGTGTAGCGCGGGGCGCCCAGCGAAGCCGAGGTACGCCAGACGGGTTGAGTCAGCGGCGAAACCCTCGAGGTCGCGAAAGGCGGGGTAGACCCCGCCGATCGGCGGAAGGATTCCGGTGGCGGCTGACGCGTAGAGAAGCTCGGCGTAGGCATGGCCCAGCAGCTGGGGCCCCGCGTCGCCATGCGCGCCCAAGTCGGCGAGCAGGTCGATCTCACCCAAGTGGCACTGCGTCACCCGGGGGTGGGCGCACAGGACATCGAGCCGCCGGATGCCGAGCGCTGACTCAATGAGAGGCGAGAGGGCAATTGAAGAGGGGATCATCGAGGCGATCTCGTCGAGCCAGTCCGGGTCGTCGCACTTAGGCAAGACCACACCGCCCAAACACGGATCGCCGGTCGCGAGGGCGGCGGCGTCGGCCCGACCGATCTCGCCGGTGTTGATGCGGACCCACACCGCGGGCCCATCGCCGGATGGGCTGCTCAGACAGTCAACAGCCACGTGGCGAGCGGCCTCCTTGGCGGAGAGCGCCACCGAGTCCTCGAGGTCGATAAGTATCGCATCGGCTCCAGCGTCAAGCGCCTTGCTTATTCGGTCCGCCCGATCCCCGGGGACGTAGAGGAATGAGCGGAGTAGGGGGGCGGCTGTCATGGGAGCGAGTTTCTCACCAATTGTGCGGCGCGGTTCCTGTGGGTTTTTTGTGATCGACCGACGAAGTCAACACCCCGTCCGCAAGCGGAAGGCTCTGCGGAGCTGCGGACTCTGGTCGAGGGCGAGCCGGTCCGATCGTCGCAAGGGGATCGCTCGACGGCGCTGACAACCGAGGCGAACTTCACGAAGGCTTGATCGAGCGCGCCCTGCCTGCCGACGAGGAGCTCACAGCGCCGTTCCTCGCCGCGTCGAGTTGCCGATCACTTCGTTCCGTGTCTCACCCGGTCGTCGATCGGTGAGGTAGGCCGCTGGTTGA
>PMLV01000313.1 GCA_003160635.1 Acidimicrobiaceae bacterium | reverse complement strand
GTTCGATGGCCTGACCGCCGACGGCCCGGCACACCACCGACCACTCGCCCTTGGGGTCGCCGGGCACGTACACCTTGCGCCCGAAGGCAATGGACCGCGTGGCCAGGCTCTTGGCCAACATGGACTTACCGTTGCCGATGACCCCGGCCAGGAGTTGGTTCGGGTTGGTCAACACCCCCTGTTCGTAGAGGGTCCACGGGTCGTAGACGAAGGCGGCGGACGACCACGAGTCACAGCCGATGAACACGCCGTCGCTGCCCAGACCAGCCTCGGCCAAGAATGGGTACGCCCCGGCCAACACGTCGGTGGTCGCCCGGTGCGGTTGCACCCGGAATCTGCGGTAGGAGCGCAGGGCCTGCGCGCCGTTCTCGCCCCCTCGGGCTAGATAGGCGGCGGACTGCTGCTCGGCCTTGACGGAATCGATCTCGCGCCGGCGTTGCTCCAGCAACGCCTTGCGCTCCGCCACCTCGATGCCGCGTGCCAGCTTTCGTTGGTGACGGCGATCCTTTCTTGCCAGGTCCGCTGCGCTGAAGAGCGAGGCTCCGAGCGTCCGCCCGTCGTCGGCGCCCGCCGACCCATCCAAAGCGCCGATGGGTCGGCTGGGCTCGTCGCTCGTCTTCCTGCTCAACATGGATCGGCACTCCCGTCTCGGGTTGCATGAGGGACCCTCATGTCACCGAACGGGCCAAGGGAAGGGCGGCGATCACGAACCCCTGGGCCTGGCGCCCGAAGAGGACCCGGGTCTCACAACTCGACTGGGAGGCCGCTTGTTCGATCTGCGCCACGGCGGCGGACAGCTCGTCGCGCGAGGGAGCCGTCACGGTCAGGAACCCGGAGAACTCCATGTCGGCATGGCCGGCGATGAGGGCCTGCTCGCGGGTGAGGACGTCTTCGTACTGCTGGCGGTCCGAGAGGTCTTGGATCTGCCCGATCCTGGCCCGCTGCGCCGAGTCGGTGATGGCCTCGGTCTTTTCCTTGCGAATCTGGCGCAACGCCTCGGCCGCCCCCCGTGGGTGCGCCACCAAGGACAGCGATCGCCGGACCCCTTGGGCAAAGACCACCGAGTGCAAGAAGTTCGGTGCCACGTCCTGGCGGGGCCACTCGCTTATCCACAGCACTGTGGAGAACCCCGAGTCATGGCGAAGGTAGCCCCAGTGCTCGGAGACCGCCACCGGCCCGGCATGGTCCAAGGTCGCCCCGGGCCGGCCCTCTCGCAACGGTGCCGCCGGGTCGTAGGCCTGGCGCACGATCACGGCCAACGCGGCGGCGTCGAGCCAGCGCTCGATGTGCAGATCGGCCGCCCGCAGCGAGTACTCGAGCGCCTCCATCTGCCCTCGCAGGACCGCAGCCGCCGCCTTGGTGCCTCGCCCGGCCTCACGAATGGCCTTGGCGGCGCGTCGCATGTCGAGCGAGATGGTGATGGTGCTGCGATGAGCGGACGAACCGTGGGAGGACTGGCGAAGGAGCGCGGCGTAATTGGTGTCGGCCCATCCGCCGTCGTGGGTGCCGCGACGTTCGTACCAGCCGGCCACGCCGGTACCCGGATCGGGCACGGTGGCTTCGAGCACCTGGATGGCGGCGCAGTACCCGGACCTCGACAACGACGCCAAGAGCCTCCCCCACGCGGTGAGTCGGCTCTGCTGGTCGCCGGGCGACAGCAAAACATAGGCCGGGTGGGTGACCGCGACGGTGACCGAGAGGGTCTGGCGATGCGGGTCGTGCACCATGCACGCTCCGCTCTCGGCGTCCTCATAGAAGCGCAGCGCGGCGGCGTCGCCGGGAAGGGCCATGGTTCCCGCTGGGCGGGGCGCCGACACTTTGGCTCTGTACTCGCTCTGTCGGGCCACCTTGCGCGCGGTCCAGTGTCCGACCACGGGCGCCCACTCACACAGAGCCAGTCCTTGCCAGCTGACATAGGTGGCCACCAGCAGGGGCACCCACACCAGGCCGCTGGCCACCAGCCCGATCCCACCTCCGGCCACCAACCCCAGCACGACGACGCAGACGGCGGTCCCAGCCGAAAGACAGCGTGCCGCGGACAGCCCGAGCAGCAAACCCCGGGTCGAGCGTTGACCGAAGCGCACCGGCGCCGGTCCCTCCCGACGCTCAGCGGACGCCGGCATGACTGCGCTCCTTTCGCCCAACCCATCTGGCGGTAGCAGACATCGAACGATCACCCACCGGCTGGCGGCTTCCCCTTGGGTGGGGAGGTCGATGGCGGGCCGGTCGGAGCAACTCCAGACGACACGTCGGCAATGTGGCCGGTCCCTTTGTCCACCGCCGTCTTGGCGGCGCCGGCCGCACCAGCCACGGCCCCGGTCGCACCGACCGACCCGGCCGCGGCTGCTCCGGCCCCGCTGGACACGCCAGCAGGGGTGGCACTCGCACCACGGGGCAGTCCACCCGACGAACCTTGGGCGGGAATAGTCGGAACACCTGGCGTCGGGGTGGACGCTGACCCACCCTGTCCTTCTCCTAGCCGGCCGCTCCGCGCACCAACTGACGCGCCGGATCCACCCGTTTGAACCTCGGCGACACCTCTGGCCAACGATTGTGCTTTGCGCGGAACGGCGGCCACGGTCTGTGCGCCGGCCAAGGTTGACTGCGCGTGACCGTGGATCTGCCCGAAGTGCTCGCCTCCGAAGTGGACGAGCTTGATGGCCAACCATGGGGCGAAGCCGGCCATCAACAGGATCAGCGCTCCGATGATGGTCTGGGTGATCGACTGCGTCGCCGATGCACCGGTGCCGGTCCCGTTCACCTCGCCGAGGCCACCGGTGAGCACGCCCAGGCCGATCACGAAGATGATGACCAAGATGAGCTTGGAGATGACGAGGGCGACCATCGTCTCGATCCACTTGCGTACCCACGAGGTCGAGATGTCAGAAGTAGCCCCGGCGAAGGCCAACGGGGCGAACACCGCGGCCACGATGATGAGCAGCTTGCGTACCATCATCGCCCCCCAGACAAAAATCACCGCGCCAAGCACGACGAGCGCCAAGAGCAGGGCGGCGGCGGGATTTGCGATGGCGGTGATGGCGGTGGCCGAGAGGATCGCCGTTCCCATCGTCTGCATGGAATCCCCAGTGGCGACGCTCACGAACCCGGCCGAGACCGAGTCGACCGCCGCCAGCAAAAGCGTCGTGACGGCGATGGCGGCCACGCTGCCCACAAAGGCGATCAGCAGGCCCTTGAGCGCCCGGGTCAAGCCGGAATGATCTCGGCGGAGCACCGAGGCAATGACCTGAATGACGAACAAGCCGGTGGCCACGACCACGGCCAGCGTGGTCACGATGGCCAGGTCCTTGCCGAAGGCCGGTCCGGTGAGCGAGATGGCGGTAGCGCCGCTGATCTGGTTCCACAGCCAGTTCACCGCCGAGCCCGCCGCGTTGGCGAAGTTCTTGGCGATGTCGCTGAAGGCCGAGTCGGCAATGGAACCGGCCGCGCCGCCGGCGAGGGAAGTCAGGCAACCAACGGGATCGGTGAGCGAGCAGCCCATCAGTTGAGCGTCCAGTCCGTCACCGCCACCGCGCCGTAACCGGCGCGGGCGTGGGCGGCCGAGCCCAGGGTCAGGGAGAGGGAGAACGACTGGGGTGGAGCAGCCACACCCTTCGTTTCAACCGTCAGGGTCCCCGTGACCGTCTCGACGGTCATCAACGGGTCGTGGGGCTGCCAACCTTGCGAGATGATCTGCGTCCAATCAGGATCGACCTCGGCTTGCACGTCGGTGACGCTCTGACTCACGCCACCTTGGGTCTCGGCGACCCATTGCGCCGCCGACGGGACCGGTGATGGGGATCCACCGGGCAGATCAGGATCGCCCAAGGAGAGCACCAACGCCTTGCCGGCGACATCGGCCGGAACTCCGGGCAAGGTGTTGGGGGCTTCCTCGTGTTCGGCCCAGGCCAGCAACCCTTCCCGCGACGCCACGGCGTAGTTGGTGTCCAACAGCTCGGTGACGAACGCGATGGCATAGGCACTCGGATCACTGCGGTCCGCGGTGGCAATGGAAGGATAGGCAGTCGACACGTCGGGCGCGGGGACACTCGTTCGCTGTGCGGCGGTTATCGCGGCCGGGGTCTCCGCTTGCGCCAGCTCGGCATCGATCTGCCGTTGTAGCGCGCTCTGCGGCACCTTACTGGTCGACGTCGGCGCCAGGGCGTTCCGATTGGTCGAATTGCGCCTGATCGTCGTCTGCGTTGTCCTCGATGATGGTCGGACGCTCAGTGACGCGCTGGAGTGCGTGCGACTCCCCACCAATACCACCGCGCTCGAGACGGCAACAACGGCGGCGACGATGACTGCCACACAGAGGCGGCGGCGGAACGTCCAGAGGATGCGCATCAAATCAACCCTTCTCGATGTCGGTCCTAGATACCCTTGCCGGTGGTAACGAAGAAATCGACGAGGACGTTGGCGCCCCCGATCAACACCGCGGCCACAAAGGCCACCAACACGCCGGACTTCCCGCGGCCCGCCAGATGCGGGTTGGAGCTGTGCGAGCCGATGGCCCAGATGATGGCGGCCAGGACCAGACCCGCTACGCATGCGATGAGTCCGACGGTCAGCAGAGCGCCGACCATGTTGGACAGGGTGCCGATTCCGGGCAGGCCCGTGGTATTGGGGGAAACGTCGGCAACGACGCCAACCGCGCCTACCCCGCCGGCGGTAATGGTGGTGACCATGTGGGTGCCTTCCTCGGCGATGACAGCGGGCCCGAGTGGCCCGCTCTCTTCGGGGGTCAACGGGCGGCCACCATTGGCCCCGTTGATCTCAGCCCACGTGTCTGATCCCCGAGAGCCCCCCGGCGGTGAAGTTGGCCCAGGTCTGGACGATGACACCTTGCGCGGGATCGGTGGCTGAGAGTACGAGTCCGTCACCGATGTAGAGGCCCACATGGCCGGGGTTGGCCAACGTCCCGTCCGTTCCTGGAATGAGCACCAGGTCACCCGGCGAGATCGCCCCGACGCCGGCCACCTGGGTGCCTTCGAGCATCTGGTCTCCCGTGTAGTGCTCGAGCCTGACGCCGGCTTGGGCCCACGACATCATGGTCAGGCCGCTGCAATCGAAGCTGTCCGGTCCCGCCGCGCCCCACACATAGGCGTCCCCCAGCTTGGAGATGGCGTAGGTGATGGCAACGGTTTCGGCCGGGGTGGCATCCGACGGGATGGCGTAGCCCGCGGGCAACCCGAAGGAGCTGGCCGGACCGGCCGGCACCGCGCCGTTCTCCCCGCCGCAGTCCCTCCTGTCCGCCAAGGCGGCAATCTCTTCTTCGAAAGTGCCCGCCAGGTCCCAGTTCGCTTTGTAGTTGCCGCCGATCACCGACGAACCATGGTTGGACGCCGACGGCACTCCGTCGAAGGCCGAGTCCTGCACGTCTTGGGCTGCCAGCCACGGCGCAATGCTCTGCCAGTCGGCGACGGTCAAGAGACGCTGGACGAACATCCCGGCGGCATCGGTCGGGTCCTGCTCTTCGCTCGCCGTCCCCCACCCCGCCGCTGCCCGCTGTTGGAACAGGCCGAGCGAGCCATCGTTGCCCAGCACGGATCCCAAGTTCTCCAATGACGACTCGGTGTAGGCCACCATGAGCGCGATCTGCGCCCCCTGGTCGCCCGCCCCGAGCGCGTCTGCCGCGGCCACGATGGTCTCGGCGTTCGCCGCCTGCGCTGCTGACAGGGTCGGCACCGGACCGCTGGCCACGCATTCGTCCGCAGCGAGCTGTCCCAGAACCGAAACCGCCACCGCTCCTTGGGCCGCGACCGACGAGCCGGTCCCCCCGGCCAGGGCGACCAGACCGAGCACGAGGGCGCCGAACGCGCCCGCCAGCCCTACACCCACCTTCGCTATGCCGTACATGGGTCATCTCCCGAAGGGCCCGCTCTCCGGTTGGCCGGGCCCGCGCCTCGTGGCCCACCCACCGACCACCGACGACCCCTTGAGTACCAGCGAGGGGATCAGAGAGCTCCCAATGAGAGAGCTCCTTGTCAAAAGGCGACCGACACGTCTTCCCCAGCGAGTTCCCCACCGAGCGTCTGCTCGAAGACGCGGCGAAGGTTGTCGCCCCGGCGGGAACGGTCCCGTAAGCGCCTCCGGCGACGCTCGCTGAACGCCAAGATCGCCGGTGTCAGGGCCAATAGTTCAGCCCGCCAGTCCTTCACGATCTCGGCCGGCACCTCCGCCGGCGACAGGCCCGACGCGTGCCGCCACAACAGTGCCGCCTTGGGGTGGTGGTCGGTGCCCAAGAGGAGGTGGGAGAGCGAGACCGCGGTCGGGTGCGGTAGATCCCGGAACACTTCGATGATGCGGTTCGACTTGTTCGCCCTCCTCGTCGGACGAGCGGCGGCGAACAGGTCGAGGCCACAGAGTCCCTCTGCTCGCTCGGCCGAGACCGTCCTCGCCCGTACCGAGTCCAGGTGATCGACCGCAATGTCACAGGAGCGGTCCAAAAGTGCTGCGGCAGACGGTGTCACCATGTAGCGGTGCTCGCCCAAGGCGACGCGAAGGTTGGCGACGATGCTCTGGCCCAGTGAACAAGAGTTCGCTCGGGCGACTGGCATCGCTTCTAGGTCAATGAGAGCGTCGTCGAAGCTGACGATATGGACCTGGTGGCCCAGGTGCTGGTGGACCTCTCGGTGCTCGGCCCGTTGACCGGCCTTACGGACAAAGCCGATGAGGCGCTCGGTCGTCCACTCGCCCTGGCGTACTCGATCGGCCGAAGCGATGGCCGTGCGCACCATCGTGTCCACCCGCTCGACCATTTGATCCGGCCATGCCGCCATGACCCAGACGGTCAGCTCCTCATAGAGAGGGGTGGTGGTCAACGACTCCCACAACTGCTGCACCTCGGTCCCCCGGCGCGTCATCACATCCTTGGCGATGTCGGCCGGGAGGAGCTCGGCGATAATCCAGTCCAGCTTGGCCACCGAGCCGGCGGTTGACGCCGAACGTCCGTCAGCGGGGCGGACCGCACCGCTGGGGCGGCGCGGCGATTCCAACGGGAAGTGCGATTGGTATCGCTCAGGGTCTTCGGACCATGTGAGGTTGAGTGTCATGGCGACACCGTGAGTGGGCAAACTCCCCACGGGCGTCCCCAGGCGTTTCCCCACCTACGTCCCCAGCACTTTTCTTTTGCCCTACGGGAACGAAGAAGCCATCATTGGCGCGGCGAGAGTTGCCTTCGAATTCGGATTCAGCGATTCGTCGTGTCCGACGTCCCCATCAAGCGCGCCGGCCGGACGTCACTCCAGGCAATGCGCTATGCGAGTCACCACTCATGCGGCACGTCGATGTACCCATCGGGTCCGATGGGTTCGCATATCTGGCGCGATCGCACGCAGCGCCCTATCGGTCAGTTGTCAGCGACCTCGGAAGCTTTGATCACCCGGCGAACCTCCGCCTTGGTGAGGTCGAGCAAGGTGGCGGCCACCTCGACGCCCATCACTTGGGCCGCCGTCACAACCGCGGCCTCTACTTCGGCGTTCGCCGCGCCAACCAGGAAATCCTGCCCAGCAAGCACCTCGGCGCGACGAGAGATCACAACATCGAGCCGAGCCAGCGCAGCGCTGTGGGCGCCTACCGCCTTGGCCGCAGCCGCCTGGTGATCCCGCAGCCGTTCACGGGCTGCCAACGACACGGGTGCTTTGGAAGGCATGAGTCTCTCGTTCTCTCTCGGTCCGCTCTGGACCGCCAGTCCCGAGGCCGGTATGCAACCACCATCGCCCTTCGCGGGTGACCCGCACGCATCCCCGGCGAGTCCACGCGGCCGATAGCCTCGTTCGTCACGACCCGACCTTGGCGCGGACAGGGCCACCACTGCCCGTGATGGTCCGATTGTGTCCCGTCCCCGAGCGGGTCATATGGCCACCTGGGTCGACCTCGATCGCTTGAGTCCATCTGTTCTCCGGCACCTGGCGGCGGCCAAGGAGCGAGCCTCGCGTCCTGAGTACGTGGACAGCGAAGCCATGGCCGAAGAGCTGGCCGCCATGGTGATGCAAGGCCGGAGACCGACCATCGGCTGGTACCGCCGGCACCGTTCCCCAGCAACCTCACCAGTGACTTCCCCACCGACTTCCTGAGAAGACCAGGGGGAGCCGCACGGACCATTGCGCGCCCGGAAAGTCAGGCCCATCCTCGAGGGATCTCTGCGAGGTGGTGCTGCGGTCACACGCTTGGCGCGCCGGACCGGGACCGCCTGCACTCCACGGCGTCAAGTCGCCGGCTCGGCTCGCAACAACTTCTGGCGGTTTCGTGATCGTTAGGTTCGCCCTACGGGCGAACCCACCAGAACTTCTTGCTCGGCCCAAGGGCTGCCCTCTCCGGAACTTGACCCCGCTTCGTTGCCGGCGGAGGTCGCCGTTCGTCGAACGACGCAGCGGCGTCGTTCGCAAGGAACGAGGCCAAGAGCATAAGGAGCAGGCAATATGACCAATACAACGACGATCACGGGAAACCTCACCCGCGAACCCGAAATTCGTTACACCAAAGAGGGCCAGGCCACCACCCAACTCGGTGTGGCCGTCAACCGGCGCTGGCAGGACCGGGTCACCCAAGAATGGCAAGAGGCCACGTCGTTTTTCGACATCTTGTGCTGGCGTGATTTGGCAGAAAATGTGGCGCTCAGCCTGTCCAAGGGGATGCGCGTCGTGGTCACCGGCCGCATCGAGCAGCGCAGTTGGGAAACGGACCAGGGCGAGCACCGTTCCAAGGTCGAGATCGTGGCCGATGAGATCGGCCCGTCCCTGCGCTTCGCCACCGCGGACGTGCAGCGGACCCAACGCCGTCAAGGGGTCGAAGAAGTCCCCGAGTCAAGCGAGTCCGAGGCCACTTCGTTCTGAGGCCGGCGTCCCGAGCAGGGTCACCGGCACGTCCGGTGGCCCGACCCGGGGCACTGGGCACCGGAACGACAGAAGGGGAGAACTATGACAACCACGGACCTCTCCGAAACTCGCGGCAAGATGACCGATGAGCAGAAGGCCGAGCGGCGACGAGTGATCAGGAATAACAAGGCCTGGGAGATAGCCGCTCAGGTGCGACGGCAGTACGTGACCGAGCTCTTGATCGGGAGCACCGTACCCCGGGGAACTCTGAGGTACGTCGCCGAGGTTGTGATGACCGACCCCGGCGGACTCGCTGCCGGAGATGGGGACAGGGTGGCAGCGCTGGCCGGCAAGGAAACCCACCCAGGGGCATGGGATCGGTCGACGGCGATCGCACTGGCCACCGACGCCAGCGAAACCCGACTTCCCCTGGTTCTCCTGGCGCAGGTGGCTGCCTCGGTCGAGGCCCGCTTCGGAGAACACCCGGCATGGCGGCACCCGACGCCGGCTCTCGCGGCCTACCTCAGATTCCTCGCCTCCTGTGGCTATGGGCTCTCCGAGGTCGAACGGGAAGTTGCAGATGGATCGGAAGGCGACGAATAGGCATCTCATTTCTCCGACGAAAACGGGGGCGGGGATGTTGCGGAGTCTCAACCCGGTTTCAAGGCGATCAGCGGCCGCACCGGAGCGCAGCAAACGCGTCGTCGTCGAAGCGCACACCCACCCGACCCGCGCCTCGAACTCCCCGTATCCACTGCCCACCCCGCTAGCCCACCAACACCCCCCACCTTCCCGACTCCCCGTCAACTCCATGCCGATCACCACAACCTCGACCGTCCCACCTCCCCATCACAATCAGATTTGCTTCACACGTGTGGCATTCGAGGGGGAACCGCCAACATAGTGAGCATTATCGCGTCGGATGCAACAGCCGGGATCGCCAGAAAAGGGGGGGGATGATGGTCGTTCGTCCTCTGAGAGATGCGGGGCGAGGGGCGTTCCGGGGACTGGCCAAAGGACTGGGTAGGGAAGTGATCTCGTTACGCAGGATGACCCTGGGGTCCGGGTATCGCTACCTGATGGAGTCGGTCGCCGTAGGGGACGGCGCGCCAGGTCAGTCCTCGAACCTGACCCGCTACTACGCAGAGTCGGGGACTCCGCCCGGCGTGTTCTTGGGTGCCGGCCTGGCCGGTCTCGACGACGGCCGCGGGGTCGAACACGGGTCGGCGGTGACCGAGGAACACCTGTTCAATCTGCTCGGAATGTGCGCCGACCCGATCACCGGCCGGTCCCTGGGGCGCCAGCCCAACCGCGCTCATCTCTCATTGTCCAAGCGGGTAGCCCAACGCATGGCCGCCGTTCCGGCGGGGCTCACCGACAATGAACGGGCCGAGCAGTCGGCCCGGATCGAGGCCGAGGAACGGATCAAGGCGGCCACCTTCCGCACACCGGTGGCGGGGTTCGACCTGACCTTTTCCCCGTCCAAGTCGGTCTCCACCGCGTGGGCGGTGGCCGACCGCGACACCAAGGAACAGATCTACGCCTGCCATCGCCGCGCCATCGAGGTGGTGCTCGCCTACGCCGAGCGCGAGGTGTTTCACTCGCGCTCGGGCACCAACGGCGTGGTCCAAGAAGACATCGAAGGCGTCGTGGCTGCCACTTTCACCCACTGGGACTCGCGGGCGGGGGATCCGCAACTCCACGACCATGTGGTGGTGGCCAACCGGGCCCAGTCGGTCTCCGACGGCACCTGGCGCACGCTCGATTCCCGAGGGTTGTTCAAGTCGCTCGTCGCTCTCTCCGAACTGCACCAGGGCGTACTCAGCGATTTGTTGACCGAGACGTTGGGGTGGGGCTGGGACGGACGAACACGGCGCCATTCCGAGCAGCTCCGCTTCGAAGTAACTGGCGTCTCCGAGGCCCTGATGGCCGAGTTCTCACAGCGCTCGGTCGCCATCGAAGAGCGCAAGACGGGGTTGATCAACCAGTTCGCCCTCGCTCATGGGCGCCAACCAACCAGTGTGGAGGTACTCGAGCTACGCCGTCGGGCCACCTTGGAGACCCGGCCGGCCAAGGAACACCACAGCTTGGCCGAGATGACGGAATCCTGGCGGCGGCGGGCCGAGAGTTACATCGGAGTCGACCAGGTCTCCTGGGTCGCCGAACTGGCAGAGCGCAACGACCTGCCACTTCTGCGTGCCAGCGATTTGGCCGATGGCATTTTGGAAGACGCGGCCGGCGTGGCGGTCCACCGCGTGGCTGAGCGCCGGGCCACGTTCTCCCGGGCCAACGTCTTGGCCGAGGTGCAACGCCAGATCCAAGGGGTTCGTTTCGCGTCCCCGGAGGAACGGATCGCCGTCGCCGAACGCACAGCCGATCTGGCGTTGGCGCAGTCGCTTTTGATCTCGGCGCCGGAACTGCACCACACGCCCGAACGGCTCCGCCGGGCCGATGGAACCAGCCGATTCCGGGCCAAGGGTCACGAGGTTTACACCACGACCACCCTGCTGGAGGCCGAGGCCCGCCTGCTCGAGGCCGGTCGACAGACCGGCGGCCCGGTCGTCGCCATGGGCACCGTGGCGGCCGTGACCGAGGCCGCCCTGCCCGGGCGGGACCATGAAGTTGCACTCGACCAGGCTGTGGCGGTCGAGCAGATCGCCACGTCCGGGCGAGAACTCGACGTGCTCGTGGGGCCAGCCGGGACGGGCAAGTCCACCACGATGGCCGCGCTGCGGGCCGCCTGGGAAGCCGAGCACGGCGCTGGCTCGGTACTCGGCCTGGCCCCATCCGCCGCCACAGCAGAGGTGCTGGCGAACGAGCTCGGCATCGACACCGAGAACGTGGCCAAATGGCTCTACGAACACCGCCAAGAGACCGAGCGGCTGGGCAAGATCAGCGAACTCCGCAGCCAGCTCAGATCCCTTCCCGTCGGTACGCGCGCCCGCATGCCGTTGCGCCAACGCATCGCCGACGCCGAAGGCGAAGTCACCCGATGGCGCCTCCGGGTGAACCAGCTGGTGATCGTGGACGAGGCGAGCCTCGCCGGAACCTTCGCCATGGACGAACTGGGCCGTGCCGCTGCGACGGCTGGCGCGAAGATCGTCTTGGTAGGCGATCAAGGTCAGATCAGCTCAGTGGAAGCCGGGGGAATGTTCGCCGCTTTGGTGCGCGACCGCGAGGGGTTCGCACCCGAGCTCACCGACGTGCGCCGCTTCCGTCACACCTGGGAGAAGAGGGCCAGCGTCGAGCTGCGCGCGGGGTCTCCCGATGCTGTCGACGCCTACCACGCACATGAGCGCATCACCGACGGCGACCGCGACCAGATGCTCGACGCTCTGTACGCGGCCTGGAGGAAGGACACCAAGGACGGACAGACGAGTCTGATGATCGCCAGTGACCTCGGTACCGTGAACGAACTCAACGCCCGGGCCCGGGCTGACCGAGTCGCAGATGGAGCGGTCACCAACGTCGGAGTCGAGGTGGCCGGAGGAGGGACCGCCGGGGTCGGCGACCTGGTCGTGACACGCCAGAACGACCGTCGCCTTTCCACCGGACGGCGGTGGGTGCGCAACGGAGACCGGTGGACTGTCACAGCGACCGATCAGGATGGGACCATGACCGTGCAGAGGGCAAACGGAGGTGGGATGGTGGTCCTGCCGGCCGCGTACGTGGCCGAGCACGTGGAGCTCGCCTACGCCTCGAGTGCCCATCGAGCCCAGGGCCGCACCGTCGACACCGCGCACGCCTTCGTGACGTCGACCACGACCCGCGAAACGCTCTACGTGTTGGCCACCAGGGGCCGTGAGTCCAACCAGCTCTACGTGGACACGCTCTACGACCCCGATCCACAAACGGCCCACGACCAAGCAACCGAAGCGGTTAGCGCCAAAGAGGTGCTGACCGGCGTGCTGCGCAACGAGGGCGCCGACGTAGCCGCCCACGACATGATCCGCCGCCAATTGGCTGAAGCAGAGGGCATGGAGCGGCTTTCGGCCGAATACCTGACACTCGCAACGATGGCCCAAGCTGAGCGGTGGGACTCCCTGCTCGTTCGCTCCGGTCTTACCGACGGTGACCTCGCTGCCGTACGGGCCAGCGCCGCGCATGGCCCGCTCCTGGCGGCATTCCGCGACGCCGAAGCTCGCGGCCTCGACGTCGAGCCCACATTCCCTCGCCTGGTGGCCGGCCGGTCTTTAGCCGACGCTGGCGATGTGGCGGCAGTGCTGCACGGCCGGGTGGAGCGTTGGACCCAGGCCGCGAGCGGCCGCAACCGGAGATCCGACAACCTCATTGCCGGGCTCATCCCTCGGGCCCAGGGCGTCAGCGACCCCGAGATGGCCCAGGCACTGGCCGAACGGGACCAGGCCATGGAAGAGCGCGCCCGTACGTTGGCCGATCAGGCCGTGGAGACCGGCGAACGTTGGGCAGATTGCCTCGGCACTCCGCCGACGGCGCTCGCCCGACGGGAGCGGTGGATGCGCGAACTCTCGACCCTCGCCGCCTACCGAGACCGCTGGAACATCACCGGTCAGAGCCCCCTCGGCAAGCACGGCGGCGTGAGCAGTATGGAACAGACGGGTCAGCGCCAGCGGGCTCAAGAAGCAGCGGTGAGGGCGATGGCTATCAGCGGCGCTGGTGCGGAGCAGCAGAACGACCAAAGCCCCGGGGTCGAGGTCGAGGTGCAGAGAGGGATCGACTGTGAGTAAGCGCAAGGACGCCAAGGCGTTGGCCCGATGGGAGGACGAGGTCCGCCACTGGGCGACTCAGACTGGACGGGAGCTCGCTCTCGACCTGTACTACGACCGCCAAACCGCTATTCAGCCGTATGGTGTCGGAGTCGTGCTCGATGCCGGCGAGAAGGTGTGGGCCGAAGTGCCGGTCAGGTTCAACCTCGACTGGACGCCGCCAGCCAAGCCAAGTGAGCCTGCCCAGCCGGCCGTCCGGTCTTGGTTGGTTACCTCTGCTCGGGTCGTCGGGCGACTCGCTGATGACCGGTTGCACGGCTACCGATGGGAGAAAACAGTCGGGGTCCGAGCCGACCTCACGCCCGAACGCGAATTCGTCAGTCTCGACATAGATAGCGAACCCACCACCCTGACATGGACTGGGCCAGCCGTGGCCCCAATGGCTGTCGCAGCTGTTTTCCATCTCTATGGTCCGCTTGCAATGATCCAACACCCCGGCTTGGCCCCGCTGCGGGTCGTAACGGACACGTCCGGGTCACCAATCGCCAGCACCGGTCACAAGTGACCCGGCCTCTCCATCACGCGATCGCGTGGTCGCAAAATTCGATGGAGCCCGGCCGCCGCCGATCAACCCCACCACGATCCTAAGAGGAAAGGCCTCTCCGTCCGAGACTCCCATTGGCGACAGCGCTTAGGCCGGGATCGCAGCACAATCACAGCACAATCACACCATGCCGCGGGCTGACTCAGGTGATGCTGAGTAGGTGACTGCAGCCTCTGTGAGATCCAAGTTCCTTCACCGAGCTTGAAAACTCCCCTAGGAGGCGGAGTGGGCTACCTCACGATGGTCGCCCACTCCTGGCCTTGATGCGGCAATGATCCCAGATTAGCAAATCCGGTCCGGCCCAAGAGCCGTTGACTCGCCAAGTTCTCCTCGTGAACCCACGAAGTGACAAGTGTTTCGCTCGCGCCCACTCCTACGCCTAGTTCCATTGAACGATCGAGCATCTCGGCTATTACCGAGTCGGCCAACGAGCCATCTCCTCCGCGTTGATCAACACCGATCGCAGCAACCTGTAGCTTTACAATCGCTCGTGGCGTAGTTTTCTCGATTAGAGCAACAGCACCGACGGCGCAGAGGTCCGATTCAATCAGCCCCAATCGAAGGAATTCGCCTTCTCCTGCCGGTGGCGTCCGAGTTCGAATCCAAGCTTGAACCAGATACTCCCAAGGCTTTTGATGCGGCATAGGCCGCCCATCCAGTTGACGTCCGGCATCAGCCGTACATTGAAACTGTTGCAGAAGAGGCCGGTCTTGACGCGCAGCATCGCGCCACATCGTCATCAGATTAACAAGGCGCCACTTAGCCGACTGGACGGAGCTGGCGAACAGGGATCATTCCCGCGTCAGCCGCCTCGTGGAGTCGCCTGATGTCCTCGCCGCTAGGTCGAGCTGCACCGGTTGCATCGTAGAGTCCGGCGACCACCTGATCACTCATACCCGTGACGTAGCCCGTGAGCGGCATTGATTCGAGCCACTCGCCGCCCCATCGCAGCCACTGTTCGCGAACTGTCCTCGTCACCGTCAAGGTCGTCGTCCGCGCTGGGAGCACTTCTACAAGAGCGGCTGATCCGACCAAACGTGAGAGCACCCACACGGGCTCTCCTGGAACACCTCGAGTAGGAAAGAGTTCCGCTGGCAAGTCAACCCCGGTCACCTCGTTCGAAGGGCTGCGCCCGTCGACATGCACGGTCGTGGGTCCGACGTCAGTCACGGTTCCAGCCGCGAGCACGAGCTTGGTCAGGCCAGGAACTTTGCATAGCTCCGACGCTGTCAAGCTCGAAAGTCCACCGAAAAAGTCCGCGCTTGGCAGCTCGGCCAAGCCGTGTTGGCTCAAGTAGCCCTTCAGGCTTTCGCCATAACGCGACTCCACCCGCCGAGCAGCACCCTCAAGCTGGGCTGACTCAGACTCTTTGCCATCAAGTCGGCATCGCTGGGCCCACCCCCACAAACTGCTGAAATACGTCGACCGACCGCTAAGGCCATGCGGTCCCCGAAGGTGGACATTGACACCGTCAGACAGGTGTCCACTGCTCCGTAGGTGGCGGATTCGGCCCCTAGTCGGGGCGCGACCTGGGTCTGCCGCTCTGAGGACGTCCTCCCACGAGACAACTGGATCGGGCAGCAGCGCCTGGACGTCTACCTGATTGGCCGCTCGTTTCATACCAACACTTTAGCAGTCTGAACGGTTGTTACAACCGTTCAGAAGCGAGTGGCCTGCTCTAGCGCCCGAAGCGCAGATGGCCAGCCGAAGCCGACTCGCCGGAAGAGGAGAAGCCGGGAGGGTGTGCTACCCCCATTGCAGCAGACAGGACGTGTCGGTCGGTTGCCGAGACTGCGAGCGCAAACAGACTTTCGAGGCTGGTCAGTTCAGGTCAATCAACCGGCCACATTCCACGCATGTGATCTCGGACGTGTCTCCCTCCCAGGATGAGGTGACAGCCGGGGCAAACGTGCTCTCGCCGCACATCGCCTTGCCGGGGGCGTCGGAAGCATGGATGACGGAACCTCCGCCGAGACGAATCAGATCGCGGATCATGTCCCGTCAAGCTATCAGCGGGGTCCCTGCCGGCGAGAGCCCTCGGAGATGTCTGCTTGCCCATAACGGGTCATTGCGGACACTTTCGGTCCGCACGAGCGGTTCTCGCCCGACAGGGCGTCGGAAGAATCGCTGAAGACTAAGCCGCACGGGACATTTGGCCAAGCACGGTCAAGCCGCAGATTCATATGTCATCCGGAATATCGTTTCAGCTAGCCAGCTCTTAAATTCAGGATTGTCCATGAACTGTTTGAAGAGCTCCGTGTCGTCGGTGATCATGTCGACGATCACGCGTTCGAGTGCATTGTCGTGTTCGATTCGGGCATTCTGTTTGTCCGAATTCTTCTTGGCGTTCTGATAGGCCGGATCGGCGTTCACCCTTTGAGGGATCTCGCCTGCGATCAACTGGCCGATGCGATCCTCGTCTTTCCAATTGATGTTGCCGAACAGGTCGTTGAAGGACTTCAAGATGTTGGAAAGCCTGTCCAACTCAGCGTCCGGAGAAGCTCCAGTGGCGCCTATAGGCACAGGGTCAATCTCGGCGTCTGCGTCCGGAAGCAGCAGCGCGCTGGTGGCCTGCTTTTCAACGCGGTAACTGTCCATATCAATGGACTCCAAGATCCCCTTGGATAGGTCCGCCTCCATAGGTGCAGGGAGCTTTGGGACGAGAAAGGTAAGGAAGATCGAAAGCTTCTCCCATTCCGCGCTTCCGAATGGCAGGATCGAAGCCAGAAAGTCGTAAGTGCGCACGAATCCCTTAGCACGACCTTTGAATGACACCTGATCGTCCTCATCCAGGCCGTTCTTGTACGTGTCTGCGCACGCGTCCAAAATCGGGTCCAGCGTCTCTCGGCCGGCTCCCCCGAGATATAGAGCAACGAAGTCGTCAATCTGACTGTGGTCATAGATCTGGGCGTCATCCAGAGCAGACTTGAGGTCATGCAGCTTGTTGACGTCCGTTTCGTCCGAGAGGATGGTGGTCCGATAAAAACTAGCAAACGATTCAAGGATCGTGTCGGTGTCGTTCTGGAAGTCGAGGACGAACACATCGTGCTTCTTCGGGTGTGCCCGGTTGAGTCGAGACAGAGTCTGCACAGCCTTGACCCCGGACAGCCTCTTGTCCACATACATCGTGTGTAGCAATGGTTCGTCATAGCCGGTCTGGAACTTGTCAGCGCAGACAAGAAATCGGTAAGGGTCCTCTTGGATTCGGTCAGTGATTTTTCCAGACGGGAACCCGTTCAGACTGGTCTCTGTCAGCTTGACGCCACCAATCTCGTGTTCTCCTGAGAATGCCACGATCGGCTTGTACTGGCTGCCGAGCTTATCCAGGTAGGCCGTAATCGCTTGGTAATACGAGATTGCTCTAAGAATGCTCCCCGTCACGACCATCGCCCGGGCTTGTCCTCCTACCTTCCCGTGTGCGATCACCTGCTCCAGGAAGTGATCGACGATTATCTCGGCCTTCTTCGTGATGGCGGTCTCATTACCCTCTACGTATGCACGCAACTTTTTGGTGGCGCGTTTGACATCGAACTCAGGGTCCGAATCGACCGTCTTCACCAGCCGATAGTAGCTATTTATGGGGGTATAACTCATTAGTACGTCGAGGATGAACCGTTCATCAATGGCCTGTTTCATCGTGTAGCTATGGAATGGACGGTGCTTTACTTTGTCACCGTCTTGGTAGGCGTCCCCGAACATCTCGAGGGTCTTGTTCTTTGGTGTGGCCGTGAAGGCAAAGTAAGAAGCGTTCTTGAGCATCTTCCTAGACGCAACTGCGTCATTGATCAGGTCCTGGATTGAGTCCTCGTCTCCTACACCCGAACCGTCATCGACATCGACATCGACGGCTTTGGTCAATGCCTTAGAGAGAGCCGCCGCCGTCTTTCCACCCTGACTGGAGTGCGCCTCGTCGATGATTATCGCGAAGGTGCTCTCGCGGTGCTTGTCGCCGATTTCAGAGACGATAAGCGGGAATTTCTGAATGGTGGTGATAATGATCTTTTTGCCGGCTTCGATCATCTCCCGCAGATCTGACGAGGTCTCCGCGTGGCCGACCGTGGCGCCCACCTGAGCGAACTGCTTAATGGTATTGCGAATCTGTTTGTCGAGGATACGCCGGTCGGTTACTACAATGATGGAGTCGAACACTACTTTTTCTTCACCAGCCTCGTCGGTGCGGACAATGCCGAGGAGCTGATGGGCGAGCCACGCTATCGAATTCGACTTCCCACTCCCTGCTGAGTGCTGAATGAGATACCGGCAGCCGGCACCGTGGGCCTGCGCGTCGGCGAGCAGCGATCGGACGACAGAGAGTTGGTGGAACCGAGGGAAGATCTGATTGACCTTCTTCTTTCCGCTCCTCTCGTCCTTCTCCTCCACGACCTGTGCATAGTCTTCGATAATGTTTGTCAAACCTGCGGGAGTGAGGGTCTCCTCCCAAAGGTATGACGTTTTGAGGCCATGGGGATTCGGGGGGTTGCCGGCCCCGTCGTTCCACCCTCGATTGAAGGGAAGAAACCAAGAGTCTCTCTTTGCTAACCGAGTGCAGAACTCCACTTCTGAGTCATCGACGGCCAGATGGACAATCGTCCGCTTGAACCTAAAGATTAGTTCCTTGGGGTCTCGGTCATTCTTGTATTGCTCAACCGCGTCACTCACGGTTTGCTTCGTGAGACTGTTCTTCAATTCGAACGTTACGACCGGCAGTCCGTTAATGAACAGGCAGACGTCCAAGGAGAGTTGTGTCTCGTCTGGACTGAAGTGGAGCTGTCTGGTTACGGTAAAGCGGTTTTTTGAGAACAGCTCTGCACTCTTCGTATTTCCCTTCGATGGCGCCCCGTAGAACAACTCCATGTGATGGGCCCCATGATCCACGCCTTTGCGAAGAACATCGATGACGCCCCGTTTAGTGATTTCGCCCTGGAGCCGGGCGAGGGTTTTCAACCCAGCTGGGCTCGCAGGGTCCACGACGACCTGTTGGGACAGTTCGGGTTGCGTGTCGTCGAGGAACTCGACGAGCTGCACGAGGTCCAGAGCGAAGGGAGCCGCGAAGTCCTTGGGACGCCCCTGTGGGAATGTCAACTCCAACTGGCCCCACTGTGATCATCAGAACTGGCCCCACCTCGCCTGATCCCCCCATCCAGGTCTGTCTTCTAATCTGCGGGGATGGCCAGCCCAGCCCCTC
>PMLV01000077.1 GCA_003160635.1 Acidimicrobiaceae bacterium | reverse complement strand
AGGTCGATGGCCTTGTCCGGCAGGAAGCGCCCGGTGACATAGCGGTCCGACAGCACGGCGGCGGACACCAGCGCAGCATCTTGGATGCGCACCCCGTGGTGCACCTCATAGCGCTCGGACAACCCACGCAGGATGGCAATCGTGTCCTCGACCGAGGGCTCACCCACGAAGACCGGCTGGAAGCGCCGCTCCAGCGCCGCGTCCTTCTCGATCGAGGTGCGGTACTCGTCGAGCGTGGTGGCGCCGATGAGGCGGAGCTCGCCACGGGCCAGCATGGGCTTGATCATCTGACCGGCATCCATGGCCCCTTCGGCCGCGCCGGCCCCCACAATGGTGTGGAGCTCGTCGATGAAGGTGACGACCTCGCCCTCGGCGTCGGTGATCTCCTTCAACACGGCCTTGAGGCGCTCCTCGAACTCGCCCCGGTACTTCGCCCCGGCCACCATCGACGCGAGATCGAGCGCGATGACCCGCTTCCCTTTGAGTCCCTCGGGCACATCGCCCTCGATGATCCGATTGGCCAATCCCTCGACGATGGCGGTCTTGCCCACGCCGGGCTCCCCGATCAACACCGGGTTGTTCTTCGTGCGCCGCGACAGCACCTGGATGACGCGCCTGATCTCCTCGTCGCGCCCGATGACCGGGTCGAGCTTGCCCAGGCGCGCCGCCTCGGTCAGATCGCGCCCGTACTTGGCCAGCGCCTGGTACGTCTGCTCGGGATCGGCCGTCGTGACGCGATGATTCCCCCGCACGGCGCGCAATCCCGCCAACAACGCGTCCTTGGTCACCCCGATCTCGTCGGCCAGGGCCAGCAGGAGATGCTCGACCGAGACGTAGTCGTCCCCGAGATCGCGCCGAACCTCATCGGCCGCCTCGAGGATGGCACGGGCCTCACGCGAGATGCCGGGCTCCGAGCCGCCCTGCGCGCGCGGCAGCCGCGCCAGTTGGGCGCGCACCTTTTCGCCGAGCACCTCAGGGTCCATCCCGACCTGCGTCAACAACGGCCGGGTCATGGTCTCGTCCTGCGCCAACAGGGCGTCGAGGAGATGGGCCGGCGTCAACTCGGGATGGTTGGACGACGCCGCGTGCGCCGTCGCCGCGCTGAACGCGGCCTTCGTATTGTTCGTCCAACGTTCTGGATCGATTGCCATCAACCCCTCCTCGTATACGCAACGGGTGATTGCCGGAGTGGCACCAGGTCGCGTCGATAGTGGCGGTGCGTCGCCGCCACCGCGTCCCGGGATTGGGCGCGTGCTTCGGTCAGCTCGGCCCGCACGCGCGCGAGCTCGGTTTCGAGTTCGAGCACGCGACGCACACCTTCGAGATTCAACCCGCTTGCGGTCAGTTGTTGAATGTGCCGCAGGCGCGACAGGTCCGCATCGGAGAAGCGGCGGCTCCCGCCACTGGTGCGCGAGGGGTCCAACAGACCCTTGCGCTCGTAGATGCGCAATGTCTGCGGGTGCACACCCGTCAGCTCGGCCGCCACCGAGATCACATAGACAGCCCGGTTGGCATCGCTGTCTTCCATGTCAGTCCTCCACCTCAGCCTTCAACCGCCGCCCGCGGCGCCTCGTCCGTCACCGCAGCCAGCGACTCCACCGCCGCCCGCTGATCGTCGGTCAGCTCGGTCGGCACAATGACTTCTGTCTTCACCAGCAGATCGCCCGGCTTGCCGGCATTGCGACCCGTCCCGGCGGGCACCCCCCGGCCGCGGACGCGCAGCACGGTGCCCGACGCCGTTCCCGGCGGCACCTTGAGCGTCACCTTGGATTCCAGGGTCGGGACCGTGATGGTGGTGCCGAGCGCTGCTTCGGGGAACGTGATGGGCACCGTCATGGTCAGGTTGCGGCCATTGCGCCCGAAGACGGGGTGCTTGCCCACATGGACCACCACGTAGAGGTCCCCGGGGGGCGCCATGCCCTGCCCGGGCGCGCCCCGGCCCTTCACCCTGATGCGTTGCCCGTCTTCGACTCCGGACGGGATGCGCACCTTGACCGAGCGCACCTTGCGCTCGGTGCCCGACCCCTGGCACACGGGGCACGGCGTATCGAAGAGGGTGCCGCGCCCGACACAGTCCGGGCAGACGGTGCTGAGCGAGAACAGTCCCTGGTCGTCGTTGAGCGTCCCGGTCCCCCCGCAGCGCGGGCAGGTATGGGTCGCGGTGCCGGGCGCCGCACCGGTACCACGGCAATTGGAGCAACGGACGTCCTCGGGCACATTGACCGAGGTGGTAACCCCGTGCACGGCATCGGAGAACGACAGGTGCAACGCGGCCTCCATGTCGGCGCCGCGCGCCGGTCCCCGCGTGGTCGTGGTCCGTCCCCGGTTGCCGAACAAACCGCCGAAGAGATCGCCCAGATTTCCCATGTCCTCCATGCGGAACGTGCCGCCGCCGGGCGTACCCGTCCCGAAGCCGCCCCCGAAGCTGCCGGGTATCGGCCCTTGCTTGCGGACCTCGTCGTATTCCTTGCGCTTGTCCGCGTCGCCCAGCACGTCATAGGCCGCGCTGATCTCCTTGAAGCGTTCCTCGGAGCCCGGATTGGCATCAGGGTGATACTGCTTCGCCAGCTTCCGGTAGGCGCGCGTGATCTCCTTGTCGGTGGCCGTCGAAACGACCCCGAGCACCTTGTAGTAGTCCTTCTCGAACCACTCCCGCTGGGGGGCCATGACTCAGCTCACCCCCGCACGCTGACCATGGCGGGACGCAGCACCTGGCCCCGCCAGCGATAGCCCGATCGGAAGACCTCGTCGATCACCTCTTCACCGCCATCTCCACCGGTCCGCGCCACCGCATCGTGCACCGCGGGATCGAATGGCACCGCGGCCTCGTCGACCCGCTCCAACCCTTCCTTGACCAACACGTCGAGCAACATGGTGCGCGCCGCGGTCAATGCCTTGGCGTCGTCGCTCTGTGCGCTGGTCTCGTTCTGATGGGCCTGCGCCAGGTCGAGGGTGTCGAGCACCGGAAGCAACTTGTTGACCAGCGCCGACGCGGCGCGGGCCGACTGCTCCTCTTGCATGCGCTGAATCCGCTTGCGGTAGTTCTCGAAATCGGCCTGCGTCCGTTGGAGGGCCAGCAGGTACTCATCCCGCTCGCCCGCCAACACCGCCATCGGATCGAGCACTTCCTCGACCACTATTTCCGCTTCTGCCACCCCGTCATCGGAGCTCTCGTCGGTGACCGGTTCGGGTTCCGGCGTGACCTCCTCGGCGGGGATGGCCTCGTCGGAGAAGCTCACTGCTCGTCGACGATTTCGGCGTCGACGATCTCGTCGTCGGAGCTCCCTCCGGCGTCGCTGGTCCCGCCACTCCCGTCACCGCCGCTTGGCGCGCTCTGGGTCTGCGAGGCCTGCTCGTACAACCGCTGGCTGAAGCTCTGACTCACGCCCACCAACTTCTCGGTGG
Source organism: Acidimicrobiaceae bacterium (assembly GCA_003160635.1). Taxonomy (GTDB): domain Bacteria; phylum Actinomycetota; class Acidimicrobiia; order Acidimicrobiales; family RAAP-2; genus Bog-473. The sequence goes on along the minus strand of PMLV01000077.1, from coordinate 132,833 downwards.
CGTCCTTGATCGCCTCGACGTTCGTGCCGGCGAGGGCGTCCTTCAAATTGGCCACGGCCGTCTGGACGTCGTCCTTCTCCGTGCCCTCGAACTTCTCGCCCTGGTCCTTGAGCAACTTCTCCGTCTGGTAGACGAGGGTGTCCGCAGAGTTGCGCACCTCGGCTTCCTCGCGGCGGGCCCGGTCGTCCTCGGCGTGCGCCTCGGCGTCGCGGACCATGCGCTCGATGTCGTCCTTCGCCAGCGAAGACTGGCCGGTGATCGTCATGGACTGCTCCTTGCCGGTGGCCTTGTCCTGGGCCGAGACGTGCACGATGCCGTNNACTTGCCCAGGGTCTTGTTGTACATCGCCATCTCGCGCTCACCTTGGAGCACGTGGATCTCCACCGAGGGCTGGTTGTCCTCGGCGGTGGTGAAGATCTCCGACCGCTTGGTCGGGATGGTCGTGTTCCGCTCGATGAGACGGTGCATGACCTGACCCTTGGTCTCGATGCCGAGGGACAGCGGGGTCACGTCGAGGAGGAGGACGTCCTTGACCTCACCCTTGAGCACGCCCGCCTGCACGGCGGCGCCGATGGCCACGACTTCGTCCGGGTTGACGCCCTTGTGCGGCTCCTTGCCGGAGAGTGACTGCACCAGGTCCTGAACGGCGGGGATCCGGGTGGACCCTCCGACCATCACGACGTGGTCGATGTCGGACGTCTTGAGCCCGGCATCCTTGATCGCAGCCTCGAACGGTCCCGTGCACGCCGCCACGAGGTCGGCCGTCAGCTCGTTGAACTTCGAGCGGGTGAGCTTGAGGTCGAGGTGCTTCGGGCCCTCGCTGGTGGCCGTGATGAAGGGCAGGTTGATGGTGGTCTCCTGCACGCTGGACAGCTCGATCTTGGCCTTCTCCGCCGCTTCCTTCAGGCGCTGCATGGCCATTTTGTCCGTCGAGAGATCGACGCCTTCGGTGTCCTTGAACGACTTGACCAGCCAGTCCATGACCTTCTCGTCCCAGTCATCGCCACCGAGCTTGGTGTTCCCCGAGGTCGACTTCACCTCGAACACGCCTTCGCCGATCTCGAGCACGGAGACGTCGAAGGTCCCACCACCGAGGTCGAAGACCAGCACGGTGCGATCGGAGTCTTCCTTGTCCAGGCCGTAGGCGAGCGCAGCCGCCGTCGGCTCGTTGATGATGCGCAGGACCTCGAGGCCGGCAATCGCCCCGGCTTCCTTGGTCGCGGTGCGCTGCGCGTCGTCGAAGTAGGCCGGCACGGTGATGACCGCCTGGTCCACCGTGTCGCCCAGGTACGCCTCGGCGTCCCTCTTCAGTTTGCCCAGGATACGGGCGGAGATCTCCTGGGCCTTGTACTTCTTGCCGTCGATGTCGACGGTCCAGTTCGTGCCCATGTGGCGCTTGACCGAGCGGATGGTCCGGTCCGGGTTGGTGATGGCCTGGCGCTTGGCNNATGACGACGGGCTCGCCCGCCTCCATCACGCTGACCACCGAGTTGGTGGTCCCCAAGTCGATTCCCACGGCCTTAGCCATCTGCAGTCCTTCCATTCTTCGTGCTCGTTACTGCGCTTTTCGCTTGCCACAAGTGTAGCAAACCTGAGTGCGCATGTGTCAACTTTTCTGTTGGCAATGGAAGTGTTCCCTGGTCAGGCCCCTTGGATGTACGATATATCCTGTTCAGCCACCTCGTTCCGACAGGCCGGAGGTGCACCCCGGAGAGGGCGGGCACCGGCCGATGCACGCACCATCGCCGGACAATCCCTTGACCGGGGTGGCCCGTAGTCCTTATACCAGGAGCACCCCACGGCATTGAGGAGACGATCGACATGAACAGGCAACCCCGACAGGCAGCACACGGGCTCCGCATCGGCGGCATGGCCGCCACGGCCCTGGCCCTCGGTGGGCTGTCCCTCTCGGCCGGCGCCGTCGCCCCTGCCGGTGCGGCAACCGGCCGAGTGGCCAAGAGCGTGGTCGTGAAGACCGTCAGCGTGGCCAGCGTCGGCACGGTGCTCGCCAGCGGAAAGACGCTGTACACCCTCAAACCCAGCTCTACCCCCTGTACCGCCGCGTGCCTGAAGATTTGGCCCGAGTTCGTGCTGCCCAAGGGCGTGACGAAGGCGACGGCCGGCTCGGGTGTGAGCAGCTCCAAGCTCGGCACGGTGACGCGGGCCCACGGTGTCCGCCAGGTCACCTTCGGTGGCAAGCCCCTCTACTGGTTCGCCAAAGACACCAGGCCGGGACAGGTTCGCGGCAACATCACCGACACCTGGGGCACCTGGACTGCGGTCGTGACGGCCAAGGCGAATTCGGCCGGCGGCACCACCTCGACGGCCGGCAGCGGGGGAACCGCGTTCTAGCGGCCGGGCTTTCGACCAAGCTATCGACATGGTGATCGCACTACAGCCGCCGGCTCTAACTGCAAAAACCGCGGCGCGGGCGCAGGGACATGCTGGCGCCGAGGCCCAGCGGCGCACGCTCCGCTCGCGCATTTACCTGCCCGCCTGCTCGATCGCCGCCGTGGCGGCTGGCCTGGTCGCGCTCGGTTGGGCCAATCACTGGGGAGGGAACGACTTCGCCGCCTCGATGACAAGTCTTCGTGTCGTCGTCGTCGGTCCACTGACCCTGGCCATCATCGGCGTCTTCCTCATTGCCGAACGGCTGCGCCCGGCACAACGGCGGCCGATCTTCGCCCGTGGCTACCGTCAGGACCTCCTCTTCACGGTGTTCAACGCCACGCTGGTCGTGCCGCTCGTCACCGCCCTGACCCTCTCGTTTTCGGACGTGGCCCAGCGTGCCTTTCCCTGGCTCGTCCTGCCGAGGATCGGAACCGTGCCGCGATGGGGGGCCATCGCCGTCATCTTCGTGGCCATGGATGCGTGCAACTGGTTCGCCCATATGGCGAACCACCGCGTGAAGATGCTCTGGCGCTTTCATGAGCTCCACCACTCACAAGAGGACATGAACGTGCTCACCGTCTTCCGTACGCACCCGTTCATTCACGTTTCGTATCTCGTCGCGCTGATCCCGGGGATCGTGCTGCTGGCCAACGGTGCCCTTCCGATCACGCTCCTCGTGATCTATGGAGGCGTGGTCGCGTTCGCGCACTCGAACACCAACCTGGGGTTCGGCCCTCTCGGGCGGATCTTCGTCAGCCCGAACTACCACCGCCAGCACCACAAGCTGGACGGGCCGCAGGACGTCAACCTCGGGTTCGCGCTGACGATCTGGGATCAGCTCTTTCACCGGGCGGTGTTCCCGACACCCGAGACGATCCGGACCGACACCGGGTTGCCCGGTCGCCCGCTCGTCGTCGAACAGGCGGGGGTGCGCCCTCATCATTTCTCTGTCTTCGCGGCGCAACTCGTGGCGCCGTTCCGACCCATGGACAAGGACCTGGATCTCCGATCCGCCGGGGTGCGGGCTCTGCGATCGCCTGCACCATCGGCACGTCGTGATGGAGTGACCTCTTCCATCTAATACCATCGTTCGTGTGCTCGATCTCGTCCTCCTCCGCCACGGGCAGTCAACCTGGAACGCGGAGAATCTCTTCACCGGATGGGTCGATGTCGGCCTCACCGAGGTCGGGGAGGCCGAAGCACGAGCGGCGGGCACGCTGTTGGCCGAGGAGCCCGGACTGGACTTACGTGTCCTCCATACGTCGGTACTGACCCGGGCCATCCACACGGCCGAACTCGCGCTCGCCGTGGCCGGTCGCAGTTGGCTGCCGGTGCGCCGGGACTGGCGCCTCAACGAACGCCACTACGGAGATCTGCAAGGCAAGAACAAGGTCGAGACCGCCGAGAAGTTCGGGCAGGAGCAACTCTTGCTGTGGCGCCGCAGCTACGACACCCAGCCTCCGCCGCTCAGTGCGGACAACCCCACGTCGACGGCGCATGATCCCCGCTATCGCGACGTCGACCCGGCGCAGATCCCGACGACGGAATGTCTGGCTGATGTCGTCCGGCGCGTCCTTCCCTATTGGGAATCGGACATCGTCCCGGATCTTCGCCAGACAGCGGAACGTGATGGCGCGGTGCTGGTGGTCGCGCACGGCAACAGCATCCGGGCCATGCGCAAACACCTCGAGGCAATCCCCGACGACGAGATCACCGGACTCGAGATACCGACGGGGATTCCCTTCCGCCTCCTCCTCGACGCCGACCTCACGGTGCATTCCTCGGAATACCTGGGCGACCCGGCGGCAGCACAAGCTGCTGCTGCCGCCGTGGGCCGCCAGGCCGGTTAGCCGCGTCCTCCGCGACCTTGCGAACCGGTTCCTCCGCCTGAGGAGGCTCCGCCACCATCACCGTGGCCACTGCCATGGGCGTCGTGGTTGGCGACACTCGACGTACCGGGAGCGGTGCGGCCAAAGGTTCCGGCGACCGGTGTCGCATGCGAGGTGCCGGGCACCGTCGATCGCACATCAGGCACAGTGGGCAGGGTTGTCGGCGCGTGCGGCGTCGCGTCCTTGTTCCCGTGACGCGGCCCGAACGTCCCCGTCCCGGGGCCGGGCCTACTGCGAGAGCCGCGGACCCCAAGACCGGAACGAAGTGGGTTGGGTTATGAAGCCACCGACGGCAGCTCGGCCCTACGACGGGCCGGGAGCCGACGAATGTGGCCGGGGGTCGGGGCGCCTCGCCGCACCCCGACCCAACCCGACCACCTGCGCAAGGCCGCCCTAAAGGGCGTCGGTCCCGCGTTCTCCGGTGCGCACCCGCACCACGGTTTCCACCGGGATGACCCACACCTTGCCGTCACCGATCTTTCCGGTGGCGGCAGAGGTGACGATGGCGTCGACCACCTCTTCGGTCTGGGCGTCGTCCACGAGGACCTCGATGCGGATCTTCGGCACGAAGTCGACTTCGTACTCCGCACCTCGGTACACCTCGGTGTGACCTCGTTGGCGCCCGAAACCCTGGGCCTCGGTCAGGGTCATCCCCTGCACCCCGAGGTTCTTCAGGACTTCCTTCACGTCATCGAGTTTGAATGGCTTGAGGACAGCTACCACGAGCTTCACCCTCGTGCTCCCTTCGTTAGCTGGTGCGATTGCGATTGACTTGGCATCTCGTGCCTACGGTAACGGTGAGCGGGCGTCCTCATTCATCGCTCCCGGCCGACGCCATTGCCGATACCCGCTCGGCGAAGGTCTCCTGTGGGTAGACCTCCTCGTCGTGGATGGCCACGTCACCGATCTCGAGCACCTCGTCGGGCTCACGCAACCCTCGGCAGACCAACTTGACCACCATGAGGATGAGCGCCGTGAGCGCCGCCGACCAACAGATCACCCACACCGCGGCCAGGAACTGTTCCCAGAGTTGGTGCATGCTGCCGGTGTAGAACCAACCCCCGACGGCGAACCCGTTGAGGCCGGCGATGGCGTTGAAGTTCTTGCCGCTGACGCCGTACTGGATCATGCCCGGGTCGGCCAACAGGCCGACCAGCATTCCGCCGAGGAATCCGGCGATGCCGTGGGTGTAGATGACACCCAACGCGTCGTCGACCTTGGAGAACGGCCGGACCTTGGAGAGGTAGTTCCAGGCGAACCACACCACGGTGGAGCAGATGAGGCCGACGAGAATGGCCCCGTACCCATCGACCCAGCCGGCCGACGGCGTGATGCCGACCAGACCGCAGATCATGCCGTTGATAGCCCCCAGGAACGTGGGCTTCTTCTGCTTGGTGAACCACCAGTCCATCATCATCCAGGTCAACAGACCCACGGCGGTAGCCACGTTGGTGTTGAGAACGGCTGAAGCCGCATCGACCCCGGCGTAATACGGGTCACCACCGTTGAAGCCGTTCCAGCCGAGCCAGAGGATTCCGGCACCGACCGCGACCAGCAACAGGTTGTTCGGAACGCCGTGGCGGCGGTCCCGCAGCAAGCGGGGCCCGACGATGGCGGCGGCCACGAAGCCCGAGACTCCCGCCGACATGTGGATGACGTACCCACCGGAGTAGTCGACCGCGCCGTGCATGGCCAGGAAGCCACCGCCCCAGAGGAGCTTGGCGTTGATGGTGTACACGAACGTCGTCCACAGCGGCACGAAGAGCAACCACGCCTTGAACTTCATGCGGCCGAGGATGCTGCCGCAGAAGAGGAGCGGGGTGATCGCCGCGAAGACGAATTGGAAGTACGCCAGTGTCGCCGTGGGGAAATGGAACGGAATGAGGGTGTTCGCCCCCGAAACCGCCTGGTTCTGTTCCCCGAAGTGACTGGTTATCGGATGGAAGGCGCCCCACATATTGGCGAACCATCCGGTGCCACCGGCATTGAAGAGATGGACCGGTGGGCCGAACCCCAAGTTGTAGCCCCACAGCACCCACACGACCAGTACGGCTGAAAAGCCGGAGAAGATCATGAGCATTGTGTTGACGACCCACTTGCGCTGGACCAGACCTCCGTAGAGGACGGCCAGTGCCGGCAGGCTCATCAGGCCGACGAACGTGGCAGCGGTCAGCTGCCACGTATTATCCCCGGAATTCAGCCAACTGGGATATGGAATTGATGTTACGGCTGCTAGCACTCTCGGTGCCCCTTTCACGGTGTCAGCCGGTAATTCCTCCCACACCGCCAGGCGAGTAGCGGGAAGCCACCGGACATCGTTGTGCCGCAGTCAGTATGAATAGGGGGGATTTCGTGTCGGCTACGTGAGTGTTTCCAGCAGATGAACAGGCTCGCCCGATAGCCTGTTTGGCATGCCCCTAGGTGGTAATTCGCTCGACCTCTCGAAGATCTGGTTGTTTTCAACCTCATCGGGCAAGGAGCTGCGCACGATCCGCAAGGCCCTCGAAGAGGTGACCGTGCCTGCGGGCCGCATGCTGTGCGAGCAAGGCACCATCGGCCGGGAGTTCTTCCTGATCGTCGCCGGTCAGGCCTCGGTGAGGCGCAACAACCGCAAGGTGGCCACGCTCGGACCGGGCCAGTACTTCGGGGAACTGGCTCTGCTGGACCGCCGGCCCCGCTCGGCCAGCGTCGTATCGGACACCGAGATGACGCTCCTCGTCCTGGGCCAGCGTGAGTTCAATGGCGTGCTCGACACCGTGCCCGCCCTGTCGCGCAAGTTGTTGGCCGCCATGGCGACCCGGCTGCGCGATTCAGACGACAAGGCCTACCACTGATCCACGGCGGAACGGGCCCCCAAGGGTCCGCGTGCCGACTTCTTCGCGCTGCGAAACTCTGCGTGTCCGCTGTACCTCGCCTGGACCAAGGAGTTTCGCCATGCCCGATGCCAAGAAGTTGGCGGCTGAATTCGTCGGCACCTTCATTCTGGTGCTCATCGCCGTCGGGGTAGCCACCGAGAACTTCGGCTTCAGACTCTTCGGAGGCAGCGTGGCGGCGGGGGTGGTGACGACAGCCTTCGCCTTCGGTCTCGTCCTGCTGGCGCTCGCCTACGCCATCGGGCCCATTTCGGGTGCCCACGTGAACCCGGCCGTGACCATGGGCTTCCTGGCCGCCGGCCGGATGAAGCTCACCGAGGCCATCAGCTACATGGTGGCCCAGGTGGCCGGGGCCATCGTGGGCGCCCTCGTGCTGTGGCGGATCTTCGCCGATGTCCCCGGCTACAGCCGCAGGGTGATCGGGCTCGGCACGGACGGCTACGGGGCGTCTTCCCTCGTCCATCTGAACCAGACGGGCGCCTTCGTCACCGAGGTGGCGCTCACCTTCGTGTTCGTGACCGTGATCCTCTTTGCCACCCACAAAGCGGCCATCCAGGGCGCGGCAGGCCTGGCCATCGGCATGGCGCTGGTCGTGGTGCACCTGATCGGCATCCCCCTGACCGGCACGTCGGTCAATCCGGCCCGGAGTCTCGGCCCAGCCCTGATCGTGGGCGGCACCGCCCTCAGCCAGGTCTGGCTGTTCATTCTGGCCCCCCTGGTCGGCGCCGTCATTGCCGCCGCCGTGCACCTCTTGATCGCCGGTCGGGCGGACATCGTCGTAGCGGAGCCTTCGACGGCATAGCCCGCTACCGTCGGGTACATGGAACTCAACGAAGGTCTCGGCTTCGTCCGAGCCCGCAACCACGGCGTCCTGACCACCATCCGGGCCAACGGCCGGCCCCAACTGTCCAACATCCTCTATGTGCCCGGCGACGGGGACACCTTCCGTATCTCGATCACGGACTCCCGGGCCAAGACCGTGAACATGCGCCGCGACCCCCGCATCTCGCTCTATGTGCCGGGCGACAATTTCTTCCAGTACGTCGTCCTCGAGGGCACGGCCCAGCTCTCCCCCGTGGCGACCGACCCCCACGACGACACGGTCGAACAGCTCATCGCCTACTACCGCGCCGGAAACGGGGAGCACCCCGACTGGGACGACTACCGGGCGACCATGGTGGCCGACGGCCGCTTGATCTGTGCCGTGCACCCCGAACGGGCCTACGGCATGGTGGCCACCTAAAGACCGAGGGACTCCTCGACCAGCTGCGAGAGGTCGAGCACCCGCACGTCGTCTTCCTTGGCGTTGGCCCGCACGGCGTCGTCCAGCATGATCATGCAGTAGGGGCAGGCGGTCGAGACGACGTCGGCCCCGGTGCCGAGCGCCTCGTCCATGCGCTCCATGTTGATCCGCTTGCCGATGTTCTCCTCGAGCCACATGCGGGCCCCACCGGCGCCACAGCAGAAGCCCCGCTCCTTGCAGCGGCGCATCTCGATCTGCTCCACCCCGGGGATGGCGCTCAGCACCGAGCGCGGCTCCTCGATGATGCGGTTGTGCCGGCCCAGGTAGCAGGGGTCGTGGTAGGTCACCTTGCCCTTATAGCCCGTGCCCGGCGTCAGCTTCCCGGTTCTCACCAGGTGCTCGAGCAGCTCGGCGTGGTGGATGACCTCGTAGTTCCCGCCCAGTGACGGGTACTCGTTCTTGATGGTGTTGAAGCAGTGCGGGCAGCTGGCGATGATCTTCTTGGCCCCGGCCTCATCGAGCGTGGCGATGTTCAGCCGGGCCTGCTCCTGGTACAGGTACTCGTTGCCCAGCCGTCGCACCGGGTCCCCCGTGCAGGACTCCTTGGGCCCGAGGATCCCGAAGGTGACCCCGGCCCGGTGCAGCATGCGGGCGGTGGCCTGGACGCCCTTGCGGGCCCGCTCGTCGAGCGCGCCGGCGCAGCCGACCCAGTAGAGGTACTCGATGTCGTCGGGGATCGTCCCGGTGATGACCGGGATCTCGAAGTCCAGGGTCTTGGTCCAATCGGTGCGCTTGGCCTGGCCCAGGCCCCAGGGGTCGCCCTGGTTCTCCACGTTGCGCAGCATCAGACCGGCCTCGGAGGGGAACTCGGACTCCATGAGCACCTGGTAGCGCCGCATGTCGATGATGGCGTCGATGTGCTCGATGTCGACCGGGCACTCCTCGACGCAGGCCCCGCAGGTGGTGCAGGCCCACAGCACGTCGGGGTCGATGACGTTGGGCACCAGGGCGGTCATCTCGCCCTCGCCGCTCATGAGAGGTGTGGCGGAGGCGAACATGTTGTCCCGCAACCCCATGATCAAGAGCTTGGGTGACAGGGGCTTCTCGGTGTTCCAGGCCGGGCAGGCCGACTGGCAGCGCCCGCACTCGGTGCAGGTGGCGAAGTCGAGCATCTGCTTCCAGGAGAAGTGGCCGACCTCGCCCACCCCGAACACGGTTTCCTCGGTGACGTTCTCCATGTCCATGTCGGGCGTCTTGTTCAGGGCCCCCAACGCCCGCGGCCGGCGGGAGAAGGCCACATTGATGGGGGCCATGAAGATGTGCAGGTGCTTGGAATAGGAGACGAAGACCAGGAAGCCGGAGATCACGGCCACGTTCAGGATGAGGAAGACGGTGGCCAGGTCGCTGTTGATGCCGGGGCCGGCGGGGTGGAGAAGCTTGGCGATGGCGTGCGAGGCGAAGGCCCCCCAGCCATAGGGGAATTGGTGCGGGTCGACGGTGTTCACCTGGGCGGCCCGGTACAGAAGCAGGGTGATGATGACGCCGGCGATCATCAGCAACACGAGCCACGCGGCACCGGTGTGCGATCCGTAGAAGCGGGACTGGCGCTCCTTCTTGGCCGGGGCGTTCTTGATGCGGATGATGGAGAACACGACCAGGGCAACTAGGACCATGACAGCGAAGAAGTCCTCCACGAAGCCGACCCAATCCCACTGGCCGATGCCCGGGAAATGGAAGGTCTTCTGGAAGAGGGCCCCGTAGGCCTCCACGATGGTCAGCAACAAGATAGTGAAGCCCCACATCGTGAAGAAGTGGGCCAACCCCGGAATGGTCCACTGCAGGAGCTTGCGCTGCCCGGCCACTTCTGTGACCTCGGCCTCCGCCTTCGGAAGGATGCTCCCCCGGGTCCGCTCGGGTGCCGGCTGCCCTGAGCGGATCAGCTTGGACAGCCAATGAAACCGCCTCCCGGCGATCCCAAACCCGACGACGGTGACCGCCAACCCCAAAATGATCCTGACCAGCACAGATGCTCCTCGCCTACATTCACTCAGTCGATCGGACCCGGCGACGGAGTATGCGAGCGCCGCCTGGGATTCAGATGCCTCGGAGAGGATAGTGTGCTGGACCTACGCGGGCGTAGTTCAGAGGCAGAACATCAGCTTCCCAAGCTGAGAACGCGAGTTCGATTCTCGTCGCCCGCTCCAAGCTGAACCTCCAGGTCACCGATGGTTTTTGGCGCCGGTGGCAAGCCCTCCAAACACCCCCAAAATGGCGTCGTGCAACAAACGTGCAACACCGTGCAACACGAGGCCCTCCGTTCTCAGCTATCTGACCAGAGAGCGGAGCGGCCTTGCTTGTCAAGCGAGCGCTTACGGCGTGCTGACGCGTCCCCACCGGATCTCTCACCCCTTAGGTCCTCGAGCCAGGCATATGGGCCCCATGGGCTCAGGCGAAGGATCACGAATCGAGAGACGACCGACCAACCTGTTCTGCGCCTGGCTCGCGTTGAGCTGTCATCGGCTGACGATCGCGGTAGTCGGCTGCTTGGACGGGCCAGCGGACCTGGAGCGGGGTAAAGACCTGCTGGCTTCATCGACAACGAGCGCACCGTCAGGTCTCCGCCTCGCACTACGGAGTGACCATCGCCAAGAGGCGTTGCACTTCCTCACCGATCTTCTGATGGGCAAACGTGGGCTGGTTGCGCACTGCCGCCGTACGGTCCGAGACCCGGACGAAGAGATCAATCGTGTGCTTCAGGGCGGTGGCGGAACTCTGGGCATCTGCGCCGCCCCAACACTCATTTAGCGCTACCTGTATGTCGGGGTCCATCCAGTCCCACCAGTGTGTGCCGAGATACCAGGTCTCGTAATCAGCTTCGTAGCCGGTGCGGTGGTCCCATTCGAGCATGTGCAAGAGCATCGACTTGAGTTCGGCGTCGCGACTCTTAGCCATTCGTACTTCAGGGACAACCACTCCGATCGGTTGAGCCACTCGACATATGCGAAGCCCATCAACATCCACGATCCTCAGCGAACCCATCGGTACTCTCTTGAACAAGCATCCCGATTGGACTCACAATGCCGGAAGCAGAAAACAGACTTGACTTTGCGCTGGACCTTCAATTACGCGAGATGGAACTGTACGCCGCAAACTTTCAGTCATTGCGATCGACCGTAACGACGTCAATCACAATCGCAGCGACAATTGACGGCGTTCTTGCCGCAGGTGCTCTTACTCATACTCCTATTCCCTCTAGCGGAAAGGTGCTAATCGCATCAGGCATCTTTGTGCTCTTGTTGCTCATTGGGGCGGTAATACTTTGGTCCGCTAAAGACACCTTGGGATGGCCAGACGGATTTACGGCGGGACGATCTGCTGAGGGATCGCTGGCTGACTACAAGCGCATGTTGATCACGGAAATGAACGGCGAGCTTGTGAGGGTTAAGGCTAGATTTGGCCACGCACAGTGGGCGATGATTCCTCTGATTGTCAGCCTTGTTTTTTCGATCGGGGCGTGGGTGTGGATTCTGAAAACGATGAGCTAAGCGACGAAACGAATGACGACGAAGATCCCGGATGGCCACTAAATATCGACCTAAGGGAGACTATCGCTCGATGTGCCAATGCCGCCCTCAATACCGCTCGAGGCTCTAAGGAAGTAGTCGAGAGAATAGTCAAGCGGGTCAGGGGGAGTCTCGGAAACTAAGGCAGCCCGGCTGATTTAAAACGATTGAGCGGTAGTCCGTACCATCCAAATCCCGGGGATCGTTGACCCCAACGACCGCTGTTGTAGTAGCCGGATTCACATGCGAAGTCGTACGTCTCGTCATTCAACCGGTCGTAAGCGTTTATGTAGCCTGGCAAATGGATCACCAAAATTTGTGCAGCTGACGAGGACGGAGCGGTGGCGTCAATGATTACCTCTCCGACGACCGGAGGTTGGCCATCTTCGCGACGTGTCCGCTCGATGATCTCGGTAATCCAGACATATTTGGGCAATCGAGCCGCCTGCATCGTTCGTTGCGCCCGTTTGTCCGCACACCGTCTCATAAACGAATGCTTGAACTCACTACTGTCGCATGCATACGTTCGGACACTCAGCTTGTGCCTTTTGAGCATTTCGTCGAATTTGCGCAAGGAATTGGCCTCGGTTGTGGCGCCGTATTCCTCTAGCTGATTCGCAACAGAAGTTGCGACGGCCTCTGTAACCTTAGATGCGAGCTCCTCCGCGAATTTTCCTTCTAACAGGACACCTAGTGGGACCGGTGCCATGACCCAGTCGTCGGGTGCCATTTCGGAAAGGATCCATGCCGTATCTATGACTCGGTAAGGGCCTTCGCTGTCATCATGAACTATCAGTGCTCGGATTTGTCCTGCATCTTGGCTAGGGGACTCGGAGTACATCTGTGACGCTCGTAGGTAGCCACAAACCAAGATCACGTGGTTTCCTAAGGTGAGCAGCACTGGTAGTCCTGAATTGAGATACCTGGCGATGACTGCACAGAAATTCTCCAGATGCCACTCATGTATCTCTGGGTTCGAATGAATTTCCTCTCTGTCGTGCCATGCGACTGGACGTGCCTCAAACAGCAGTCGATTCGGAATGACTTCTGGTGGTAAACCGCCGCGCCACAGAGCTTGATCGAGCTGCTCGTCCGTCAGTCCCGGAGAGGGGTATCGCCGTCCACGACTCCTGTCCTTCTCATTTGGAGATCCATGAAGTTCGGCGACGGGAACCCTGGGCGTCAATCCGCGAAGCACGGCCGTGTAGTGCGCCATCCAGGCAGCGGCACTTGCGCACGTGGTTATTGCACCCTCTTGTTCCATAAATGGGACGCCATCAACTGCCAGACGTATGCCTGCCAATGTCACGTGCTCTCTGGCGAGAGTGCGCACTCGTTGAGCAAAGCGGGGTGGATCCAGTACTCGATCTCGATGCCGTGGCGGCGATAGAAGTGCCCGCCCGACCATGTGTTGATCGTTGTCACTTCGCAAAATCATGTACCCGAGATAAGAACCTCGTATTTCTCGAGCGTATCTTCTGTCAGTTAGTGCCCGAGTGAACTGTGCGAGAGAAATACGGCGATCAAAGTAGTGCACACGATCGTTAGCCGGAGGAGCAAACCGATACTGACGTTGGATCGTGATGGCGTACTCCGATCTGCTGTCGATGTCGAAGTATCCGTGTTCTACGACAGCTGTCCGCGCCGAATCAGCGGCCTCGATACATGCGATGAGTGAACGGCTAACCGGACCTTCGAGGGCGCTTTCGGTTAAGCGAGCAACTTCCGGGTCATTTACGTCGCTAAACCGACCCGGGTCGACCCGCAGGACAAAGACGTAAGCCAAGATTGCATGCTTGAGGTCCTCAAGGTCTTGCGCAACGAAGGCCGAAAGAATGACCTTCTTATCGCTGTACCGGTACTGCCAGGAATCGATCACCGACTGATCGTCGGCAACGAGGGCTAGCGATCGCTTGTGACTAGCGGTAACTCGATCGACCCAGGGTCCTCACGGCCCGGGCTCGATCCAGTTCGAATTGCTCGATCCGCTTAAGTACGTTGGCGGCCTCTTCACGGCCTACCACATCAACAAGGGTCCCCAACCGACTCATGCCCAGCGGCTCTTCATCATTCACTGTTTGCTCGTCATAAGTCATTTCGTACTCTTCATCTTCGTGGCCATGAGAGCATCCGACCGCTCTCATGGGCGCCCGCCGGAAGGCGTGACCTTCCCACGGTTCGACCGGGGCATGCAACTGTAAATCTCAATCAAGCTCCCAAGCTGTCGCCCTTCGGGGACGAATCTCCCCGGCGACAATCTCGCCCGCATGCCCAGAGTATGGGGGGAAGGACAAACCACAGTGATGTAACTCTAGGCTATAACCGCTCAAAATTCAAGAATGACAGGTACACCATATGGGTCTCATGGGTTGAAATAAGGCACATTTGAGCATTATGGGCGCTTACCTTGGGCGATTTGTTCATTCTAGGGTAAATTCCGAGCTGCCGAGGAGTTCCTCATGTCAACAGCCGCAGCCTCAGCTCTAACTCGCCAGGACTTCGGGGAACTAATCCGCGGCCTTCGACGAGCTGCGGATATGACCCAGACGCAACTTGCTAAGGCCGTCGGGGTCGGCGTGAGCACTGTCAGGCGCTGGGAGTGCCATGGAGATCTCCCCCAGAAAAAGGCGGCCCGAAGACTGATCAGGGTCCTCCAGATCAGGGACGAAGCCATTCTCCGCTATCTGAGGACCAATGATAAGGATAGCGATGACGTGGGGGCCGAATTAATCCCCATCGGAGGTCGCACCTCTGGCTCGAACGAGATCCAATCGGTCACTCACCTTCGCAGCCAGGCGGTCGAGGGCATGATCGCGGGATTGAACAACGGATTTGTAACCGGCGAGTTATATATGGATCTAGCAGAACGAGTTGCCCGAATGACGGGACTTCTATGGGACAAAGAGGCTCCCGAATGATCGAGTCAATTGTGCCTCCCGCGAGGTAGGGGAACTGCGCATGTAGGCCGGCCCAAGGGTCCGGCCTATTCCATCATCTCCTAAACTCTCGTCCGGTTCGTCAAGGGCCGCTGCGGGACTCCGCTTCGCTTCGTGTCCTCGCTCGGCCTATGGCCGTCCCTTGACCCACCTGGCAGTTCAACCGTGACGGGAGCTACTTCATCCGAGGGAGTTGCAGCCAAATTTGGGGTCCCGGGCGGGTAGCTCCGGAGAGTGGTCACGAATCCCTCACGCTTTCTCCGTTATCTATGGGAGCGACGAGCCCGCTGAGCGCTCTGGCGATGGCCTGATCACGATCCGCCGTGGCGTGCTGGTACCGCAACGCAGCGTCAGCCGAGGCGTGCCCCAGCCGTGCCATGAGCTCTTTCGTACTTGCCCCTGTGGCGGCGGCAAGGGTTGCTCCGGTATGTCGCAAATCGTGATATCTCAAACCGCTCGGACCGCGCGTCGCCGTCGCCCGTAACCATGCGGTGTAGAACGACGCGCGTCGAACGGGCTGTCCGAGGGTCCCGACGAACACGAGATCCGCGTCATTGGGTCCAGTGAACGCGGTGAGGTGCTCCTCGATCAGCGGGACCACGTGCGGTGGGATCGCCACCGTGCGCACGCCGGCTCTGGTCTTGGGCGGACCGATGATCCTTTCCCCGTGTTGCAATTCGGCGGCGGATTTGTCGACGCGCACCGTCCCCCGTTCGAGGTCGATGTCCCCTCTCGTCAGCGCCAACGCCTCACCCAGGCGCAAGCTGCACCAGGCCGCCAGTAGCACCATCGCCCCATAGCGGTCTTCGATCGCCTCGAAGATCTCACCCACCTGAGCCACCGTGGCCACCGGTCGTTCGGGAGAGTGCTCGACCGACGCACCCTTCAGTTTGCACGGATTGCGGCCGATCATCTCGTCGCTTACCGCCGTCTCGCACACGGTGCGGAGCAATCGGTAGGCCTTGGCCACCGTGACGGGACCCGGTTCGGTCGCCTTGGACAGCTTGGAGTGCCAGGCCCGGACATCCCGGGGAGACAGGTCGTTCAGGTCGATCTTTCCGAGAACCGGAACGATGTGATGCTTGAGCAGCCCCCGGTACAGCTCGACGGTCCTTGGGGCCAGTAGTCGTTGCGACAACCATGAGTGGGCGTACTCATCCAGGCTGACGGATCCCCAGGCCGGATCGATCCAGTTGCCCCGGTCGATATCCACCTGGGTATTCGCCAGCCACCGGTCGGCATCCCTCTTCGTGGAGAAGGTGCTTGGCGCCACGATGAATTGATTGCTCCGGGGGTGCCGGTATTTCGCCTGCCAGCGTCCCGACGGCAATTGACGGACGGCACCAAAATTACGCTTTGTCACGGTACGTGCCCTTGTGGATCGCGGCGCACGCCGACGCCGACGCTTGTAGGAGGCACCTACACGCGAGACCCCTCGGTGCGACAGCCACGTGAGGCGGGATCTGCGGGGGCTGCTCCGAACGATACGAACACACCGGTCGGGCGAACCCCCTCAGTTTACAAGTGGCCACGGTGAGCCGACCGTTCCTTGTAGACGCCCACACGCTGGTCGTCGATCCATCTCGCCACTTCGGCCGGGTCGAAGCGGACGAACTTGCCGATCTTGAGGAAGGGGATCCGGCGCTCGGCCACCAGGCGGCGAACGAAGACGACCTCGACGCCCAACCAGGCCGCCAGGGCCCCGATGTCGATCAATTCGGTGCGCGTGCGGCCCATGCCTTGGGCTGCGGTAGACAGTGGGCGAGAGGGGTTGTTCTTTGTCGGTCTCCGTGAAGTGGTCATCGGCGTTCCTCGGCCTGGCTGCCGTGGTGTTTCTGCTCGCCCCGGTCCTGGCCGACCCTGCTGGGGCCGCACTCCGATCGGGCTTCTCCGTGGAGTCGGCCATCGCCGCTCCCACTCCCGGCACGACCTTCACCACTCCGACGGATGGACGCCTCCGAGGCCAGGACTTTGCGGCCACCGTGACCGGAGTGGCGTGGCCCGACCGGGCGACCATCGACGGCCGAACCGTTGAGGCCACTCCCGGCCACCGGTTCGTTGCTTTCAATCTGCAGCTCGCCGAGGATGCGTCGGCCGTGGCGCCCGACGGAAACGATCCAGCCGTGACGGTAGCGGTGCAGTGGTCGCAAGGCTCCTATTCCCTCCCTCTCACGACGATCGGTGCCGAGATCGCAAACCAGGCACTCACATCGACGTGGGCCTCCGGGTCGGCGCAGTTCGCTGTCTCCGTACCGAACCGGCTCCACACGGTGGATCTGGTTGTCCACCAGGGCTCGTGGTCCCAGAGTTTCAACCTGTGGACGTTGCGGAGGGACTCGATTGCCCCGGCGGTTCTCTTCCGGGATGCCAGTCGACCCACCTTGAGCAGTTCGGCCCCGGCGTCCACCACGCTGACCATGACCAATCCGTCCGACGGATTCTCGAGCACCGCCCAGGTCGACGTGCAGAGCGCAACGTTGACGTATTTCTCCGCTCCGGGCGGTGGCGGGCCCGTGATCTTCCCGAACCAAGCGATGCTGAACCTCATCATCACCGGGAAGTACCCGGTTGACGTCAACGATGCCACCGTCACTGGCCACTATCTCGGTTCGCAGTCTCCGCTGCCGGGGAATCTGCTCACCTTCACCCCGGCCGGTGGGGCGGCCGTCACGCCGACACTGAACGAATCGGGCTACACGACCGGTCAGGCCGACGACGACGGTCTCTTCGATGCCCTCTATTCGTTCGTGGTGCCCGCGTCGCTGACCACCGGTACCCTCACCATCGGCCCGGGCTCCTTCACGGGGACCGAGTTCACTCTGTACACCGCCGAGGACGGAAACACGACGATCAACCTCACGGCGCCGACCTCGGTGGTGATCGCATTCCCCGCTCTCCCGGCCGTGGCGCACCAAACAAAGCCGCCGTGGATCGGTGCTGCCCTGCCCCCGACGGCCACCCCATCGAGTTCTTCTGCGGCCGGCAATCCGTTGACGACCTCTCCGGGCAAGGGCTTCCCAATCTGGCTCGCCATCCTCTTGCTGGTGATCCTCGGCGCTGGCGCCGTCGTCGCTCAGCGTCTGTTCGCCCGGCGACGCCTCGTCTCCAATTCCGGTCCAGTCGTGGTGCCGATGAATGTCACTCCAGCTCCGGGAGACGCCGCCGTCCTCACCCTCCAGGCCGAGGAGCAGGTTTCGTCGGCAACCGTTCCGCCGATACCCTCTGCGCCGGCTCCATCCGCCCCCATGCTCGGCGTCCTCGGCCCGGTCACCTTCGACTCCTACCGCCAGACTCCCGACAGGCGCGTCATC
The DNA here is from genome assembly GCA_003160635.1 of Acidimicrobiaceae bacterium. Classification (GTDB taxonomy): domain Bacteria; phylum Actinomycetota; class Acidimicrobiia; order Acidimicrobiales; family RAAP-2; genus Bog-473. The sequence goes on along the minus strand of PMLV01000077.1, from coordinate 114,627 downwards.
GAAGAACTGCTCAGCTGGCTGGTCTTGCACAGTGCGCACTCGCACAACGCCGATGAGATCCAGCTGGCGCTGCGACCAACCGAGAGCTCCCGGTCCGAAGTGACCCGCAAGACCTTCCACTCCTACCTCTCGGGACTGCGCCAGTGCATCGGGGCCGAGCACCTGCCCGATGCCACGGGCGCGGCCGGCTACCGCATCAGCGGGATCGACTGCGACTGGTTCGTCTTCACTCGTCTGTGCGACGAGGCCGACACCGCGGACGGCCCACGATCCATCGAGCTGCGCAAGCAGGCGCTGGCCCTGGTCCGGGGAGCCCCCTTCCAAGGGGTGGTTCAGGGCCAGTACGAGTGGGTCTTCTCCGAGGACCTCCACACCCACATGGCCAACGCCGTGATCACCTGTGCTCTGCGCCTCGCCAATGACCTCATGGCGCTCGGCCGCTACAAAGAAGCCGAAGAGGCGGCGACGGCCGGACTTCGAGGGGCGCCGCGGGATCCCGATCTCCAGCGAGTGCGCAGCCTGGCCGTCGCCTCCCGCAACGAGGGGTTGGTGCATCCGGGCCGTGCCATCGGCGACGAGGCCGGTCCTGAAGAGCCCGAAGAGCCGGGGGCAGCGAAGGAGTCCACTCCACCCGGCTGAGGTCGGGGCGCTCACTCCTCCTCCGATTCGACGTAGGGGAGGGCGAACTGGCGCAGGGCGGCTTCAGCCCGAGCCCGCTCCATGCGCAGCGAGTCGTAGGTCCGGCCAAGGGTGGTGGCGACCTCGATCAGCGGGCGCCCCTCCATGCGGGTCTGGGCGATGACCACGACCTGGCGGGGCGTCAATACCCCCCTTGCAACGGCGGCAGCGAGCAGCCCAGGCCAACGCTCCAGATGATCGTCCAGCGGAGCCGGCTGGTCGAGGTCCTCGGTCAGGGGGACGGTGTCGAGATGACCCTGTCGCCGCAACCCCGACGAGCGGCGGACCTGAGTCCAGATCGCATTCACCAAGGCGGGGTGGCGGATCGGTCCGGAGTCGCTGTGCCCCTTGGTGACCACCTCCCAGGCTACGGCCACCGCATCGGCCTCCGCCTCCTCGGGTCCTACGAGATCACGGGTGGCGATTCGGGTCATCCACGTCAGTTCGGGGCGCAGCAGAACCACGAGACACAGGGCGGCGACCTCGTCGTCGGGCGCCAGGATGGCCAGAAACTCGACGATGCGAATCCGGCCGGGCCGCCGGGCAACACGCTCCCCTTGGCGCAACCAGACGGTGAGGTGCCGGGCGGAATCTACGCCAAGCCCGGCCTCGGAGAATCGGGTCATGGCCCGGTCTCCGGCTCCGGTTCGCATGAGGTGCACCACGTGGTCGCCCAGGAGGGTGAGAGGACTGCGGGTTGATGTCATGCACCCATTGCGACAAATGAGGTACGACAAACCTCTCCTCAAACCGTTCCACAAAACGTTCCACACGAGAAAAAACTTTTGGACGTTCTTCCAGGTCATGGCGTTGTGGAACTGTTTGTGGAAGTCGTGTGGAACTCCTGCAGGCCCCCTGCGGTGGCCTCGAGGAGCGTTGCGGCCACCTGATTCGACTCGGGATGGACGTAGCCCCGACCGGCGTAGCGCCACTCTCCGTCGAAGTCGAGAGCGTCGTCCCGGACGCCTTTGACGTGGAGTACGCGGGCCTGGCGGAGCGCCCCGAAGGTGGTGGAGAAACGCAAGCTCTTCGACGAGAACTGGCCGGTGTAGCCCAACGTGTGGGCATGGGCCTGGAGGCGAAGCGAGTGCAGTTCCTTGTGCTGACCGAGCGTCCAGGCTTCACGCACCAGGCGGACAATGTGCGGCCGGAGCACGAGTCGTTCCAGTTGCGCCCTCGAGCGGATCGGATGGGCCAGCCATGGGGTCCCGTCGGCCGTCTTGGTGGCGTACTTGGCCACGTAGGCGGCGATGGCCGTGCTGTCGCCGGACTGGCTCGGGACCAGTACCCGCACGTCGCGCTCGGCACCCCACGACGCCCGGGAAAGAGGAGTGCCGCCGACTGCGGGCACGGCCACGGTGGCTCGGCCCACGGCGTCGTTGACGGCCGCGATGAGCAACTCGAGGCCGAGCCAGGTTGGGGCTTGCTCGGAAGGACCGTCCCGGCCGTCGGCCCGGATCACCACGTGGAGGTGGACCAATCCGCGGCGTTGGAACTCGACCACCTTCATGTAGGAGAGCCGGACCATCGAGCGCACGTCTTTGGTGCTCAGGTGTCCGGCCTTGGCCACGGCCCGGTAGAGCTCCGAAGAGGTCCGTTCCCACAAGGCCGGGACGTGGGCGTTCCACAGCACGACGCCCCGGTAGTCGAAACAGTCGGCGCAGAGCGGTTCACCGAGGGCAGGGTCGCCGTCGGGGTGTCGCTCGTTGCAGGCCATGGACACTCCGTGTGGACACGACGGAGCGCCACGCCGTGGCCGGCACGGTCGGCCGACCGTCCCCGATCGGGACCGACTGTGGACGGGACCGAAGGACGGGGCGGTGAGGGTGACGAAGAGCTGGGGATGGTCGATGACGTCGGGACTGACCCCCTTGCCGCCCCGGATCCCGGCCGCCACCAGTTGCCAGGCGTCGGCTTGATACAGACGGGAGCATGACGGGCAGACGGCGGCCCGACGGTCCTTGCAGGGGACGACGATGCCGGTGTCGACCAACTCGCCGTTGACCCGCTCGAGGCGGTTGCCCTGCAGCCGGATGGGATGGGCACAGCCGCCGGCCTGATTGACCTCGATCAGGATCTCGCGCCACTCGGCGGCCGACTTCATTGGCTGCCACCACCCCGGGCTCGCTCGGCCCGGTTGGTGAGGGCGGCAATGGTGGCGTCATCGAGATAGTGCGTGCGGATCTTGACCGGCACGGCACCTTCGGCCAGCAGGAATCCGACTCCTCGGGCGGTCGGGTCCAAGGTGGAGGCCGAGTAGCCCTGGGAGGCCCAGCCCTGTCCGAGCACGGTGTCGGAAGCCTCGGGCGTGGTGCAGCGCAACGCCATGCGGAAGGAGAAGAGGTCCCGCACGAAGGTGGGGATGATCTCGCTGCTCGGCTTCTGGGTGGCGGCGATGACGATGATGCCGGCGGCCCGTCCCCGAGAGATCAGGTCCCGCAGCGTCTCGGTCAGCTCGTTGCGCTCGTCCCGCTTGCCACCGCGCATGTAGAAGGCCAACTCGTCGATGGCGACCACATGGAGTCCGAACTCACCCCCCGGCTTGATCTTGCGCAGGCCGGCGGCCAACAAGGTGGCGTAGCGCCGGTCCATCTCGGTGCACAGTCCTTTGAGGACCCCGATCGCCCCTTCCATGTCGGGGCCGACGAAGTGCTCAGCCGAGCCGGCCCACGGGGCGAGCTCGACCTGCTTGCCGTCGAGCAGTGTGAGGTGGACGGAGGGATCGAGCGCGGCGGCTGCGATCAGAAGGGAGAGGGCAGCGGACTTGCCCGCACCGGGCTCGCCACCCAGCAACAGGTTCCTCTCCGGCAGGCCGATGCGGACCGGGTTGCCGTCTTCGTCGATGCCGAGTGAGATGGGCTCCCACAACGACCCCGTCGGGACGGGCCACGGGGGTGCAGGTGCCGAAAGCGCGTCGCGCCAGATGATGGAGAACTGGGCCAGGGCGGCGTTGCCCGGATCACGGAGCACCCTGACCTCGCGGGCCCCGATGGTGGCGGCCAGAGACGGGCCGACTGCTTCGATTTCTTCGCTCGAGAACCCGGCGGGTATGCGCAAGCGGACCCGCTCGCCGGCCGGAGTCTTCTCGAACGCTTCGACCTTGGGGATCTGGCCGTGCCGGCTGATCACCCCGCAGCTGATGAGGACGTCGCAGAACCAACGCCGACAGGATTGGTCGCGTAACTTCTTGGCCAGGCGGGTGGCGAGACCGGGAATCCTCCAGAGCGCAATGCCGGCCGCACCGACGAAGAGCACGCCCATCCCGTCTCCGTCGATGAAGGTCCCCACGTGCCAGAGCACCAGGATGGACATGGTCAGGATCACCTCGAACCCCCACCCCCGGACAGCCAACGCCATCCGGGAGTAGGAGCCGAGGGTCCGGATGCGGCGCTCAGGCACCGTGCCGGCGCAGCTGACGCCCGATGAGACCGGCGGCCAGCAACAAGAAGATGGCGATGGCCAGATGCGCCAGGACGAATCCGAGCAGCATCAGCACCACCATCATGGTCAGCACGATCCCGAAGAACCGTTCCATCAGGCGCTAGTCCGCTGAGTGAGGACCTCGACCTTGAGCGCCCGGAACGAGACACCGGAGCGGTCCTCCATGTTCCAGGTCGTGGCCACCAGCTCGGTCACCTTGACCGGGGTGAACTCGCCGATGCCCTTGAGCTCTCCGGCCACCTTGACCGTGATCACTTCACGGGTACCGCCGCCGACGACGAAGAGGTGGACCTGGTTGATGCCGAGACCCTTGTCGTCGGTCTTCTGCGCCTTGGTGCCGAAATCGATCGCCGGCTCGGGTGGTCCGGCCGAGACGAAGTTCACGGCACTGGTGTCTACGGGTAGTCGCATGGTGCTCCCCTTCAAAGGGGGAAGGCGAATTCCTTCCCTACCTATGAATGGCCAATTCGCGAGACCGAACCGAACAAACACCAGGTCACGACATTGCTGAATTCGTCACTGCAACAGACTGAGAGGTCCATCACGAAACACCGAAAGGAGGTTGAGGATGAGTCTGGAAATGACAAGAGACAAAGATCCAACGACTCACAAAGAAGACCAACGAACAAGAACGAGGATGGAGAGGGAAAGAGCAGAAAGAAGGAAATGAGAAGAAGGAGAGTTAGATGAGATCCCCGCAACACTGACCCCGTAATTCAGGAGTTTTCTCTACTGCTTCAAGCCGCCCCGCCGTCGGCCGGCGGCTGCGCCGCCGCCTCGGCAGGCGGTCGGGGCCTTTCGGCCCCGTTACGGAGGGAGCCTCGAGGCAGTTCGAGTCGATGTTCCAAATCCTGTATGAAGCGAGACCGTTCAATGGAGAAGCGATCTGGAGTACTCGGGAGGTATCGTGGAATGGCGCGTAGAAGTTAGATTTGTGGTATTCGGTGGCGAACCCGCTCCAAATGGTCCGTTTTCAACCCTGCTCCACCGTCTGGAGATGTATGGAGCACTGGGTTCTATAGACGCCGAAGGCTGGATGATCGAGCTGACAGTTCCCGCGGTCGGCGCCACTGGTGCGATCATCAAGGCCGAAATCCTCGCCTCGTCGGGTGCACTGGAGGTTGGGCTTCCGCAATCGGAAGTCATCCGGATCATTGCGGAGCGGACGGCAGCCTTCGGTGCGATTTCAAACCCGGTTGGTGAACTCGGCGGTTAGGAAGCCAAGCCTCCTTCAACCCTTCGCCTCCAACAGGTCGATACAGCGCTCGTCTAGGCTCCCTCTGACTAGAGAGTGTACAGAGACGCCGAGAGGCGGAGAATGGAACCCGGTAAATAGAGGTGGCGACAATCAAAGTAAGGGACCCGTACGCCGTCAAGATGGTGCGTGGTCCGTACGTCAAGTTGAAACCACATCCTCTAGCCGTCTCGAACAAAGACGAACTCGTCGATCTCTTGGCGCGGCTGAAGCGCCCGTTGGCGGTCGATCTGTTCTGTGGCGCCGGCGGTTTGAGCTTAGGCCTCGCGGAGGCTGGTTTCGATGTAATCCTCGGTGTTGATAACGACGAGTTCGCTCTCGAAACCCACCGCGCCTATCACCCCGGCCTCAGCGCGAACTGGGATCTCGGGAATGACGCCGTTGTCGAAGAAGTCGCCAACTTCATTCGCACATTAGGCGTAACCCTTATCGCTGGTGGGCCACCTTGCCAAGCGTTTTCGCGCGTCGGGCGTTCCGGTCTTCGGAATCTTGTTCGCCAAGGCGTTAGACCTGAACACGACATGCGAAAGGATCTATGGCAGGCTTTCCTTTGGATCGTTTCGATAGCTAGACCCACAGCCGTTCTCATGGAAAATGTGCCTGACATGGCGTTGGACAGAGATATGTGGATTTTGCGCTCAATGGTCGATGAACTCGAGCTGATGGGGTACTCAGTTGAGGAACGGGTTGTTCCCGCCTGGGAATACGGTGTTCCACAGACTCGGAGCCGCCTAATTCTCATCGGACTAGCGCATGGAGTCCGGTTTGATTGGCCAGTGCCGGCCGCCACCGAGATCAACCTTCGAAACGCCATCGGTGATTTGCCCGAAGTGGGAGGGGGTTGGCGGCCTGATAACGGGGACGATCCTTCGGATCCTGTCGCATCAGGCTGGGCGAACTATCCATTGGTGCCACAAACGGAGTTCCAGCGCGAAATGCGGAAGGGCCTTACTGGTCGTCTTACGCATCGGCTATATGACCACATAACGCGGCCAGTCCGAGAGGATGATGCACTCGCATTTGCGCAGATGGATTCGACGACGCGATATGCGGACATTGATGAACACCTGAAGAGGTATCGATCCGATATTTTCGACGATAAGTACAAGCGCCTTGACTGGAACGGGCTAAGTCGAACGATTACAGCTCACATTGCGAAGGACGGGTACGGATTCATCCATCCCGAGCAGGATCGAACCATCACCGTTCGGGAGGCGGCACGCATACAGACCTTTCCAGACCATGTCCGCTTTGCGGGACCCCCTTCCGCTGCTTTTCGCCAGATAGGAAACGCCGTTCCCCCCATGTTGGCAAATCACCTTGGGCGAGCTGTGCTCGACTCGCTGCACTACTCACACGCTGAACCTTGGTCTACGCGTGATATATCAAAGACTCTCGCCACCTGGTTTCGTCGTCGAAAGAGACTTACGACTCCATGGCTCAAAGCTGAATCACGCTGGCAAGTAATCCAAGCTGAGACCATGTGGTCGCGGTTAGCTCGCGACCACGTTCAGGAAGCGTGGGCCGCTACCCGTCAACTTGTGACGCCGGCTGACTCGCTTGAGCCCTCGAATCTGAAGGCACTCGAGCTGTATGCCAAGATCAGGGGACGCTCTGACCGATTAGAGCTAGTCAAGTCGGCGGCCAAATGGTTTGTCGCGCACCCAGCTGCGATTGGTAGGAATGCAGAAGCCCCAGAGTTGGCTGCCGCTCCTGGTGTGAATTCGACGGTGGCGGATTTAGCTGTGCTTGTCTGCCCAAGCTATTCGGAAGATCGTGATGAGCCTGTGTTAGTTATCAATGGCGTTCTGCGAGTTGCCGCCCGATTTCTTGGCGAAAATGTTGAGCATAAAAACCGTTACAGCGATGGACGTCTTGCTGTTGCACGATTGATCGGAGGCGAGGACCGTGCACAAGATGCCCACTTGGCACTGATGGAACTGGCGGCATCGACATGCACGGCGGGTCGGTCGCCAGACTGCGGACACTGTCCCCTCCTGGATGGATGTAAGTTCGCAGCTGAAAACTGCTACCAAGAGGTTCTTGAGATCACCAACCTAGCCGTTTGACTACGTTTGGGTTAGTCCGCCGTAAGTGGTCAACGATCGATTGCAACTGGGCCGTGGTCTTTGTTGCGAGTGACGCGGACAGGATCGCCGCACCAATCTCCTGTGCGTCAATAGAGGATGTCACCTCATCTCGAACAGTGCCGAGGGGTTCTTGGTTAACACCCTCTCGCAGGTCGCGACGGTACATCTCTTGTGCTCGGTGACATAGATCTGTCACGTGAGGTTCAATCAGTGGTCGTACTTCGACCGGGAGTGAAACCCGCATCTTTGCCACATTGATGCGAAAGAGCTCATCCAGCTCGGGCATAAAATCGATGGCCGCTCGAGCTAGCTTTGTGTGTTCGTCGATTGCTCGCAGCCCGCACCATCCGCCGCTTTGAACGAGACGATCCGCGCGATAAACGTATATCCCCTGCTGACGGTTCCATTTGGCAGGACCGCTCATCCGTTCAAACTCGTTAATTCCGGAAAATAGATTACGAGCGGGCAGCACGATGGGAGTGAAGGATACGAAACCAACTTCATCACCTGCGACGATTTCGAACTGCCGACGAGGTAACTCGATACGAGCTTCCTCCTTAGGTGCAAATGGGTTCCACGGCCGTACCTTCTGTCCATTAACAGTAATGGCGAGGCGGTGGCAATCCAGCGCAGAACCCTCAAGAAAACGGTGGAAAATCATGCCCAGATGATCTGAAAGACGATTTGATAAGGATTCGATTCGCCGCCGCCCTCCCCCAACTGAACGTCCCTTGGGGAGAACGCGATCGAGTTTCTCCCAACACACGACGGTGCCAGGGGATGAATCGAGCCATTCCAGCGCCCGGAACGCCCACGTGTCCTCCGGAACCTCCACCAGTTCCCAGCGATCCGTATCCATAATATGATCCAGATCCAAGGTGCGAGCCGATATCCTCCGTTGAATCGGAGTCCTCCTCGACATTACGGTCACCCTTCGGCATTGGGACAGTGACGCGGTCTTCAGACCTAGTCCGTACCTGCCTAGCTCATCGTTCAGATAGTCGCGACGAGAACCGAACCTCAGCGCTTCGGTGAGATCATCATCGCCCATTCCCCAGCCATCGTCAGCAATTAGGATGTAGGAACTCTCGCCCTCATATACAAGTTCGATGTCAATCTGCCGTGATCCTGCGGAAATACTGTTATCAACCAGATCTGCGACCGCCGAGGCAAAGTCGTAACCAATGTCACGTAGCGAATTCGTCAAACGGCTCGCAGAGGGCGTTACGTCCATGGCACTGCTCGTTTTGGGCACCTCATTTCCCCGATCTAGGTTCGCCACCAAGATGCCACGTCGCGCATCCATTCGCACGCATCATCTCTCGGCAAGCCTTCTTCGCCACTCCTCCTCGATCCAATCACAGGAAGTTTGGACTGGATCGTGCTCCCATATATGGATTGCTGACCACCCTAGCGATGCCAAACCGGCATCCTTTCGCTCGTCTCTTTCCCGAGTCATGGTGAACTTTGCGATCCACCATTCCCGGTTTGATTTCGGTACGGAGCAGTGCAATGGGCAGGCATGCCAGAAGCAGCCATCAACGAACACTGCGAGACGTGCACGCGTGAAGGCGAGGTCCGGACGGCCTGGCAGATGACAAGGGGCGACTCGGAACCGGAGTCCCCTCGAGTGCAGCTCCCTTCGGATGGCCATCTCGGGCCCAGATCCCACCGTGGGCATCCTGGCCATCTGCTGGGAGACCTGAGGCGTTGGGGGTCGCAGCCGAGGACCACTCTTCTGCTTCCCCATAGCCAAATCGTGCCTCCCCTGTGTCTGCGCTTTTCACCCAATCCAAAACTCAGCCTCTTAGCTCGAGGATCTGCCTAATTCCGGGTGATTCGAATCGATAGCGACTACATTGCCACACCAGACACCACGGCAGAAGCTGAGGGACCAATGGCACTCACGGCACAGGAGCAAGGCGTACTCGAGGGACTCGAGCTGCTGCTCCGGCAGGGCAACGATCTCCCGAACGCGACGGCCAAGCTGAAGGTAATGCTGGGGAACGACGATCTGGTCGACCGCATGGTTGCAGAGCACTTGCGGATAGCCGAACAGCGGCGGCATATTGCAACCCACGGCGCGTTGGTCGACCTCGAGGAATTCGTACCTTGGTACACAGGACCGAGTGCTGACGACCTCTTTTGGCCTGGACTCAAAAAATCACTCGAATCTGATCCCGATTGGAAGGACGCGGTCGAGTCGTTGGACGAGGCCTCGACGAATGTCGTCAGCCTTCTCGCAGACCCGCACAGTCCCACCATTTCAACTAGAGGACTGGTTCTCGGATATGTACAGTCGGGAAAGACCGCCAATTTCACGGCGACGATCGCCAAGGCTGCGGACGCTGGATATCGGCTTTTCATCGTCTTGTCAGGCGTTCACAATGCACTCCGGCGGCAGACACAACTGAGACTTGACGAACAGCTCTACGAACTCCACAAGACAAAATGGTCACAATTGACCGGAGAGGATGAGGATTTTGGCCGTCCCCTGAAGGCTCTCGCTCTGGTTGCGGGCACCGAACTCCGTCTGCTGGCAGTGGTGAAGAAGAATGTCTCACGACTGACCCGCCTTCGTGATTGGCTTCGCCTTGCGGACGCAGAGCGCGGGCTAGACGCATGTCCAGTGTTGATCATTGACGACGAGTCAGACCAAGCTAGCCCGAACGCAGCAAAGGATCCGGAGCTGGACAGGACCAACATTAACCGATTGATCGTGGATCTTTTGAAGTTACCCAGAGTCGCGTACATTGGTTACACGGCCACTCCTTTTGCGAATGTTCTCATAAATCCTGCTGACGCGGAGGACCTCTACCCGCGCAATTTCATTTATTCGCTGCCGAAGCCTCCACCCTATTTTGGCTCCGAGGAACTCTTCGGAAAGGCCGTGGTTGAGGATGATGAGGACACCGACTCCCAGCCTCACGACATGATTCGGATCGTTCCCCATGACGAGGTCCATCACTACAGAGTTCCAACTAAAGGGACGTTTTCGCCCGTCGTCACGCCGGCGCTGGGCGACGCAATCCGCTGGTTCTTGCTGGCAACCGCCGCCCGCCGAGTGAGGTCGGGAGAGCGGAAACACTCAAGCATGCTCATCCATACGACAATGAGAATCGATCCTCAGCTGCAGCAACTCGATGTGATCCGAGACTTCATTAAGGCACTCCGGAATGACTGGTTGTCTGGCACCACGGAAGCTGACTGGAAGGATCAATGGACCGTCGAGCAGGAGCGGGAACCGCCCAGTCGATTTGGTCGTAGCGCCATTCCATTTATTGACCTGAAGGATGCGATCCCTGAAGTTCTGTCCGATGTCAAGGTGGTTGCCGACAACAGCCGATCGACGGATCGTCTGATATACACCAAGGAACCAGCCACTGTGATCGCTGTTGGCGGTAACACCCTCTCAAGAGGACTCACTCTCGAAGGCCTAGTATCCTCTTTTTTCCTACGGACCGCCCAAACCTACGACTCCCTGCTGCAGATGGGTCGATGGTTCGGGTATCGGCCTGGGTATGAAGATCTACCTCGGATCTGGACCTCTGCGGATCTTGCTGAGGATTTCAGGTTCCTCGCCGACGTTGAACGAGATCTCCGACTGGAAGTCTGGAGAATTCAAGCCGAGGATGCAACGCCGCTACAACTTCCCGTCCGACTCAGGCTCCATCCGCGGATGCAGGTAACAGCCAGAAACAAAATGCACTTTGCAGTACCGGGTGAGGCGTCGTACAGCGGTCAGCGCCCTCAGACCACATACTTTCATCATCGGGATCCTGCCGAAATTGCCTCCAATCGAGGAGCCGCCAAGCGTCTGATTTCAACAGCGCTCGACTCCGGCTCGCGGCAAGATCGGCAAGAGAGCCGGCTGATCTTTTTCGATATCGCCGCCGAATCGGTGCTCACATTTGTCCGAGATTTCACCTTCCATCCCGACACCGAGCTTCGCTCGGGCCTCTTGGAGAGATATATATCCGAACAGCAGAGGTACGAATGGCTTGAATATTGGAATCTCGCAGTCATCACTCGTCGACCACCCGCAAAACAGATCGATCTTGGCTGTGGCCAAGTCAACCTGTTGACGCGTTCGAAACTGGAGCGATCGAGTAACGCAACCACGGCGAACATCGGAACGCTGATGTCGAAACCTGACCGTGTAGCGGATCTGATTAATTCCGCAGCGGCCACCAGCATGGACGAGAACCAGCTTTTGGACGCAAGGACGGAGAGCAGACGCGGGTTAATTCTGCTCTATCCAATTGATAAGGACTCCGAACCGAAGCCCCACAAGGAGGGCTATCGGATTCCACTCGATGCTATAGATCATCTCATGGGTGCTGCCTTCTCATTCCCACGTGCCGCACCCGAATCAAGGCCGAAGAATCTGATCCAGGTTGACATGCCACGTGCCGAACCCACCGAAGAAGCAGAACCCGAAGATGTATATGTCGACGACGAAGGCGATCGAGACGATGTGGATCTGAGCGATGCCTGACCCCGATCTTCGGGCGATCTGGGCTGTCTTGCAGACCGTGGCCGAGGGACCAGATTCCGGGATGGACGTAGTTGAGTCCGGCGTTGAAGTCTCGGCCGGCATGGTCTTGCTCGGTGTCGACAACCTCGGCAGAAGGCTTCTGCTGATCCCATTGCGGCTTGGCGAGGCCTTTGGCGAAGACCGAACTGGCAGGGCCGTCCATCTGATTAGGGTCACTTATCAGGAGACTGCCTACCTTTGTGCGATCTGCATTCAAGCTGATCTCAACGAGGAGTTCGCGCGCTTTGTCAGCGAGCTACTCCCAGAAGTTGTTGAGGCACACTCGCCGGCTCATGCGACCCTTGAGGTTCTGGACCGATGGAAGCGGCTATTTTCTGACGCCGAGAGTGCTGGCCTCCTGAGCGAGCAGGCTCGGACCGGGTTGATGGCTGAACTGATTGTATTCGAAGAGCTCCTAAAGCGAGATCCTGACCGAAATCTCTCGGTATGGACAGGTCCCTCTGGCAGCCAGCATGATTTTCGGTCCGGCGACGAGGCAATCGAGGTTAAGGCCACTTTGGTGAGAGAGGGACGGTTCGTACCTATCAGCAGCGTTGATCAACTATTGCCACCCCCCAACGGCAGACTTCATCTTTTCCATTATCGGTTTGAGGCTGATTCGACAGGCGTGAGTATTCCTTCTTTGGTGGATGGGATCTTGGAGCTCGGAGTGGAACGAACGGGGTTTCTAGCCTTACTTCGCCGAGTTGGATACGTCGAAATGAACCGCGATAGGTATTCGAGCTATATGTACCGTATAGCCGACAATAGGGTCTACGACGTCGAGGGAGCCGCTTTCCCACGGATCACGCCTCTTTCATTCCTCCATGGAGAGGTGCCTTCCGGAACGTTGCGCCTGTCTTATTCAATAGACCTCACCAACGATCCCCCGACGCCCTTGAGCCCAGTTGAGATCAGTTTGCTTCTTGCTGAAATGAGCCAGTGATCGAGCCCGCCGATTGGATCCCAGAGGCGTACCCGCGGAGCGGCGGACTCGCTGCCGCTGGGTTCTCCAAGCTGTTGGGACGACCTCGCCTAGATCCCCTCACGGTATTGTTACGCGAAACGGCACAGAACAGTTGGGATGCACGACTTAGCGACGATCTATCCGTTGTGTTTTCCGTGGAGGGCTGGGATCTAGAACCGGATGAGATTCTGAGTCTAAGAGAGCTCGTCTTTCCCAGTGCGGAGAAGGCTGTGGGAACTGGGCTCAATGGTGCGCTGGCGCGCGGGTCGTTGACCGCTTTCTACATATGGGACCGCAATACAAAGGGTTTGGGCGGTCCAGTCCAGGCCGACAAGGTCGACTCAGAAGATACGTATGACTGGGTTGACTTTGTACTGAATGTTGGAAAGGCGAATACGGCGAGGCACACCGGCGGCACTTATGGGTTTGGGAAGACGATCGCGTTCGTCGTATCAAAGGTGAATTCGGTGGTGATCCATTCCAAGTCGAGGAGAAACGGTAAAATTCAGTCTCGCCTGATCGCATGTGCAATCGGGGACGAATTTAAGCGGGGCGGTTACCTGTGCACTGGGCGTCACTGGTGGGGTCGCTCGGTCGATGGTATGCCGCATCCGGTGACCGGAGGTGCCGCAGACCGGATCGCAGCATCAATTGGAATGCCACCGTTCGAAGAGGGCGAGACTGGGACGACGATCATGGTCGTTGATCCTGACTTTGCTGAACGCACCGGAGAACAGGCAATGACGTTCATCGCGGAATCTGCCGCATGGTACCTCTGGCCCAAGATGATGGAGCGGAGTTCAAAGGTCCCCATGACTATCGTTGTAACTTGGAACGGAAACGGCATACAGATTCCAAGTCCTTCTGAACGTCCACCGCTTTACGGGTTTGCTCAAGCATTCCGTGCCATGCTTGACGGAAGCGACACCGATAATCAGCCTGCAGGTACGAGGCACGACGTCATTCGCTGCATGAAACCGAAGACAGCGATTGGAGACCTTGTAACGGTACCCCTGGTAGTGCGCGAACGGGCGATCGTAGACGATGGTCATGACCCCCACGAGGAGGACAGTCCAAGACCGGCGGCAGTCATATCCGGTCCCGCCCATCATGTGGCTCTACTGAGGACCCCCGAGTTAGTCGTCGATTATTTGCTCGGGCCGGTTCCTCTCGAAGGAGGCATGGAGTGGGCCGGCGTGTTTCGATGCAGACCAGAGCATGATGCGAGCTTTGCGGCAGCGGAACCTCCAACACATGACTCCTGGAGGACTGAGTTACTCCCAAGTCGGCGTGACAGGACGATTGTCAATGTGGGTCTGAGGGAGATCCGAAACGTGCTTGACAACAGGTGGGCTCCGCGTCCCACGATTCGTGACACCGATACAACGAGTACGGCGGCCATAGCCGCAGAGTTGGCCGGCTTGGTTCGTACGACAGAAGCGCGGGGCTCGGGCCGGCCTCCGCGTGGAACTGGAACGCCAAATCTGCGCGAACCAAAGGCGCGGATTGAAGTTGTTCACTCTGGTCCTGTCGTAAAAGACGGAGTGGTCATGACTCGCGTGAAGTTCCGGGTGACTCACAGGGATGGCTCCCCGGGAACGCATCTGAGTATTGCCTGCGGTGCGGCATTGGATGGGACGACGGTCGATATGGATCTTGACCCTGTACTGCAACTCGTTGAGGCTCGTTTTCTCGATCAAACGACGCTGCTCAACGGCACAAACGCAGAACTCAGCGTGATGAGCGAGGAACCAGTTGAGATCGAACTCTTTGTTTCGAGAAGTCGGGATACCACCGTACTGCTGGATATACATCCGGAAGCGATGTCAGCTGCGTGAAGACCGCGGTTGTCCCCTTTCTTATCCCACCCGAGGAGTTGATCATCCACGGGGGTTGGCAATTCCGCACCCCTGCCGGTGACACGCCATTGCCTTCCGAACTGCCTCATTGGGACTATCAAACGGTTCTGGAGATGGCTGCGTCGGTCTCCGTAAATAGAAATGAGGTGTTGAAAGCATGTGAGCTCGGCGAAGCGAGCCGATTATCAGTTCTGGTGATGGCTCACTCTGATCACACTCGGACCGAACGTTCTGTGGCGTTCGAAGCGATACCACCTCAGGACGCCTTTGATCTTAGAATTCAGTTCAACCTACCCGGGGGTGAGCTTGGGGGGCGCCTTACACTTGACACCTACCTTGTCGTTTCCCACGCCGATCCGCTGGGCAAACTAGCCCCGACACACCCCGGCAGCATTCTTTGGCGGTCGAGAACTCGCACCGAATTGGAAGGGGTCCGAGCTCAGTTTCCGACTGAAGCCTCCGACTTCTCCAAGACATATCCCCTTTATTCGGCGGCGGCTTGGGTGCTCGACATAGATATGAGTGACGTGGATGCCCTTTTCATGGCAGCAGCGCGTCTAAATGTAAATTCGGGTCACCCCGCAGTTGGCAAACTCCTTGAGAGTGCTCCCGACGAGGGAACAGCACAGTTATGGCGTACTCTGCGGTGGGATGTGACGCGTCAGATGGTGGGAATGGGGCTGGCTCACGGTGACGTCGTTGACGCACCTGTTGACCCAGAGGCGAAGAGCGTTTCAGGCGTGCTTCGTAACCTGCTTGCAACCATATGGCCACACGAAGACCCAATTACGGTCCGCGGGTGGCTTCAAACAGATCCTGTGAGGGTTGAGGCGGCGATCCAGAACTACTGCCGCATACTGCCATGACGCAAGCTATGCCGAACCTCCTTTACCCGAGACTGGCCGAGGGTGTCGCTGGGCGAATTGTACGTGAACGTGCTGAGCTTCCCTTGGACGAGCTTGCGGCGCTCGCAGCGACGAGTCATCCGGACGCGGCGCCAGCTGCCACCGGTGGCCATCCGGCCGATGAGTCTGCTCTTGAATCCATTCAGCTCGAAATTAGAGCTGTCGCCAAAGAAGCGGGTTACCCAACGCCGATAGCAAAGCTTGGTGGCCAAAGCTTTGATCGACCCTGCGGTACTCGTCTCTTCCGTGAGATGGCAATCGTGACTGCCGACGCAGCAGAAGAAGGAGTGTGGTCGTTTTTGACTCTTATCTTGGTGCCCGAGATAGGACCCTGGCGGTTCCCAGATCGGGCCGAGCATCGTCTGATGGGCAAACCGCGTAACGTCCTGCGGAGGACGTGGTGGCGCGCCTGGGCATTCGGCGGTGACCTAGATGTGGCGCCCGAGGGATGTCGCCCACTCGGCGAGGACGAGTTCGTACAAATCATGGAACGTCCGTCGCTTGGTGGGAACCAGCGTACGGCCAGAGCCATCAGGGATACGGTATGGCGGGCGGAGAGCGCTGGCCTCTCGGTGGCGCGCTCGGAATTCGTTCGTGAAATAACTAGACGTCTTCGCGCAATCAAGTCCCACACAGCACTCGATGCGATGACAGATTCCGAATTTGCCGATGTATTGAACCAATTGGCTGTGGACTCGAACAGCGCGCTCTCGGGTTCACCCATTTCGTTTGAGTGACGGGGGGGACACGCCTGTGAGCGGGGAAGATGTGGCCGGAGTGAATTCGTGGTTGGCTCTGGCGGTTTCTGGTCGCACCCAACATGGTGGAAATGACGGATACTCCGACGTCCCAGAGGCGTCCTATAGATGGGATAGCACGGTACCTAATCATGGTTCTGTCCATGTGGGACACCGGATCGTAATTTGGAATAAACTGTCAGTCCTTGGGATGTCCGTGATTGATTCGATAGCTACCCAAGAAGCTACGAAGCTGCTCAAGAAGTGTCCTAAATGCAATCTTGCGGGAATCAAGGCACGAACTAGCAAGCAGCCCCTGTACAAGTGTTACAAGTGCGGCTGGGAGTTCAACAAACCCTTCGTGAAGAAAGTCCAAGTACTTCAATACGAGTCACATTATGCCGCTGGGTGGATCGACCTGAAAGGTGTTCTTCTGGGTCCACAACTGAGGTCCCTTTGTCGGAGCTCGGACGATCAACATAGTTTTCGGCCGCTTGTCTGGCCAGCATTCATCAAAGCTCTGAACGACAAGGGGTATCGCGTCGAAATCGATATGCTTGTGAAGACCGAAAGCCTTATCAAGGGTGGCCACAAAAACCGCCTCGTCCGAGTTCGCGTTGGACAGGGTCAGTTTCGACAAAAGCTCTTAGACCAGTTCGGTTCCGTCTGTGCTTTTACCGGTAAGGCTCCACGCGAGGCCCTTGAGGCGTGCCATCTCTACAGCTATGCAAAAGACGCAGCCCATCATGATGACGGAGGTCTTCTGATTCGTAGAGATCTGCATACAATGTTTGACCTGGGCATGATCGCCGTTAATCCTGCCAGCAAGGAGATATCTATCTCCGAAGAGCTGGCTGACTATGCGCACTACCAGGATCTGGAGGGCACGGAGCTCAAGGTAGTGCTATCGAAGCGGCATCTGAAGTGGCTCGAAAAGCACTGGGCAGAACACAGAAAACCGAATTGAGACCATCACCCGTTAGTAATGCGTGGAGTGGGGGACATCCGCACAACCCCGCGGCGAGCAGGATCGGCCAATCATAGAACCGAAATTAAGACCTCCCGTCTGAGGATGGTTGAATGCACCAGAACTGGGTTCTGGGTTCCGGATGCTTCGGAGCACGTTCGATCTAACGCGAGAACCCGTGCCAGGATCGACGGGCCCGATGGTCTAGCGATCTCTGACCTTCCGAGATTCCCTTCAACCCCGAGACGCTGCACGTGTCTGCCCATAACCGTAGACCACTCGCGATAAGTAGTCTCATCGTTGGATCCGTCGTCAGAGTCGGTCTCCATGCACCGAGATTCGCTTACCGGCATCCGCACGGGTCAACTCATGTGGTACTGGATTCGCGGGGTTTTGGGCGAGGTAGCCGACGAGTGCCATCGACGTGGAGTACCGATTCTCTCGTCTCCAACCCTCACTAAGCATCCCACCTACGAGGTCCCGGCCGGTGGCTGAGAACTTCGACCGCTTGGCGGCCCCCATGCGAGAGCTCGCGCCCGGCTCCGAGTCGAAGGCCCTGAGCGACAAAGAGTCGGCCGCTCTGCCGGTCCAGTTGGACGGCCTGACTCTGAGCCGGTCGCGAATTTCAACATGGGAAACTGATGCCGGGCATCTCGACATACTCGTCGACATGGTTCCGGTGGATACGCTCATCTGGCTGTCGACCGTCACGGAATTCCCTGGCGCTGCCGTCAAGTAATTCCCTCGTCCGGCGTGTGTAGTTCATGTTTAGTCGATGGCACCTCCTTCACGCTCGCAGTTCAAGGGTCGAAGGCATCGGATGATGGAGACGGTCATGACGCCATTCCGATCGAGCGACCGTCGAGGAACGCACGTAGCTCGTTGGCGAGCATGTCGGCGCTGAAGCGGCCCAACCCACAGCCGACGACCACGACCCGGTGGCCATGGCGGAGGCGGACTATCCACTCGCCCGTGATGAAGCCGTCGTTGTCCTCGCAGCGGGCGACCTCGACGAGCACCGGCGGTCGGACCCACGAGGGGCGACAGCCCGGAGAGCAGTAGATGGGCGGGCGACCCACCTGACCCGGACGCCGACGCGCCAGGAGTCTGTCGCAGCCCTCGCGGGCGCAGATCCGCGCGCTCACTTGCCCGCTCCCTTGGGTGTCTGTCCCGGCCGCTTGTTGGGCCGATACGACTTGCCGTCCATGTGCACGTGGTGGGCCGAGTTCACGATGCGATCGAGGATCGACTCGGCGACGACGGGGTTGGGGAACAGCGTGTACCAGTCCGAGGCCTGCCGGTTGGCCGTGAAGATCGAGGTCTTTTGCACCCGGGCTGTCACCAGCTCGTAGAGGTCGTCGGCCTGGGCCAAGGTGAAGTCTCTCATCGCGAAATCATCGAAGACGATGATCTGTGGCCGGCTCCAACGGACAAGGCGCTGTTCGAAGCTGCGGTCGGCGTGCCCGCCGGCCAAGTCGGCCAGCAGCCGAGAGGTCTTGGTGAAGACAACCGTGTACCCGCGTCGACAGGCCGCATGTCCGAGCGCCTGGGCGATCATCGACTTTCCGACGCCGACCGGCCCGTGCAAGATGACCGATTCTGCGGCCTCGACAAAGCGCAACGTGGCGAGGTCACGGATCTGGGCGGCCGGAATCTTTGGGTTGAACGAGAAGTCGTAGTCCTCGACCGTCGCGGTCTGCTCGAAGCGCGCCGCCTTCACTCGGCGCTCGATCCCCGCCGCGTCACGCCGAGCGGCCTCGTCCTCGCACAGGCTCTGGAGCAGCTCGACGTGGCCGAGGTCGCCGGCGCTCGCCTGGGCCAGTCGGATCTCGAGGGTGTCGAGCATGCCGAAGAGCTTCAACTTCGACAACGTCTCTTCCAAGTGGTGCGGCTTCATCGGGCCGCCTCCTCGATGTCGAAGAGGCGCGCGGGGCCGTGCAGGTGGGCCGGCGCAGCCGGCGGGGCCTGGGCCTCGTGTTCGTCGTCGAGCTCGACGCCGGCGACCAAGATGCCCTTGACCGTCTTATAAGACGGGTCCCCGGCCAAGAGGGCCTTTTTGCACGCGGCGTCGAGCCGGGAGGCGTCGTACTTGTCGACCAGGGCTACCACGCCCTGGGCTTGGCGCAGGCGATACAGGGCGTTGACCTCCATGATGGCGGCCACCACCTCGGCCACGGCGTCGCCCAGTTCAGCCGCTCGCCGGCGGCACCAGGCGGGGGTGCGCATCATGAAGGCGATCTTCTCGGGCGGGTAGTGGTCGTAGTTGGTCACCTTGCCGCGCTCGGCGCGCACATGGGTGGCGACGAGGGTCCCCTCGAGGTAGATCTCGACGGTGCGCGCACTCTGGCGGGCGTCGACCACTTTGCCGATGTGGATCCACGGCACGCTATAAAGCGTCCGTCCCACCTTGACATGGATATCGGGTGGGACCTTGGGCCTCGACCACTTGGCCAGTTCGAAAGGTGCGCGCGGCAGCGGGAGGAGGAACGCCTTCTCCTCGGCCTCGAAGAGCTCCTGGGGGGCGACGCGCTCGATGCCGCGGTGCTGGCGCTGGTTGGCCACGCGCCCGCACCACCGCAGCGCCTCGGCCTGCATGTGCGCGAGGTCCTTGAACTCGCTCTCTCGTCCGGCGAAGAACGAGTCGCGGCAATAGGGCACCGGGCGTTCGACCCGAGCCTTGTCCCGGGGCTTTCGCAAACGCGCCGGGTCCACCAACGTGTCGTAATGAGCGGCGAACTCACCGAAGGACTTGTTGATGAGCGGGTCATAGAGGTCGGCCTTGATCACTCCGGTCTTGAGGTTGTCGGGCACCACCCGCGCCACGGCGCCGCCGAAGAAGGAGAAGGCGAGCACGTGGCTCTCCACCCACGACTGCTCGTCCATCGAGAGCACCGGTCGCAAGAACATGAGGCGGCTGAAGGCCAGCACCATGATGAAGCCCTGCACCCTGCGCCAGCGTTGCGCCACCGGGTCGAACCAGCGCCCGAGCAACCCGTAGTCCACTTGTGCTTCCTCGCCCGGCGGCGGCGTGTCGCGCAGCACCCGCACGGCGGCCCGGGCCACGTCCTCTTCGAAGTTGGCCCAGATGTAGCGACGCACCGAGGACTCCGACGCACCGAGACCATGGTCGTCGCGCAGGCGCTGGTGGATCGTGGCGATGGTCACCACCCCGATCCAGTCCTTGATGCGGTCGTGGTGCGGGGCGATCTCGGGCCATGTGCTCTGGCGCCGGGATCGGTCCACCACTTCTGGAAACCAGCCCTCGGCGAGCTGGGCCCACTGCGCGGCACCCAGCGGCGGCCCGCCCGGGACGAGGCCGGCGTCGAGCGCCGGCTTGATGTACTTGCGCACGGTCTTGGGGTCCATCCCGAGCGACGAGCTCAGCTCGCCGATCCGGCGCCCCGCATGCCAGTGCTGGAAAAGTTCGACTACGTCGATCACTCTGATCGCTCTCCTTGCCACTCGTCCTCCTCGTCTCGGCGACGAGGGGATGCTCAACGGATACGTGGCCGGAGCGAGGGATCCCTTCCCACCAGGGAATTCCGTGACGGCAGTCGAGGGAATTCCGTGACGGTGGGTTAGGGAATTACTTGACGGACATGCGCCTCAAATAGGGAATTCCGTGACGGCTGACATCTGGCCCGGCTCGCCGTCGTGCAACGGCGTGCAATGCCCAATTCTGGGCTGTCTCGTGCAACACCGAGCGGAAAACAGCGCGCACCAACGCATAGTACGAAGCACTCAAAATCCACGTCTAACTGGACTTTTCTAAATTTCTCCTGGTGCTGAAATCGCCCTCGGACCGATTCCCAAGCTAGGAGACGCGAGTTCGATTCGCCCGCTCCCTTTTCGCAAAGAATCCCACGTCAAGGTCGGTTAATAACGACAACAGTGAGTCCATCTGAGGTCCCGAAAATGCCGACATCCAACAGCCTGCAACACGGGCCCGACGTTCTGAGCTGTCGGCTAATGACGACTACTCGGTCCACGGTTCCCCTGATTCACTCCAAATCCCACAACCGTTGACGTAGACCCGAGGATCGAGAAATCGGCCTGGAGACTGCCGCCCGGATGGCGGCCTCGGTGCCGGCCAGGATCACCTGCTTTTGGCCACGCGATACGGCCGTATAGAGCAGTTCCCTTGTGAGAGCCCGTGAGCCCGGGCCGGGGAGTAGGACGGCCACCGTGTCGAACTGGGAACCTTGAGCCTTGTGGATGGTCATGGCGTACACGGTGTCAACCGCGGCAAGTCGAGAGAGGCTGATCTCCAGGATTTCGCCATCGCGCTCAAATGCGGCGATGGGACGAAGCTCAGGACCCGAAACCACCACTCCCGTATCGCCGTTGTAGAGCCGGAGGCTGTAGTCGTTCGCCGTGACGAGAAGTGGTCGGCCGACGTACCACTTCCCCTCGGCGCCGAAGCCATCGATCTCCGATTTCAGCCAACCCTCGACATTCGCCATCCAGGTCGTCGCACCTTCGGGCCCTCGGCGATGGGCACACAACACCCGAAAAGACGACAAGGCTGTGAGGGCCTCCCTCGCCTCACCGGCGCGTCCTGCTTCTACGACACGACGGGCCGCCGTCACCGCGGCCGTTCGCACCTCGCCGAGAGAGTCAGGCGTCGCAGCTATGGCGACGGGGAGCCAACGCACGTCGGCCCGATCTTCTTCGAGCAGCCGCATGGTGGCATCGGCGTCGCCCTGCCGGATCGCCTCAGCTAACAAGGCGATCGCACCGCCGAATCGATGGACCCGACGGAGGACGACGATCCCGTCGCCGATCGGGGTCTCACCCGGGGGCTCGCTCGCCTGAACCTTCTGCCCGGTGACTTCGGCGAGTGTCCGCTGCGCCGATCCCCGCATGAGCAGGCCCTGGGTGGCCGGCCCGACGAGATCGCCGAGGACCGCACCAGCCTCGACCGATGCCAACTGCTCGGGATCACCGACGAGTATCAGGCGGCCGTCTGGGCGCACGGCCTCTACGAGGCTGGCCATGAGCGAGAGCGACACCATGGAGGTCTCATCGACGATGACCACGTCGTGGGCGAGCCGATTGAGCCGGTGGTGGCGGAACCGGGTGTGGTTCGGGCTCCAGCCCAGCAATCGGTGCAGCGTCTGGCCGCGGAGTTCGAAGAGCCGCGCCCGTTGGTCCGGCGGGATCGGGAGGCGTGCCCCCTCTTCTTTGACCGCCTCGTCGAGCCGGGCCGCCGCCTTCCCGGTAGGCGCGGCCAGGGCGATCAGGGGCGGGCGCCGACCGGCGGCGGACGCCTGCTCCTCCAGGAGCACCAGGACGCGGGCGACCGTCGTCGTCTTGCCGGTTCCGGGGCCACCCGCGATGACCGACACGCCCCGCAGGACGGCGGACGCCGCCGCGAGGCGCTGGAGATCCGGGTCCTCGTCCGCGCCGAACAGGGCGTCGAGGCCGCGCCGCAAGACGATGGGATCCACGCCGCCGACCGGCCTCTGCGCCCGGGCAAGCAGATCGGCCGCCACCTGGCACTCGGCCGACCAGTAGCGGTCCAGGTAGAGCCGGGTACCCTCGAGTCGCAACGGACAGTCCTCGCCCACGAGCGGACTGGCGCGCAGCCGGTGGGGCCACTCCTCCGCGTCGGGCCAGGGCAGGGCATCGAGGTCCACCTGATCTTCGGTCTCGGTACTGGCGGTTGCGCGGACCGTGGTGAGGTCCACGCAGACGTGCCCCAGCCGTGGACAACGCACAGCCAGGGCGGCGGCGAGCAGCACCGTGTCGTCATCGGTGCCCGTGAGGGCTCCGAGGCGGAGCGCGACATGCACGTCCGCGGCGCGGAGCACACCCGCTTCATTGAACGTCCGCAGTACACCACCCGCTCGATGGACCAGCGCGACGTCGTAGGGATCGAACACCGGGAGCATGGTCATGGGTCCGGGCCCTGCTCGAAGAGATCGCTGAGCGATTCGATCAGCCCTGCCGGCGGGCGCCATCCCCAGACTCCGCACGGCTGGTTTCCGACCTTCGGGAACTGGGGGCTGCTCATGCCCCGCACGAACAGGTAGAGGACGCCGGCAAACTGGCGCGTTGCGTCATAGGCCGGGAGTCGCCACCGCAGGTAGCGGTGGAGCGCGACCGAGTACAGGAGGGCCTGGAGCGGGTAGTGGGCCTGGTACATCTCGGCGGTCAACGCGGAAGGGCGGTAGTTCCAGGCATTGGCCACCGTCCCCGAGGAGCCGCCGAGCCAGTTGGTCTTGTAGTCGACGACGGCGAAGCGATCACCCGGGAGCCGCAACACGAGGTCGAGGCTGCCCGTGAGATAGCCCCGCAGGGTCCTGTCGAGCGAGGGGTCGGTCAGGCGGTCGGCATAGGAGGCGAGGACGTCGTCGGCACCCAGATGGTCCCGGAGCACATCGGCGACGTCGGGCACGGACAGGTCGCCCGACGGCGTGTCGCCACCCACAAGTGGCAACTCGAAGCCGATCTCGTCAAGCCGATCACCCGGGCCGAACTCCCTGAGCGCCAAGTCGTCGACCAGCGGGCCGAGCGGGGTCTCGATCATCGTCGCCAACCCGGCGACCCAGGTGTCAACGTCACCCAGGTCGATCCGACGCCAGGCCAGTTCGGATTCGATCCGGATGCGGAGTTCTTTCTCCAGCGACACGGCGGCGAAGTCGGTGGTTTCGAGCACCCGGTGGATGAACGTGCCGATGTGCATGCCGCCGGGCAGGTTGGCCAGCGGCAGCGGGACGTCGCGCAACGTTTCCTCCTCCCCGGTTCCGGCTTCGGTCACAAGCCCGGCGCCGACAACGGCTTCGTCATCGAGCACGTCCTCCTCGGGCTCGCTGCCGACCCGGGCGATGTGGGCGCCGGCGGTGATACCGCTGTACGAAGTGCGCCGCCACTGTTCATCGAGGGTCCGCTCGAATGGCTCCACCGCCAGCACCGGGGTGTCACGAGCGGGGCCGTTCCATACGGTCCCGACTCCGGGCGAGACGCGCTCGAGACTGACCTGACCGTTCGAGGCGGCGGCGACCTCTTCGAATCGTGCCATCGCCTCTGCGTCAGATGGTGGGGGCGAGCCCGCCGCGGCCACCACCCCCTCCTCGTCCCGATCGAACAGCAGGCGCGACAGCGGGGAATCTTTTCCCTGCCACGTCCCGGCCCACCACACCACCGCCTGGTGGCGCGCCCGGGTGAGGGCGACGTAGAGGAGCCTGATGTCCTCACCCCGCTGTTCGTGCTGATCCAGGTCGCAGTGGGTGCCAAATGCCGGGCTCCCGGGTCCGCCCACGTCGATGGTCCGGACGTTGTGGTTGTCGGGGTCGTGGAAGACCGGGATCCGCGGCATGGGGCTGTACACGTCCCACAGAAAGGGGCAGAAGACGATCGGGAACTCCAGCCCCTTGCTCCGATGGATGGTGAGCACCTGGACGGCCTCGGCGTCAGACTCGAGGCGGCGACTGCGGTCCTCGTCGTCCCCGTCATCGCCCGCCTCGTTGATGCGGCGGCGCAGCCACGCCGTCAGTGCCGTTGCCCCGAGGCCCTCCGCCTTCGCCTCGGCATGGAGGAGTTGGCCCACGTGATGCAGGTCGGTCAGGAAGCGCTCCCCCGAGGCTCCGCTGAGCACGCGGGCCGGGAGCTGCCGGGTGGCGCTCACATGCTCCAAGAGAGCGGCGACCCCGCGGCGCCGGAGGACGCCCGACCATCGGTGTAGCAACCAGTGCAGGTCCTCCCACTCGGCGGCACCGGTTGTTGCGATCTCCTCGGGACTCCAGCCGATGAAGGCGGTCAGGGCCGCCGATGCCGCCCTGTCCCGCGCCGTCGGTCGCTCGAGCGCGTCGAGCAGGCGCAGCCACTCGGCGGCAGGCGCCGTGCCGAACACGCTGCCCGAGCCGTTGGTCACCGCCGGGACGCCGGCGGTCCGTAGGGCTTCGCAGACTCTCAGCGCCTGGCCG
This sequence comes from Acidimicrobiaceae bacterium, assembly GCA_003160635.1. Taxonomy (GTDB): domain Bacteria; phylum Actinomycetota; class Acidimicrobiia; order Acidimicrobiales; family RAAP-2; genus Bog-473. The sequence goes on along the minus strand of PMLV01000077.1, from coordinate 89,263 downwards.
TTGGTGCGCACCAGTACGGCCACGTCACCCGGACCGACCGTCTCGGAGGATCCGCCGGGCTGGCGCACCTCTGCGCCTGAGTCGAGGAGCGTCACGACTTCGGCGGCGAGATCCCGGTCCACCAAGTCCCGCGTGGGATTGAGCTGCGCATAGCCCTTCGATGTCAACCCGACGTCGTCGCGCTCTACCACCCGCACGCGCAACGGCGCCCCGGGTGCGCCGATCAGCCGGGCCTCTGCGTTGGGTGGGGCCGCGACGACCTTGCGGTAGCCGATCCCCGAATGGCCGAGCTGGGCACCCGAGAACAGCGCGTCATAGGCGTCGATAAGCCCCTGGTCGCTACGCCAGTTGGTGCCCAGTGTGGCCCTGGTCGACGCTTCGCCCGCGGCGCCGAGGTAGGAGAAGACATCGGCCCCACGGAAGGCGTAGATCGCCTGTTTCGGGTCACCGATGAGTACCAGGGTCGAGCCATCGGATCCGAAGGCCCGGCGCATGATGTCCCACTGGACCAGGTCCGTATCTTGAAACTCGTCGACCAGGGCGATATCGAAACGAGCCCGTAGCCACCGGGCAACGGCTTGGCCCCGCACGCGGTCCGCCAGCGCGTGATCGAGCCTCGTGAGCAGGTCGTCGAAGGTCATCAGCCCGGCGTCACGGGTCCGTCTCTCGATTTCGTCGCGGATGGCCCGGGCCAGGCGCCCCCGCATCGCTTCGGTGCTGGTCTCGTGGCTCAACAGAGGGAGGATCGCAGCTGAGGGGTTGGCCAACACGGCCCGGCCGATCTCGGCGGCCGCCGCCCGGTTGAACGGGGGCGGCTCGTCGCGGGACCAGAACCGCCGGACGTAGAGATCGTCGATGACCTCGTCGAGCAGATCCCGGACATCGTCCACGAAGGTGACGTCGCGCTCGACGTCCCCGGCCACGCCGAGCCCCACCAGCACGTGGAGGCAGAAGCCGTGCGTCGTCTCGATGGTGGCGGCATCGAAGTCGGTGACCGCCTTCGCCAGCCGGTCGCGGCGTCGTTCGATCTCGTCTCGGGGGGCGTCGGCCAGCATACGCAGGACGTCGTCGGCGGGGTCGACCGGAACTCCGCCGAGAACGTCCGACAGGCAGTCGGCGGCACTGACGAGACGGTCCCGGACCCGCTCTCGCAGCTCCCCCGTGGCCATGCGGGTGAAGGTGATGACCAGCAGGCGATCGAGCGGCGTCCCCTCGGCAACGTAGCGGGCAACGAGGGCGGCGATGGCGAACGTCTTTCCCGTGCCGGCGCTGGCTTCGAGGAGCGTCACTCCGCTCGGGAGGGGGCCGGCCAGATCGAACGGCACGAAGTCGGCCGGACCTTGCACCGGTGCTCCGCCCGCGCCCGGTTCCCGCGTCGCCGTCATTGATCGGCCGTCATTGATCGGTCACCTTCTCGTACGAGAGCAGCCCCGCCCACAGGCGACGGGCGTAGCGCCCGAACCGGGTCTCCTCACCTGCGTCCCATCCCTCGCCCTGCTCGTCCGGCCGGGGAACCTCCTCGAGCAGCCGTTCGAAGGGAACGACGCCACCGAGCACCTCCTTGTGCTCAGGGTCGGCGTCCTCCCTGGGGAAATTCCACTCAGAGGTCCACTGCTTGGCGGCGAGTCCCCCACGCTTGACCACCGACCCTTTGGCCCAGGCGGCGGTCGTCTTGCAGTAGATCGGCACCGGCTCGCGCATTCCCCGGCGATACAGGTCGACGAGCTCCTCGAGGTGGCGGGCCGCCGTACGCTGCCGCGCTGCCGCGTCGGCGCCCAGGACCTCGAAACGCGCCACGCTGACGTCGGTTCTGGGAGGGCCGCCTTCTCGAATGCGACCCACCGTCATTGCCGTGAAGGAGCGATCGGGATAGCCGAGCGTCAGGGCCAGCAAGCGCAGCCATGTCTGCAGGCGTTGGTGGGGACCGAGCCTCGAGAAGCTCACCGCGTGGAGGACATCGCCCCGGACCTGTGGCACGGTGCCCACGATGCGCGACCCGTCACCAAGGGTGATGTTGATGTCCAACGAGGTCGGTTCTTCCCCTTCGTCCTGCACCGCCACGGCGACGACTGCCTGCACCTCGGGAACCACCCGGTCGAAGATCTGATCGGCCAGTGCGCCCGGGGGCATGAGGCCACGCGCCCGTTCGGCGGCCAGGCAGGCCTCGAGTGGGGCGCCCGCCAGGCGGGCTGTCAACAGACGGTCTCCGAGGGTCCATCGCTCCAGGCCATCCAATTCGACCGGCAAGGCATCTTCGATATCGGCCTCGTCCAGGCCCAGCCTGATGCCGAGGCGCTGGCGGAGGAAGGCACGGACCGGATGGCGGAGGAAGCGGTCGAGGTCGTCCAGCTCGACCACGGCGGTGTCGATATCGGGGAGAGGGCCGGGCAGAAATGGGCGCAGTGGCTCGCGCCGGCTCACTGACGCTTTCGCTCCCTCGAGGTTCACAGGGTCAAAACTCCATACGCGTCCCGGGACAAGTTCGCCAACTGTGTAATTGCGGGCGTCGAAGGGTTGGAGCGGGTGCTGCACGACGATGTGCGCCCGGGCGGGCGCGCCGTCGCTGGTTCGAACGGTCCGGTCGACGACATCGAGCAGCTCGCCGACCGGCACCGCCGGGGGCCGTTCGACGTTGGTCCGTTCGTCCCGCCCCGAATAGGTGATCAACAGCGTGTCGGTGGCGGCCAGGAGCGCATCGAGCAGAAGCTGGCGGTCCTCGCCGCGCGGATCGCGATCGCCGACGTGGGAGTCGGCGAGGGTGAGGTCGTCGCCGTCACGTTCGCTCACCCGGGGGAAGGCTCCGTCGTCGAGGCCGAGCAGGCACACCACCCGGTGGGGCACGGAGCGCATAGGAACGAGGGTGCAGGCAGTGAGGTGCCCTGTGCGGAAGTTGGCTCTGGTAGGCCGTCCCTTGAGTCGATCCGACAGGAGCGACACGACGTCGCTCGGTTCGAGCGTCACACGAGCGAGAGCGTCGTAGGTGGTTGCTTCGCCGATCAGGTCATCGAGAAGGCGCTGGAGCTCCTCCCGCTGCCAGGCGTCGCTCTCCGACGTCGAGGTGAGCGAGTCGGCGGCCTGGGCGATGGACGCGGCCCAGGCGTCGACGGACTTGGGCTCGCCCAGGGCGGTGAGCGCCTCGTCGAGGCGGTCAACCAGTTCGGCGAAGCGCCCCACCAGCTCGATGTCCCCGCTGTCGACGTCGTCAAGAGGGAGCACGCCTCCAACCAGGCGCTGGCGCTCGTCCGCCATCGTCACACCGACGAGGGCACGGTCCAATCCCGTCCGCCAGGTATTGGCTTCCAAGCTCTCGAGTTTGTAGGGCGCGCGGCGCTCCGCATCAAAGCCCCACCGCACGCCCGACTCAACCACCCACTCTCCGAGGCGTGCCAGGTCGTCGTCGTCGAGGCCGAACCGACAACGGACCGGGTCGCGGCCCGCCAGATCGAGGACCTGAGAGGCGGTCACCCGCTCGGTCACCAGTTCGAGCAGCCGGGCGATGACGCTGAGGGTGGGGTTGGTCTGACGCAGCGAACGATCGGCGAGCCGCACCCGCAGGTCGGGAAGATTCGGAACGCCCTCCCCCGCGTTAGAAGGTTCTGCGACGCCGAAGGTGGCGTCGATGAAAGGTGCGTAGGTTTCGATGTCGGGACACATGACCAGGATGTCGCGGGGCTCGAGATCGGGGTCGTCCTCGAGCAGGTGCAGTACCGCGTCACGGAGGACTTCAACCTGCCGGGCTCGACCGTGGCACCCGTGGACCTGAATACTGCGGTCGTCCGAAGCGAGGATGGCACGAGCGTCGTCTTGCGAATGACGGGCCGGACCAGATGGCGACCGGTCGCTCCGGATGTCATGTTGGATCCTTCGCAACACGGTGGTTCCACCCTGAGCGACGGGGCGATGGTCATCGAGCACCTCACCACCGGCGGCGGCGAGCACCAACTGCATCTCCCGGGCGTCGCCGCCCCACGAAGCCAGCAACGGGTTCGTTGTCATTTTGGTGCTGGGATCATCCGCCCGCCGCAGGCCTCTCGGTGGCCGGTAGTCGGCCAGTTTCTCCCAAAGGACGGGCGACGGGTGCAGCAGGAAAAGGTGGACGTCCCGTCGATGGGCCAGTGCCATCAACACATCGAGATAGCTGGCGGGCAGACGGGTCAGCCCGAACAGGGATACCCGTTGGGGAAGGTCGGCGAGCGCTGCGTCGTCGCGCAGAGCACTGCAGGCATCGATCAGCCGTTCGGCTGGGCTGCGTAGGCCGATCTGCTCTCGAAGCCGGCGCCACAGATCCGCCTGCCAGCGTTCTTCGGGTGTGATCGCCTCGGCGCCACCGGCGGCCCACGACCGGAGCATCTCCGGACGGTGTACCCCGTAACGGTCGAAGAGGTCGGCTATGTGGCGCACGGTGGCGAACCGGCGCAGCGCTCCGTCAGGGCCAGCATTCCGGAGGTGGCCGGCCAGTGCGGCGAGCCAGGATTCGTCGAGGTTGGCGTCTACCACTTCGAGCAGCGGCCATACCGCCCGTTCCGGCCGCCATGGATCGGTTGCGGGCTCGATGCCCGACGCCGATGACAGGGCGCCACCGACCAAGGTTCCCGGGAAGGGGAAGTCGACGTTCGCACAGACGCCATCGGCCCTTCCCGGCGTGATCCCCAGGTGTGCCGATACCCGTTGGGACAGCCAGCGCTCGACGCCTCGTGACGGGACAGCGACGATCTCGGCTTGCATCACGTCGGCGAGCGGTTCTCGCAGCAGCTCACCCAACCCGTCGACCAGGGCGTCCGCCCGCTCGGACCTGTGGATGTGCAGCACACCCCGAACCTACGGCCTGTGGAACGAATTGGGGAGCCCCGGGTACTGGATTTTCCAAATTTATCGGGGACCACACCCCATTCCCATGAGAACGCCAGCTCGGTGTTGTTCTCACCAGATCCCCGATGAGACTTTGGGACGGTCGACAAGGTTCGCCCATACGTTCCCGATGCACTGGTCGTAGCCCGGCAGGCTCAGCAGAACCCAGGTTTGCAGACACCGTTCGGCTTATTCGTCTCTACGCCGAAAGTTGAGCATCTCCCTGAGCCTTGAGTCGCGTTGCCGCGGGCCTATCCCCGAAGTTGTGCGAAAAGTGCGGCCGCCTCTTTGTACGTCAATCCGAGCGGGCAAAGCACAACCAATACAAACTGAGCGGGGTGAAATACTGCAGCTCCAGCTGCGCCAATGCCGCCTCGGCTCAAGCATTCCGCCGGCGCAAGAGTGCAGCCGGGGTTGACGGTATTAACCCGACCGACACCTGATGACCCGGCGAGGGGCTCCGGGCACGGGTTCCAGGTCGCCTTCTCCCACCCCCTCTGTCGATGTCCTGACCTAAGGTTCGCAGTAGTGGAGCGGAGTCAGCATCCAAAGAACCAGAGGAAGAGCGAATTTTTCGGACAACACGCTCTTGACCTAATCAAAACCGCGATACCTCAATCCCAGCTCTGGCCGGGTAGCAGGTTGTCGGAGCAGTTCAAGTTTTATGGCAATGACGACATCGTGGCGATAATCGGCTGGCCCGGAGCAGGGGAGGCCAACAACGAAGCCCTTGCATGGGGAATGTCGTTGGGCACTGATCGTCATGTAGTTCTCGTCCTCCCAGAAGAGCGCGCCAGCGCGACTCTCCAACGACTCCCGTGGATCAAAACCGATGTCGAAGTTTGGGCTTACAATCCGACCGATCCGGCAGGCGTGGTTTCGGCTGCGATACCCTCAAAGCATGAGGTGCTGGGCCAGATCCACGATTGGGGTCCACGGGGTGCCGGATACAGCCTTGAACGCGTTGATGACGAGACTCTAAGTAGGACGCTTTTCCACGAAAAGGCAGCGTGGGTTGAGAGCCTGGTCGGGTGGGTGAATACTCATCATCATGATCTTGCACCCCGGCACCGAGGCCACGATCTCATATGGAAATCGATGGGTCGTCAGGTGCTCCGAATCTCTCGTCATCGGGGAGGACTGCGCATCTTGGCGGGTACCCGTTATTCCAAACCTCGCTCTGACCAGCAGAAGCCACCGCCGCCGCTTGATCTGCTATCCGAATTAACCGACGAACAGTGCGGGGCTCTGAAAGCTACGATCGAAACGGCCATCACCAACAGACAGCCCGGTGGGAGTGATGGCGGCCACGAGGAACACCGCCTACAACACACAATTCAAGATGAATTCGAATTGACGGGGCGATTATTCGATCTTACTCTGCTGACCGCGGAGTTTCCTTCCTGGCGTCCGGGTCATCAACCCGGCTTGATTGATTTCCTCGGCGCCGCGCCGCCAGGGCCGCCGCACATTGTGGAGACGAAACTCGACAACTATTTGATGCTCACTCTGCAGGGTCTCGACTACTGGATGTGGGCGAAAGCCAATCCCGAGTTGGTCGCGGCGTCACTGAGTGAGCAGGTTAGTGGTACGCCGGTCATCGACTTCGTTGTCGGTGCACACAAGACGACGACGGCGATCGGCCCTTACACCCGGCACCAAGTCGAATCGCTCGATGATGAGGTGGAATGGCGGTTCCATGTCGTCAAGGACTGGAGAACGAGCCTCTCAGTCATCACGTTCAGAACTCGGCAGATGCCTGAAGTTCCGTTCGCATCAATTCCGATGCCCTCTCCATTCTTCGCACGACAGCCATAAGGAAGGCGACTGCCATTGCTGCCATAATGCGCGAGCGGCGCGGACAAAACGGAACCTGGTACTCCGCCTAAGCACTTGCAGACATTTCACCGGCCTTGAGGTGGGCAACCCCTCCACTCGATACACCCACGTGACAGCCTTCTGTCGTGCAGATCAAGATCCATCGTGGGGCCCACGAGATCGGGGGGAGTTGCGTCGAGGTGGAATCCCACGGCAGCCGAATCGTCCTCGATGTGGGAAAACCTCTGTGGGCGGAGTGGAACGAGCAGGTTCCGTTACCCCGTGTGGCAGGACTGGCCGACGGATCCGATCCCTCCCTGGCCGGATTATTGATCTCACATCCCCACATGGACCACTACGGGCTGATCGACCAGGTCGATGCCCGGGTGCGGCTTTTCATCGGCAAGGAGGCGGCCGTCCTCCTCAAGGCGGCTGAACTCTTCTCATCTGCCGGGATCGAACTTCACCCGGCCGGCTACTTGTCCGATCGTGTGCCGCTGCAGATCGGCGCCTTCACCGTCACCCCGTTCCTCGTCGATCACAGTGGATTCGACTCGTACTCACTGCTCATCGAGGCAGAGGGGAGGCGCTTGTTCTACTCGGGGGACTTCCGCGGACACGGTCGCAAAGCAAGCCTCTTCAAGCGACTGCTCGACCAGCCTCCCCTTCCGATCGATGTCCTCCTCTGCGAGGGAACGCACATCCGGCGTGAGCAAGCAAGGGACGAAGAGCCCCGTAGTGAGCTCGACGTCGAGCTGTCCCTTGCGAAGACCATGAGCGAGACGACGGGAGCGGCCTGTGTCATCTCTTCGGCCCAGAACATCGATCGCCTGGTGACGGTCTACCGCGCGAGCAAGCGGACCGGACGAACCCTTGTCACGGATCTCTATACCGCGACCCTCGCCCACGAAATCGCTCGTCCCACCATCCCGCAGCCCGGCTTCCCCGACTACAAGGTGTACATCCCTAATCGCCAACGAGTGCTCGTGAAGCAGAGTGGCGAGTTCAATCGACTTGAGTTCATACGGGATTGTCGGGTGTTTCCCGAGTGGCTCCTGACCAACCGCAACAAGGTGACACTCCTCATGCCGTCATCGACGGTGCCGGAGCTTCTAAGGGCACATGTGCTCCACGACGGCGCGGTGATTTGGTCATTGTGGCCGGGCTACCTCAGAGAACCCAGCGGGGCGCGGATGCGACGGACCCTCGAGGAGGCCGGCGTGCCCTTCGTCCTCGACCACGCGTCCGGACACGCGTCGGTGGCCGACCTCCAGCTTCTTGCGGCCGCTTTGCTGCCCGGCCGAGTGGTGCCCATCCACACCGAGGCAGGCGATCGGTTCGACGAGTATTTCGCCGACGTCGAAGTGCACGGGGACGGCGAGTGGTGGGAGGTTTAGACGCAATGTATCAGCGTATTATCGCCGTTATGAGCTGGACTTATGGCGCGGAATCCCAAATCACATCAATGTTATTGTCACATCCCCCTTTCATACTGGTTCCAAAACACATACGGAGGGAATCAGGAAATGAAGATGTTCGAAGTAGAAGTGGAGCTGGGTGACGCATTGGCGATCGGTGGACTCAGCGTCTTTCCGCTCATGGGAGCGCAAAGGACCGGGCCGGCCTACCTGTCCGGGCCCGAAGCGTTCGAAGCGGGGATGATTCAGGTGAGCGAGCTCGACCCGCCCGAAGTGCCGTCACTGGCGATCTTCAATCTCGCTCTGATTCCGATTCTCCTTGTGGAGGGCGAGATGCTTGTCGGCGGTGACCAGAACCGGACCATGAACGTGACCGTGCTCTGTCCGCCTCAGGTGCGGACGGTTGTGCCGGTCTCGTGCGTCGAGGCGGGACGCTGGGGAAAGAGACGAATGGTCTCCGCTTCGCGCAAGCATGCTCCCGGATCGCTTCGGGCGGCCAAGACGGCGAAGTTGGAACCAAGGTCCGATGATGTCTCCAGTCGTCGTTCCGACCAGGGGCTCATATGGAATGAGGTCGAGCGGCAGTCGCTGGCGCACGATGTCTTCTCTGAGACCTCCGCTCTCGACGATGTCCAGGAGGAGATCGAGGAGCGCATTGCTCCCGAGCTCGAAAAGATCCGAACGGTGCCTGGCCAGATCGGCGTGATCTGCACCATTGGTGAGCAGGTGGTCGGTCTGGATCTGTTCGACAAGTCCGCAACGTTGGAGCGCTATCTGCGGAGCATCGTCGCGGGACACGCGCTCGATGCCCCTTCACGACCCTCGAATGCCGACCCGATCCGGGCGATCGAACATTTCCTCGCCCAAATTGACGGGACGGCCCGCGACACTGGCCGGGGAGTGGGATTGGGTGAAGAGGTCCTGCTCCGTGGGGCGGTGGCCGGAATCGGCCTCGTCTATGAAAGCTCCCTCGTGCATCTCGCTGCGTTCCCCATCCCTGACGAGCTGGTCGAAGCCGGATGACGCGACACAATGTCTTCTACAACTCTGAGTTCGTCTCGTCCGACTTCGCCTTCGACACCACCCGCAAATCTGGAGCCTTGGCCGCGGCTCTCGGAGACGACAGTTCGGCAACTGTCGTCGATCCGGGACACTTCACGGAACGGACCAGTGAAATCATCGACCGACTCCATGGTCCCGAGTACGTACTGGCCGTGCGCACAGGCACGCCCTCGGCTCTGGCGGAGTCGCAAGGGTTCGAGTGGGACCCGAAGCTTCCGACCATGGCGACGGCCCATTCGACCGGACTCGTCGCTGCCGTGTCGGAGGTCCTGACCTCCACCAGTCGTGTGGCGGGCTCTCTCTCGTCGGGACTCCACCATGCGAGACGGGATCGCGGCGCGGGCTATTGCACGTTCAATGGGCTAGCCGTAGCAGCAACCGACGCGCTCGACCGGGGCGCCGAGCGAATCCTCGTCCTGGACTTCGATGCCCATTGCGGGGGCGGCACCCGATCCATGACATCGTCCAATGAGGTTGTTCAGATCGACGTATCCACGGTGAAGTTCGACAGCTGGGAGCCGAGCGCCGCACAGGACTCCCTCACGTACTCGGGTCCGGGCAGCTACATCGACGACATAGCAACGGCGCTGCAACACGCCGGCCGGGCTGGCACCTTCGATCTAGTGCTGTACAACGCGGGGATGGACCCCGCCAACAGCGGCGTCAGTAAGGCCGATCTCAACGTACGTGAGCAGATGGTCGCTGAGTGGGCCGCAGAGCGAGGACAACGAGTCGTGTATGCACTTGCCGGTGGCTACACCGGAGGCGGCATCACGATGGAAGATCTGGTGGCCCTGCACCACCTCACGATCGATGCCTTCTGCGACGAGACTGAGCGTTAAGGACAGTTTTTTCGAGATCCCCTATTCTCCGCGTTCCAGACCAAAGTCGCTGAGAAGCGAGCGCACCCTACGCAGTCCTGGAGCATCTAGGGATGACACGGAATGTGAAAGTTGTTCGAGCGCTGCAGCTAGAAGTTTTTCATCGTCAGTAAGCATGCTGTCGTAGTCGGGCTTAAGCATGAAGGCATCCAAATCAGCCGCCAAAAATCCGACGAGATCGAGAAAAACCAGCACTAGCCTCGCTGCCACTGCATTGTCTGCTTCGCTTGGCTCGCTGCTGGACGTCAACATCGGAGCCACTCGGATGTCTCTGTTCCAAAGCTTTTCAAAGAAGTCATTGTGCAGAAGTGTGATTACCACTCCGAGATTCTGTCCGGGAGGAACGGCCATGCGAACGTCGCTGATGAGCGAGTGAAAATCCTCATCCGTCAACGAATAACCTACAAAGAGCATCTTCTTCGTCATTAACATTGCCTGCACCAGCCCGATTAGAGCACCGCGTCTTGTAGCAATACCGAGGTAATCGTCCCGGGTCAGGACGATGTTGTTCTCGTCCTCAATGCTTCCATGTAACTTCAACAACCATCGCTGTGAGGGTTTGACGGCGTTTCCCGGGAGTACTGCCAGTCCACCTTCACCGTTGCCAACCGCCGCCTCAAAGAGGTTGTCATAGTTGGTAGTCACGGCCTCACGCACAGCGAGCGACGCAAGGAGGCCGTGAGCCAATGAGTATTTCGTGGCTGATGTGTGCGTTGCCACAAGTTGACCGAGTGATCTACCGTCCTCTTCGAGCAGACGACCCACTATGGCAGCTTGGTCTCTCAGATCCAGGTTTCTGAGCTGATCCAACTGACCCCCTAGACCCGCATCGCGCGCGATTTCGTCGAGAAGGGCTTGCCATGGAGGGATGCCGGCGTCAATGCTGACTCCGGCCCCGAAGAACAACACGAGATTGTCTCGTTGAACCGATTGCGCTAAGTCCTCGGCGATCGGTTGGAGGTTTGGAGCATTGGGTCCGAGCCTCCAGGTCTCATCAATCGCCCACTTTGCGTCGTCACTATCGACCAACTTCCGCCTTACTCTTTGCGCCGCTGAATACGCCGCCCTTCCTTTTGTGACCAAAACCACGTCAACGCAACATTGCTCAGCAGATGATCGGAGTCTCGGAATGAGGGCCTCGAACAGGGCCCCCTTTTCTGAAGCTTTTCCACCCTTGCCAGACCCAAGGGCATTCACGGCCAAGAGAGGCGGAAGGTCTCCACTCTTAGGAGGCCTCGCGACTTTGAGCGACTCAATTCGGTGCGATGCCTGTTTCACGAATTCACCGGCCTGGCTCGCGAACCAATCTGCAGACCATCGCTCATCTCGCCCAACGTTTCCGAGCCATACCCACGGATTCGACTCGGGAGGCTCCTCTGTGAACGGGCGGAACCGCTCACCCTCTGCCCATGGTTGAGCTTCGAGAATCCCCTCCTGCACCAATCCGACGAGCTCTGCACACCAACTCTCCACGAAGAAACCACCATCTGTAGGTAACAGCCATGCGTCACAGGACAACTTCGTGAGATTCCCGTCGATGATGAACAGGTGACCCTCCATCACCGAACGATGGCATATCTAGGAGGAGACTGCTCCCTGGCCCGAAACCTCTGTCGCGGCCGGTAACCCGCCTTCACTCAATCCGCGGCGAGACCATGAGCCATTCGAGATCGGCCACCGTCCGGGAGAGATCCGAGGCGAGTGGTCCGCCCAGGCGCCGGCGAAAGACGTCGGATAGTGCTCGGTAGTACCAAATCTGATCGCTCGACGGGGCACTGAAACGGTTCCACAGGTCCTCGCCGAAATCGAGGTAGTCCCTCACGATGGAGCGGGCGTTGTGCAGCTTGTCCGCGGCGGAAACTAGCAGTACCCCCGTCGACGCCTCCTCCAGGTGGCTGAGGTATTGCTCCTTGCGGGCACGCCAGGGTGGCTTGGGCGTGACATCGGTGTCGCTGAGGGCAAAGACGAGGTCGGCCACGCCATCGCCGAATTCCTGTCTGATGAGCTCCAGTGTGGGCTTCCCGCCCTGGTCCTCCACTGCATCGTGCAGCAGTCCGGCGATTGCTTCGTCCTCGGTGCCGCCGTGCTCGAGCACCAGACCCGCCACGGCCAGCAAATGTGCCAGGTAAGGGATGTTGGTGCTCTTGCGCATCTGGGTGCGATGGAGGTCCGATGCGAGCTTCAATGCGGCATCGAATCGAACTGACAACTCCACGAGTTCACTCCTTTACGACGGCGCCGTCGGAAGCGCTGACGAGCCCAAAAGTCTTGCACGCGCCGCAGTGGCGTCAGAAAGGGTCAGGCGTGCGGCGATCTCGAGATCTTTGTTATCACTACCCAACCATGCTCTTGATGGCCCCAGCGTCCCGTCCACACAACGATCCATTTATCATTGGCGAGTGCGATGAGGTGAAAGGGGTCAACCACCTGGGAGGCCCGGGCAAGATGGCCGAGTGCGCCGCGTCATAGGTGGTCGACATGTCGAAGGCGCGGAAACGGATCCGCTCGATGCCCGCCAAACTCAAGGATCTGACGAACGGAGTATCTCGTCGCGGATGGCATGCAGCTCACGAATCCGTTCATCGTCAGGTCCGAGATACTCACTGAGAATTCCGCTTACGTATGGGACGTCAAGCCGTCCCGCTCGCAGCATCTCTTCAATGTCCGCCCAGTCCTTACGGCGATTGAAAAAGATCTTGAAGACGGCAAGGTCATTACAGCCGAGGAAAGGAAGCTTCCTGTTGACCAGCTGATGCTCACTGACATGGAGGCGTAGATCGTCGTGGAAGGGGGTCGTGTCCAAGAAGACATCGACGGGGATGCGATCGAACATCAACCGGCATTGGCCAGCGGTCATCAATTGTGTCATCTCGTCATCGGTGGCCACGATCTCTTCGGGCATCGCGTCGAGGACACGCTGAGTCTCGGTCGGCGGAACGAAGATGTTCAGATCGATATCGACTGTCGTCCTCGGCTCGCCGGTACACCACAGCAACGCGAATGCTCCCCCGAAGGCGTGGTGGATCCCCGCCGCATCCAACCTGTCATGCAACTCGACGATGGCATCGAGGATCGGCCTCACTGGCGGACCGTCTCTGCAGCGCCAAATTCCGGATACCTGAGTGGTCCCCGCCGGCGTCGTGGCAGGGTGTCTACGAAGGAGAACAGGGCCTCGATCTTTTCGGTCAGCTCCCGCTCGTTCGTCGAAGGTACTGGCCTCAAATTTGCTTCGGCCTCAAAACCTGCGGCTCGGAGGAGCCGACTCAGAGTGACGACCGAGGGGACGGAGGCTCCCGATTCATAGGCGGACAACGTGGAGGCCGACGTTCCTCCCCGCTCGGCGAGCTGCCTCCGGGAGAGGCCGCTTCTCCGACGGGCTTCCTGAAGCAACACGGCGGCGTCCACCTCACCATGATACCAAATCTGGTCCCATTCGACCACGGTCAGCCGATCACGCTGCGTCGAGCGGGCAGTATGTGGGCCGTCATCTCTGACCGATCAAGGAGCGGGAACACGTGGCAGCGCCTTATGCCGACAGTCCGGGTCGATGGAAGACCGTCCTGATGCAGGACGGTCAAGCGGAAATGTCCTGGACGCCCACGCCCGATATGGCGAACCCCTTCGGGAGCGTCCATGGGGGAATCATCGCCACGGTCATCGATGAGGTAACCGGGGCGGCCGTCACGTCGTCGATCGAAGCCGGTTCCGCACCGACCGTTTCCCTGAACGTCGAGTATCTGCATGCAATCCCGATCGGCGGGACCTACACCGCGGTGGGTGAGATCGTACGAATGGGCCGGGCGATGGCGATTGCCGACGCCCGCATCCTGAACGAAGAGGGCAAGATGCTCGCCCGGGGCACCTGCATCTTTCAGATTCCCCGTCCCAAGTAGGGCCTCGCAGAGCAACGGTGCAAGCAGAAAACGTTGGCCCCGACCCCAAGGGAGCTCGGTGGGCTATCAGGGATCTCGACGACGTCGGAGAACATGTAGGCGACTCTCCGAACTTCCAGACCCTCTACATCGACCCTGCCACCGAGACTGAACTTGTTGAGACGCGCACCTGCCGTCGGCGACGACGACATCCGGCAGGATGGTGCCTCGGCGGGGAATACGACTCCTGGCAAGTAGGCCGGCGCCGGTCGCCGCTGCCTCGGGAGCCCTTGTAATGTCGCTAGTCGATGTTCGTGGCCGATCTGCGTCATTTTCTCGACATCCCTGACGAGGCCCCTGGTCCGGCCCGGAAGATGGCCGAACAACTGGGATTCGTCGTTCGGGCCGCTACTGCTCGCGAAGCGGGCGCGCCGTGGGTCAGCGCTTTGACCTGTCGGCGGCGACCCGCCAATCGGCCCTGTGCGGGGCACATCGCAGTATTTCGTGCGGATCTTCCCGTCCCGATCGAGTGGCGATGTACAGCCTGCGGTGACGAGGGGGTTATAAGCGGTTGGGAAGACTCACTGTACGACCTCAGGCAGCCTCGCTCCTCATCGGACGAAGAGCCAAGGCATGAGACGCTCTTGACCGACGAAGTGGCCACCACGTTGCGGGAGCTGATGTTCCTCGACATGGAGTGCGAACGCCTCGTGTTCCAGATGCACAGCTCGAGTGAGGGCGCCGTCCTCACCGCCAGCGCCGAAGAACTCGATGAACTGCTCGGCTTCATCGCCGCCAACGCGAACCACGAGACCAACCGTCGCCGACAAAAGCGCTTCGACGCCGCCTTCGACATACTGACAAAAGTGCTCGAGGCGGTGGAGTCCGCAGACACCTTCACAACGGTGGTGGCGATGGCGGATCAGGCCAAGGAAACTCATCGGGCCGACGGAGACTTCACTGGCCGATGGAGGATCCTCGAGATGGATCTGTGGGACCGAGATGCCCTCGACCTCGTGGCTCCGGCGTTCATCGAGTTCAGCCCTGATCAAACAGGCGAATTCGGGTTCATCGTCGTTACCGGTTGGATCGACTGGCGGAGGGCAGGAACCGGCCGTTCCGGTGTTGAGTTCAGTTGGGAAGGAACGGACGAAGGCGACCAGGTTAGCGGTCGAGGGTGGGCAGAACTCCACAACGACAGAGTTCTGCATGGGCACCTCTATTTCCATCTTGGTGACGATTCAGGTTTTCGTGCCGAACGGACCTTGTCGTAAAAGGTTAGGGCCGGCTCGCATTGAGGTCCGGGCACATCTCCGATGATGACCCGGTCGTTCGATACGAGTGGAGTTCCGCTGGATACGCTCATCTGGCCCGGCACGCGGTCGTGCAACAGCGTGCAATGGCCAATTTTGGGCTGTCTCGTGCAACACGGAGTGGAGAACAGCGCGTATCAACGCATAGTACAAAGTACCCAAAATCCGCGTTTTAGCTGGACTTTTTCTAAGTTTCTCCTGGTACCGAAATTTCCCTCGGACGGATTCCCAAGCTGAGAACGCGAGTTCGATTCTCGTCGCCCGCTCTAGTGGTTCAGGCGCTTCCGTCAGCCAACGACGATCGTCGCAGTCCACGAAGCGGCGACACAGACAGCGAGGAGGAGTGCCACCGTGACCCGGTCGGCATCGAGCTTCCGTGACCGACGAATTGGGTTCTCCAGTCGGTGATACGAACAGATGGCGCACACTACGGTGCTGCCGATTGCGAGCAGGCGCCAATCCACGCTGCTCAACCAAGAGGGGGCTTCCTTGGCCAGCTCGAGCAACGGAAAATGAAATAGGTAGAGCGAAAACGAGATGTCACCCACATAGCCGAGGGGACGGGTCGATAGCAGCCACGACGCGACGGTGCGGCCACCGCCGACTCCCGCCCAAATGAGTGCCGCTGTCGCGACACACGGAAGCCAGGCGCGCCAGCCCGGGTAGACACTGGCCGAGTTCAACGTGGTCAAGGCCACCACCAGAAGCGCCACGCCCAGTCCCGCGGCCAGGCGCTCGAGCCAGACGAATCGAATGGGCCGACCGCTTGCCGCTATGGCGAGTAGGCAACCCAAACCGAGTTCCCAGAATCTGGTGAACGGCGAGTAGTAGGCGGCGACGGGATCCCCGGCTGACAGGTGGATCGACCACCAGGCGGAAGCCACAACGCCCACGATGAGCGTGGCCGCCAGGGCCCGGCGCAAATGGCGCGGTTCGACGAGCTGGGCAATCGAAAAAACGACGACCGGCCAGACGAAGTAGAACTGCTCCTCTACTGCCAGTGACCAGAAGTGTGTCACCAGTGAGGGGTGCATGCCAGGAACGAAGTAGTTGCTCCCGGTGCCGATGAGGCGGAAGTTGGCGGCGAACAGTGACGCCCAACGAACGTCCCCGGGCAACAGCGGGTTCATTCGTGCGCCGAGCAACAGTTCGGCCGCCACCATGGTGACGACGAGGGTCGCGGTAGCAGCCGGTACGATGCGGCGAATGCGTCGGGAGTAGAAGTCCACCAGCCCCCGACGGACACCTTTGGGAGACTCTCGCATCAACAGCTGGGTGATGACGTACCCGCTAATGACGAAGAAGACGTCGACGCCGACGAAACCGCCGTTGAAGCCTGGAAGCCCGGCATGGTCGGCGATGACCAACACCACCGCCAAGGCGCGGAGTCCTTGGATATCCCGGCGACGCTCGTTCTGATGAGATGCGGCCGGATGTTCCGCCTCAGGGTCGGCCTGGGTTGGCGTTCTCGGGAGCTCGGGCACGGTGGAAAGATGCTCTGCTTCCATATTGGAGCCTCCGAGCGAAGTGGCCATGTGAGGGATCCCCGGGTCGGCGGTCACCAGCCGGTGATCACCGCGGGGTTCGTGGGTGCGAGCTGCACGTGGAAGATCGAAGCCATCTCATCGATCAAATAGGTCCCGATCACATCCTCCCCGGTGAACGAGTAGTGGATGCCGTCGGGTTCTCGCAGGTTCTCAGGGATGCCATTGACGTCCGCCACCGCTTGGTAGGCACCTCGTTCCGAGAAGAGCTGCCAGGTGGACACGAAGGTCGCATTGGGATCGGCGCGCGCTCCTTGCTGGTACAGCGAATTCAAGATCTCCATTCCCTGGCTGTAGTCGGGATCTTCCATCACGGGCATCCCGACCCACATCACCAGAGCGCCGTTCGCTGTGGCCTCGCTGACCAGTTGCCGTACCCGGGTCAGATAAGCGCCCGTCCAGGCGGGCGAGGGGAACTGGACCGCCGAGCCGTCGACCTCCATACCCTGCTCATCGTTGCCCCCGAGGCAGATGAGCACGAGCTGCGGATGGTAAAGATTCAGATCGGTCTCCAGCTCAGTCGGCCAGTCGTAGTACCCGGCGTTCGCGAGCCCGGTCGCCGATTTGTCGAGCTGCACCACGTTGAGGCTGGAGCCTGACGGGAGCTCGCGGGCCAGACCCCACCCGAGATCGTTTCCCAACGAGTCACCGATCTCCAGGACCGTGCAAGAACCGGCCGGCAACACCGGGGCACCGGCGCTGAGCGACAGCTCGCAGCCCCCGAACTCCCTGACCACGTTGGCCGAGGCTGGACCAGCCGCATGCGGCGTCGTCGTTTGCACCGGGGCCTGGCGGTGTCCCCTCTGCGCCAGCGGAGACAAGGTGGTCGGTGCACGCACCGCTCTCACGACGACCGAGGTCGTGACCAACAAGACGAGCAGGCCCGAGAGCGCCATTCGCAACGTGTGGTTCGAGGTGCGCCCCGGATTTGGGCCGTCCGCAAACTCCTCCTCGAACCGCTCAGTGGCGTTCCCGCCCACAACGCTCTCAGCGCCCCGACCTGAGTCCCTGACAGCTCCCACCCCTCTTCTACGCTGGGGCCTGCTGCGGGGTTGACAGGGAAATGAACTGAGCGAGAAATGGCGCCCGAAACCCGCCGCCACACGGTAAGTGCCGAATGCGTGCAGATGAAAAACGACCCTGACGTTCGCCGAAGTGGCGGATGAACTCGCCCATTCCTCCTTGGCCGACAACCAGGAGGAGCGGGAAATCACCGTTCTGGCGTACCGTGCGAGCCACGGTCGGCCGATCATGCTGCGTCGATCGGGCAGTATGTGGGCCGTCATCTCTGACCGATCAAGGAGCGGAACACGTGGCAGCGCCCTATGCCGACAGTCCGGGTCGATGGAAGACCGTCCTGATGCAGGATGGGCAAGCAGAAATGACCTGGACGCCCACGCCCGACATGGCGAACCCTTTCGGGAGCGTCCATGGAGGAATTATCGCCACGCTCATCGATGAGGTCACAGGAGCGGCCGTGACGTCGGCGATCGAATCCGCTACGGCGCCGACCGTTTCCCTGAACGTCGAGTATCTGCATGCAATCCCGATCGGCGGGACCTACACCGCGGTGGGTGAGATCGTACGAATCGGCCGGGCCATGGCGATTGCCGACGGCCGCATCTTGAACGAAGAAGGCAAGCTCCTCGCCCGGGGCACCTGCATCTTTCAGATTCCCCGTCCGAAGTAGGGCTCCACCAAATCACTGACCGCAATCAGGATGACGAGGAGGCTGGCCGGACGCCCCGCTTGGTGACACTCGTGTCTGTGATCGGGTGCGCTTGACAGGCCAATCGCACCACCTTTCCTTCGTAGAAGGACCGCCCGGCCAACAATTGCAGGCCCTGCTTCTCGAGAGGGGTCGGCGGCTCGAATGCCTCGGCGTTGCCCTCAAGGACGATGCAGCAGGCCGTGCAGACAGCCTGGCCGTGGCAAATAGTGGGCCAGTGGTAACCCTGCCGCTCGGCGGCGGCCATGAGCGACTCGTTCGGCTTCACCCGGATCGTGATGTTTGCGGGCTCCACCCGGACAACGCAAACTCGGTCCTCGGTCATGTCGGGCACTGTTCTCGAGTCCACGTTGCATGCTCGATCTGACAACACTCCCTCATCTGCGAAGGACGCGATCTCCGATGACATTCGCCGCGCGCAGGGCCGTGAGATCGTCGTCCGTCAACCCAAGCTCGTGGCGCAGGATCTCCTCGTTGTGCTGGCCGAGGAGTGGCGCCGCCGATCGGTACCACTTCCCCTGGTTTCCTGACAAGCGCATCGGCCAGCCCGGATAGCGCTGACGCCCGACGACGGGATGGTCGACCTCCTCCCAGAACCCTCGGGCCAGCATCTGCGGTTCGTGGTCGATATCGCACGGGGAGGCCACGGGCTCGGCCGGCACCCCGGCAGCCCGCAGGGCGCCGAGGGCCTCATCAAGGGTGCGGCTCTCGCACCAAGAGGTGATCTCTTTGTCTATCCGATCGTGGGCTGCTCGCCTTCCCTCAACGCTGGCCAACCCTTCGTCGGCCTCGAGTTGGGGATTGGCCATGGCCCTGCACAGCTCCTGCCACTCCTGGCGCGTGCCGACAGCGAGGGCAAGCCAGGTATCGGGTTGTGCACAGGGATAGACACCCTGGGGCGCGGCCGTCGGGCCACGGTTGCCCCCGCGAGCCATCAGGTGGCCGTAGGCGGCGTATTCGAGGATCTGCTCGACTGCGATGTTCACTGACAGGTCGAGCATCGCCAGCTCGATCTGCTGACCCTCGCCGGTATGACGTCGTTGCTCGAGGGCGGCCAGTACGGCGAAGGCCCCATGGACCCCGGCCAGGGCGTCGCAGATCCCGGCCAGCATCGGTGGACCGTCGGGCCAACCCGTGATCCACGCAATCCCCGATGTCTGCTCCATGGTGGAGGCGAACGCCGGCCGGTCCCGCCAGGGACCCTCGAGTCCCCATCCCGGCATTCGTACGTAGACGAGGTCGGGTCGGACCGATCTCAGCGCGTCATAGGTCAGACCGAACTGGTCCATCACTCGGGGGGTGAAGTTCTCGATGACCACGTCCGCCGTCGCCACCAGGCTGAGGAGCAGTTCACGTCCGCGGGGCTGTGTGAGATCCAGCGTGAGCCCCCGCTTGTTCAGATTGACAGAGAGATACAGCGAGCCTCGCTCGTACCATTGGTCGGTCGTCATCGGCACGCTCACGTTGAAACGCATCGGGTCGGGCCGTTGGGCGGACTCCACCTTGATGACGTCGGCGCCCAAGGTGGCGAGGTACTGCGTGGCGAAGGGACCAGCCCAAAAGGAGGTGAGGTCGACGACACGGATCCCCTCGAGCGGTGGTGGGTTGCCCTCACGAGGTACGCCACGGCCGCGAGGCGTGGCCGCGAGGGGGCCGAAACCGGCAGCGTCATGCTCTCCGAGAGCAGGCGCCGCTCGTGGCGCCTGCGGTGAGGTCCGCGTCGTGCGAAACGGCGGTCGTGGATCGGGGAAACCGCCTCTTGGGTTCGGACGGAAGAGTTCACGGAGGACTAGATGCGGCAGCTCGGTGACATTGGCCCCGTTGCCCACGGGAGCGGCCGGCACGCGAAACGCCGCGGCCAACTCGAGTATCTCCTCGACCGTGTGCTCCATGAGCCATGGATTCATCTCGGCGCAGACTTCGGCCCGGTGGCGCTGGCGGGTTCGTTGATCGTTCCACTCGACGCGCTCGACAAGGTCGGGGCGGCCCATCATGGCCAGCACGTCGTGCCACTGTTGCACGGTGATCGTGGCGAGGCCCGCATAACCGTCCTTGCAGCGTTCGATGCCCGGGACCATGGTCATGGTCAACTCGCGTGAGCCGCCCGGGAGGGCGGCCAACAGGGCCGGATAGGCCAGGAAGGTCACGGCGAGACATTCGAGCGTCGAGACATCGACATGCTCGCCGATTCCCGTCCGCTCGGATCGTGCCCGCGCGGCCAGTGCTCCGGCGGCCGCATAGGCCCCGGCCGACCACTCGCCAAGGCGGCCACCAACAGCGACCGGGGGATCGTCCAGGCCGCCATGCAGTCGCAAGGACCCGACGAGCGCCTGAAGAAGGAACTCGCTTCGCTGATCGGTATGACGTGGCCCTTCCTGGCCGAAGGGCGTGATCGACACCATCGTGATCGTCGGATTGGCGCTTCGGAGCTGTTCGAACCCGAGGCGCCGGCTCTCGAGGACGTGGGGCGGGAAGCTCTCGATCACGACATCGCTCTGAGCGACGAGTTCGAGTGCCCGTTCACACCCTGATGAACTCTCAAGGTCGACGACCTCACTTCGCTGTCCGGCCGCAAGGTGACGAAAGAGCACGCCGTCCGTCTCGCCGTCACGTCCGACGGATCCCGACACCGACCAGGATCGGAGGGGATGACCTCCCGGCGGTTCGAGCTTGAGGACGTCCGCGCCTGCGTCGGCGAGCAACTTGGCACAGTAGGCGCCGGCGACGCCGTCAGAGATGTCAACGACACGAAGGTCACGCAGCGCATCGAGCGGCCCCCCGCCCGTCGGTACGAGGGGGTGATCGGTCCCGCTCGGACTACTCGTCGGCAAGGTAGCGGTCGAGGATCTGATTGTGGTGGACGATATTGGCCTCCTGGACTGGATTGAGCAGGCCTCGCCGATATCCCCGGGACTTCATACCTCTCGTGATCTCCACCATATTTCCAAAATCCTGATTGTTGATGAGGCCCCAATCCTTGATCGACCAGTCCTCGTAGAACTTGTGCTCTATTGCAGGAGCCTCGCCTCCCGTCGGCACCCACTCAAGGGCCCAGTAGTCGAGAAGGGTGCTGTCGGGGTCGAGCCCATTGGGTCGCGCCCGGTAGAGCGTGGCGTTCCCGTGTACGAGAGGGCCGATCAGATTGGGAAAGACGTGGATCGTGCCGTTGCGCAGAATCTGATCGTCGGTCAGGCTGCCGAGGTCGTAGCGATCCCGGAGCGCACTCACCCGGATGTCGTTGAAGACATCGGCTGCACTCTTGCCTTCGGGCGGCCCGTTGCGGCGAAGCTCTTCCAGACGTCCCCGGTCCTCTCGAGAGAACAGTCCGGCCACGGCATCGATGCGGTCCGCCAGCAACTCCTCCTGGTCGTAGTCATCGCTGCTCAGCCCGAGACGAGGACTCGGGGCGAGTTCGCGGCGGTACTCCTCCTCGCCGTAGAGGCTGTGCTGACCGACCGCAGCGTAAGAGAAGCGGGTGTCGTCGAACCAGGTCAGCATCTGGGGGTGAAGCCCCTGGGGGTGATACGCCTCGTTGAAGGCATCGACCGCGGTCTTCCAATTGCACTCGAAGACGATCGTGCGGTAGGAGCGGAACCGCAGCTCTTCCATACGGTACGACGCGAACAGTTCGGGTATGTCGCCGAGGAAGGCGTCGAATGGTTCACATTTCGGATCCATGTTGACGAAGACGAACCCTCCCCATCGCCCCACCTGGACTTCGCCCAGGTGGACGTCCTCGTCGGTCAGGGCCGGCGGGTAGTTCTGACGGTCGACGACCTCGATGATCTCTCCGTCGAGGTCCCAACGCCAGGCGTGGTAGCGACAGCGGATCTCCGACGTCGCAAAGTTGCCCGTGCCTGACGCCAACCGGGTGCCGCGATGCGCGCACGCATTGAAGAACGCTGTGATGGTGTCCTGTTCGCTCCGGACGACGAGGATCGACTGGTCCCCGATCGTGTATTCGAGGAAATCGCCGGGATTCGGAACCTCTTCCTCGCGGCACGCCACCTGCCACACTCGGGGCCAGAGTCGCTCCATTTCGAGGTCGAAGAATTCCTGCGACGTGTAGCGAGCACCAGGCACGACGACCATTCCCCGGAACTCGCTCAGTGCAAGGTCATTGCTCAGTTTCGTCATCGCTCCACCCGTTCGTGGTCCAGTGATCGCATCCGCTCTTCCCCCTCCTGGCCCGAGCCTCCCCCGGAACCGTTCTTTCGGTCGTAGCAACTGAGAGTCTCCCAAAATGACACCCTCGCTGGAGCGGGGTTGTCGCAGCGCATGTGCCTCGAGCCGACTCCCTCGTGGCACCTGCAAATCGGCTGCTCCTCGTCCTTACCATCAGTCCTTACTCAGAGTCTAGACTCTCGGTGAGTATGGAGAAAGAGCCCAGATGATGCGTTCCGTCCCGCCAGAGATTTCAGCCAACGTGATGCGGGCGGCCGACTTGATCGCCGATCAAGGCCTTGACGGCACCAAGAGTGAAGACATCGCTTCGGTGGCGGGCATCTCGAAGGCGACGCTCTACTACTACTTCGACGGCAAAGAGGCGGTCCTCTCGCACATCTTCGCCGTGCTCCTCGATGCACTCGGAGACGCTGTTCAGGGCGCCGTGGACGGTCCGGGCAACGCGATGGAGCGGCTCCACCGTGTCGTCGACGTCCACCTCGACATCGTCGCTACCTACCCGAAGGCTGCCCGCGCCCTGCACTTCGACCTCGGGCGCGCCGCTCGGCTGCCCGAGATCGACGAGAAGACGCGTGCGTCGTACATCGATCCCATCTCCAGCCTGTTTGAGGATGGAGCAACAGACGGCACGATCAGGCCACTACGTCAGCCTCGCCTGGGCGCCATGGCACTCCTCGCCGCAACGACCACAGCGGCCATCATGGCGACGTCCATCGACGGCATCGGTGACCTCGACGGCGTCAAAGAGATGATCTTCGAACTTGTGCTTGATGGCCTTTCCACCACATGAGCCCGACCTTCGATCTCTCCGATCCCACCATCTGGGAAGACGGATTTCCACACGGTCTGTTCGCACAGATCCGGTCGGAAGCGCCCATCTTCCTTCATGAGGTGACGCCACATGTCCGCGAATATGTCAATCGACCGTTCTGGATCTGCGCCACGCACGAGCACGTGCGGCGCATCCACCGGGACACGGACAGCTTCACTGCCACCGATGGACCACTGATCCAGTCGATCGATACGTTCAGCTCACAACCGAGCATCATCGTCATGGACCCGCCCGAACTTACGAGCCGTCGTAACGTGTTAAGTAGGGCATTCACGCCTCGCGCCGTCGCCAAGCTCGAGGCGGCCATCAAGGATCGGGCGGCTCGCTACCTTGACGAACTTCTCGAAGCCGGGGAGGGCGACTGGGTCGCCGATGTCGCACACCGGTTGCCGATGAACGTCATCGGCGACATCGTCGGGATCCCCGAGGAGGATCGTGAGCAAGTGTTCAGTTGGGTCGATGCGGTTCTGCACGAGCCGGGAAATGACGCTCCGTTCGTCGAGACCTACCAGTACGCGGCCGAGCTCACGCGTCGGAAGCGTGAGCATCCCACTGATGACATCTGGAGCGCCCTGTGCAACACCTCATACACCGAGCGTGACGGCTCAACCTTCCAGTTCGAAGAGAACGAGCTGGAGGTGTTCTTCTTCATCTTGAGCCTGGCCGGTAGCGACACGACACGCACATCCCTCACGGTCGGGCTCCAGGCGTTCATAGATCACCCCGATCAACTCCTTCGCTACCGGGAGGATCCCGATCTCCGGACCAATGCGGTCGAGGAAGCGATCCGCTGGGCCTCCCCACTTACATATTGGGTTCGGGGGGCCCGCCGAGACCTCGAGATGGGCGGAGCCCACATCCGTCAGGGCGATCGCGTCGTCTCGGTCCTGGCTTCAGCCAACCACGACGAAGACATATTTGAAGATCCGTTCGAGTTCGACATCAGCCGTGCGCCGAATCCGCACGTTGGCTTTGGTGGCGGGGGCGCCCATCACTGCCTCGGGGCGATGCTCGCCCGTGTCGAGATGCGGGTCGCTTTCGACGAAGTTCTTCTGCGCACCAAGGACATACACCTCGGACCCGCCGTCACGACGCATCCGAGTCTGTTCCACAACATGGCCGTCCATCACAGCCTTCCCATCACTCTTGAGGCCAACTAGAGGCCGACGTTTAGCCGGGCTTTTATAGATTCATCCTGGCAGCGAAAATCGGCCCTGGACGGTTCGCAAGCTGAGTAGCCGCGGACGTTGGGTACTTTCTAAGTTTTCCGTTAGAAGACCCGAGAAAACACCCTTGGCCTACCATCCGCACTTATGGGAGCGAAGCTGAGCTGGGTACGTCATGGCCGGCCGGCGGCCGAGGAGCTGCGCTCGACCATCAGCCTGGCTAAGGGTGACGAGCCCCTCGCTCCCGTGACCATCGTCGTTCCCTCCAACTACGTCGGGGTGGCCACCCGGCGACTCCTGGCTTCGGGAGCGCTCGGATCGGTCTGTGGTCGGGGCATCGGCGTTGCCGCGGTTTCCTTCGTCACGGTGTACCGGTTGGCAGAGCTTCTCGGGTCGGCACAGCTGGCCGGGAGCGGACGTCGACCGGTGTCCACGCCCGTCATCGCCGCTGCGCTGCGGTCGGCTCTGACCTTGCAGCCCGGAATCTTCGCGCCCGTTGCCGGCCACGCCGCGACGGAGACAGCGCTGGTGGCGGCATACCGCGAGTTACGCGACCTCTCCGATGGAGCGCTCGACGCGTTGGCCGAGAGCAGCGAAAGAGCCGCCGATGTGGTCCGGCTCCATCGAACGGCACGGGCCAGCCTCGAGGCGGACTTCTACGACGAGGAGGATCTGCTCGATTCCGCGGCAGAGACATTGCGGAGGGACGTGACCACCGCCCACCGTCTTGGCACCGTGATCGTCTATCTCCCCCGAGCGACTGTCCCGTCACGGTGGTGCGCTTCTTGGCTCCGTCGCCGAAGCGACAGAAGTCATCGTGCTGGGCGGGACCACCGGTGACGCCCGCGCCGATGCCGAGGTCGAACGGTCCGTTCGTCGCATCACGGTCACGGCCACGGGCGCGCATCCCGGCGATGACAAGCCCATGGACGTCGTGAGTGCGGACCGGACGCGGATCCTCACGGTCTCCGACTGCGACGAAGAGGTCCGGGCCGCCGTGCGCTGCGTTGTCGATGCGGCCCGTGCGGGGACGCCACTCGACCGTATGGCCATTCTTCATGCCAGTCCGGTGCCCTACGCCCGGCTGGCGCATGAACAGCTGGCTGCGGCCGGAATCCCACTCAACGGCGCTGCGGTGATGCCCCTCACTTCCCGACTGGTGGGCCGTACCCTGCTCGGGCTCTTTGCCCTTCCCGACAGTGGCTTCCGCCGAGAAGATGTCTTTGCCTGGCTGGCCGGGGGGCGTTTGCAGGACGAGGGCCGTACCCTCCCGGTCACTTCCTGGGAACGGTTGTCCCGAGAGGCGGGCGTCGTCGCTGGGCGCAACGACTGGCACCGTCGGCTGACCATCTTCGCTGAAGGGCGTGAGGCCGAAGCAGAACTCGCCGAAAAGGATCCCGACGCACCACCGTGGCGGGCCGAGAGTTACCGCACCGAGGCCGAGCGCGCGCGGGCACTGCGGGACTTCGTTGTCGGGTTGATCGACGACGCGGAACGGGCGGCGAATCAGCCGCAGTCGTGGGGAGGGCGAGTCGCCTGGGCGCGAGGGCACGTGAGGTCGTTGTTCGGCGACGAGCGCCGCCGGAGTGCATGGCCGACGGTCGAGCAGAAGGCGGCCGAGCGGGTGGACCGGGCTCTTGATCGACTGGCCTGCCTTGATGCGGTCGAGGAGCGGGTCGATCTCGACGTGTTCACCCGGACCCTGGAGCTCGAACTCGAGACCGACCTCGGCCGGGTGGGACGCATGGGCGAAGGGGTACTGGTCGGTGCGGTGAGCATGGGGGTCGGCCTGGATCTGGACCTCGTCGTGGTGCTCGGCCTGGCCGAAGGCCTGTTCCCCTCGCCGACCCGTGACGATTCTCTCCTTCCCGATCACGAACGTTCGTCCACCGGTGACGAACTGCCCTTGCGGTCCCAGAGCGTGGAGCGCCAGCACCGACAGCTTCTCGCCGCCCTGGCCGGTGCACGTCGCCAGGTGCTGTGTGTCCCGCGTGGTGACCTGCGCCGCAACATGGAGCGGGTCCCCTCCCGCTGGATCCTGCAGATCGCCAGTGCCCTGGCCGGAGAGCGGTGGTGGTCGAGCGACCTCTTGCATTCCGAACGGAGTTGGCTCACCCATGTGGCGTCCTTCGACGCTGGTATCCGGCGTATGGACTTCGCCGCCACGGCGCAGGAGCACCGGCTGCGCTCCCTCATGGTGCAGGGCTCGACTCGATTGTCCCTTCCGGTCCTGGCCGCCGCGGGCGACCCCCTGTTGGAATCCGGAGCGGAGGTCGTCGACGCCCGACGCAGTGATCGCTTCACCCGTTTCGACGGCAACCTGGCCGGCCTCGACCTGCCGTCGCCCGCAGAACGGGTCACGTCGGCCACCAGGTTGGAGAAGTGGGCATCGTGCCCATTCGCCTACCTCATGCGCAATGTCCTGTCGGTGGAGGAGGTCGAGAACCCCGAAGATGAGCTCCAGATCACACCCCGCGACAAGGGGTCTCTCGTGCACCAGGCGCTGGAGGATTTCATACGAGAGGTACTGGCGCGTCCGGAAGCCGACCGACCAGGTCCGCACGAACCGTGGTCGGCCTCGGACCGGGCACTCATGGTCGAAATCGGGGAAAGGGTGTGCGCCGACTACGAGAGGCGGGGTCTGACCGGGCGCCCCATCTTCTGGCACCAGGACCAGAGACGGATCATTGCAGACTTGCTGCACTTCCTCGACGCAGATTCCTCGTACCGCCAGAGCCACGGAATGCGGCCGATTGCGGCCGAGCTGGAGTTCGGATTCCCCCGGGCCGCACTGGGCACCGTCGCACTCGACCTCCCCGACGGGCGGGCCGTCAGCTTCCGCGGCTTCGCCGACCGGGTCGACGTGGCAGACGACGGCACACTCCACGTCCTGGACTACAAGACGGGCAAGGCCGACACCTACCGCGGGCTGAGCGAGGAGAACCCCGACGCACAGGGCCAGCTGCTACAGCTCGCCGTCTACGGCCAGGCGGCCCGCCTTCTCCACGGGACACCCGACACACCGGTGCGGGCCGAGTACTGGTTCGTGTCGTCACGGGGCCGCTTCGAGCGCCTGGGCTACTCCGTCACACCCGCCGTGCTGGGGCACATCGGGGAGACCCTCCAGGCGATGGTCAATGGCATCGAAGCCGGAGTCTTCCCCCATTACCCGACGGCACAGAGCACGGCCATCCGGGTCGAGTGCCCCTACTGCGATCCGGACGGCATGGGCGTGGCCGAGCTGCGCCGGCAGTACGAGCACAAACAGGCCGACGACGCCATGGACGCCTTCGTGACGTTTGCCCATCCGCTCGAGGACATCGAGGTCGACGCCGAGACGGAGCAGCTCGTCGATGACTGACCAGCTCGAGGTCGCCGCGCTTCCCCCCGCCCCTGATCAAGCGGCGCGCCAACGGATCACGCAGGAACTCGACACCACCCTCTTTGTCGAAGCCGGGGCCGGATCGGGAAAGACCTCGGCCCTCGTCAACCGGGTCCTGGCCGTGGTGACGGCCGGCCATGTGGAACTCCGTCGTATCGCCGCCATCACCTTCACCGAGAAGGCGGGCGCCGAGCTGCGCGACCGCATCCGGGCCGAACTGGAGAAGACGGCGGAGGGCGATCCTGATGGTGACGTCGGATCGCGCTGCCGGCTCGCCCTGGAGCAGCTCGACGGTGCGGCCATCGGCACCCTGCACGCCTTCGCCCAGCGCCTGCTGACCGAGCACCCGGTGGAAGCGGGACTCCCACCCCGGGTCGAGGTGCTCGACGAGGTCAGCTCCTCGGTCGCCTTCGAGACCCGCTGGTCGTCGTTCCGCGATCAGCTCCTGGCCGACCCCGCGCTGGAGCGCTCGGTCCTGCTGCTGCTCGCCGCTGGCGTCAAACCCGCAGCGCTGCAGTACCTGGCCCAGGCCTTCGACGACAACTGGGACCTCGTGCAAGAGCGGGTGCCGGCGCACGCACCGGACCCGCCACCGGTCCATCGCCTCGTCGACGGCGCCTTGTCGGCCATCCGCGATGTCTGTGCCGAGCCCTGTCGCGACCCCGATGACAAACTCCGCCTGCACCTCGATGAGATCGCTGACCGGATGCGCGCGTTGGAGACCATTCAGGACGAGCTGGACCTCCTCGAGGCCATCGGGAAACAGGCCAACCCGCAACTGCCGAGCTTCAAGGTCGGGGGGAAGGGAAGGAAGGGTTCCTGGGACTGCGACCTGGTCGAGTTCAGATCCCGCATCCGTGAGGCAGGGGAGGGCCTGGCAGCGGTCTGTGCCGAAGTGGCCAACGCGTGCGCCCATCGCATCGGGAGTGCCATCCGTGCCTTCACCCTGGAGAGTGCGCGGGCCCGCCAGCGTGAGGGCCAGTTGGAGTTTCACGATCTTCTCGTTCTGGCCCGGGCATTGTTGCGTGATCCCGACCACGGACCAGCGGTACGCGCCACCTTGCATGACCGTTACGACCGCCTACTCCTCGACGAGTTCCAGGACACCGACCCGATTCAGATCGAACTGGCTGTGCGCATCGCCGCGGCCGACCCGCGGGGCGCGGCTGCCGGAACCGAACGCTGGGATCGGGTCGACGTGGCACCCGGCCACCTCTTCGTCGTGGGTGACCCCAAGCAATCGATCTACCGCTTCCGCCGGGCTGACATCGCCACGTTCCTGAGGGCGGCCGAGCGCTTCGGGGCCGAGGGCGGCGGTGTGGTCGAGCTGACGGCGAACTTCCGCACGGTCGAACCCATCATCGACTGGGTGAATCACACCTTCGCCACGCTCATGGGCGAACGTGACGACCTCGCCGTGACGCACCACTCCCAGCCCGACTATCTCCCCCTCGTCGCCACCCGCGCTGCGGCGGATACCGGACCAACGGTCTCGATCCTGGGGCGCGAGGAACATCCCAAAGGCACCCTGGCCGACGAGATGCGGACGGCAGAGGCCAGCGACGTGGCCGCGGCCATCACCCGCGTGATCGACGAGGGGTGGGACGTCAGCGACAAGAACGGTGGGTGGCGCCCGGCCCGACTCGGCGACATCACCGTGCTGGTGCCGGCCCGCACCTCGCTGCCCTTCCTGGAGGAAGCGCTCGACGACGCCGGCATCGCCTTCCGGGCCGAGACCAGTTCGCTGGTCTACGCCAGCCGAGCGGTCCGCGATCTCCTCATGGTTCTCCGGGCGGTGGACGACCCGACCAACTACCTCCACATCGTCTCCGCCCTTCGTACCCCACTGCTGGCCTGCGGTGACGATGATCTGTTCCGGTTCAAGTGGGAGCGGAGGGGGCGCTGGAGCTATCTAGGTGACCAGCCGGACACGGTGCCGCTCGATGACCCGGTACGAGCGGCGCTGACCTACCTGCGCTCGCTCTACGAGGAACGCACCTGGCTGGCTCCGTCCGAGCTGCTGGGGAGGATCACCCAGGACCGAAGGGCCCTCGAGCTCGGCTTCGCCGAAGGCAGGCCGCGCGACGTGTGGCGGCGCCTGCGCTTCGTGACCGATCAGGCCCGGGCCTGGAGCGAAGCCACCGGTGGGAACCTGCGCCAGTACCTGCACTGGGTGACGGCGCAAACGGCCGAAGGAGCGCGCGTGGCCGAGTCGATCCTACCCGAGAGCGACGACGACGCCGTGCGCATCCTGACCATCCACGGAGCGAAGGGACTCGAATTCCCGATCACGATCGTATCGGGCATGTCGACCGCACCATCGAACAGGTCGGCGCCCGCCGAAGTGGTCTTCCCCGACAGCGGGAACCCGGACGCCGACACCGTCGGCTACAAGTTCGGCAGCAAGGTCACCACCGACGAATACGTCGAGTGGGCCCCGATCGACGAGCAGATGGGACTGCACGAACGCATCCGCCTGCTCTACGTGGCGTGCACCAGGGCACGCGACCACCTGATCATGTCCGTGCACCGCAAGGTGCGGACCAATCCGCCGAAGCCGAGCGGACGGACCAACGCCGAGTTGCTTCTCGACGGGATGGGTGAGCTGGTGGGCGAGCTGCCCGACGCGGCATTCGCTGGGGAGGCTTTGCGGCCGGTCGTCGTCGCACCGCCGACTCCGCCGGCTCCATTCGCAGAATGGGAAGCGGAACGATCGGGTGCGCTCCGGGCTGCACGCCGCCCGACCACGGTGGCCGCCAGCGCACTGACCGACGAGGGCGAGCCCGACAGCGAAGGGCAACCCGATCCCGGCCTGCAGAAGCGCCCACAGGATCTCGACCTCCCCCCTTGGCTCAAGGGCCGCTACGGAACGGCGGTCGGGCGCGCGGTGCACGGCGTCCTGCAGACCATCGACCTGTCGAATGGGGTTGGTCTCGAAGAAGCGCTGGCCGCGCAGTGTGAGGCGGAGGCGGTTCCAGACCGGCTCAATGAGGTGCGCACGCTCGTCCTGCAGGCGCTCGGCGCTCCATCGGTGGTGGAAGCTGCCGCCTCGCCCCATTGGCGGGAGATCTATTCGTGCACACCGCACGAAGGGCGACTGCTCGAGGGCTACATCGACCTGTTGTATCGAGGCCCCGATGGCTTGGTCGTGGTGGACTACAAGACGGCCGCGACTTCTGATCCGGAGGTACTTGACCAGCGCGTCGAGGGCTACCGGCTGCAGGGGGCCTCATATGCCTTGACCATCGCTACTTCAACGGCCGAGCCCGTGAGCCGCGTGACCTTCCTGTTCCTTACCCCGAACGGCGCCGTCGAGCGTCACCTCTCCGATCTCGACGCGAGCGTGGCCGAGGTCCGTCGTTTGATGCGGGCCGGCGAGGAGGTCGTGACCGACTGACTGACTGGTGAGTCTGTTCGAGCGCCACAGGATGGTGAGCGCTCATAGCGTCGATCTTGAGTATCCGCTACGTCGAAGGTGGGGTGGTGGAGTTCCTGATCCACTCGAGGTAGGGCGCAGAACCATCGATGATCGCGAGGGTGATCACTTCCGGAGTTTCGTAGGGGTGATGATTGACGACTGCCTCGGTCACTCGTGACGAGAGCTCGGCTCGTGTTTTGAGGAGCACCAGCCATTCCTCGGTTTGCTCAAGTGATCCTTTCCACCAGTAGCGGCTGACCATCGGTCCCGTCCTTTGACCGCAGGCAATGAGTTGTTCGGTCAATAACGCCTCAACGATCTCGTCTGCCCTCTGTGGATCATCGATCGCAAACTGAATCTGCACATAGTTCAAAGACTTCACCCCACTCTCTTGTCATCCGCTGACGAGGATAGGCAGCATCCCGCTGGCCTTACGCACCCCCCTTGATGTCACAGCCCTTCTTTACCATCATCACCATGAGCATTGCCTTCTACGACAAACTCCATCTCCTGGGTCGAACGGTCGGCCGTGGACCGATTCATCGAAGAGAAACGACCGTGTTCGAACTGATCAAAGGCAACCGAGCGGTCCTTGGCCAGTTTCGGTCCAAGCCAGGTCGATGGACCGTCGTCGTCGAGACCGCTCTCGGATCGTGTCCGATCTGCGATTCGAACGTCACCGCCAAGTTCCTGCAGTTTCTCGCCCTGGAGGACGGGAAGTCGTTGCTTGGCGAATGCGGATCCAACATCTTCCTCGACGAGGATCAGCAGTTCACCCCGGCTCAGGAGCACGAACTCCGACTGCTCGGGTGGAACAATCCGATTCCACCTCACGCTCCCAACTGGTTCTTTGAGGTGTCTTCGGGGGCAGAACTGGATTACCTCGACCAACTGACCACGCGGACCCTGCGGGAGGTCTTTGGCCTCACTGACACAGACCGGGGCTACGTCTCCTTTCATGACGTGGTGGTCGGCGCCCCGTCCGCATGTCCGTGGGGCAGTTGCCCGTCGAACCCCCATAGGGGATCACCTTCTGAAGGTGCAGGTCAGACCTAAAATCGGGAGCAAGTGTCACAACGCCTGTT
Organism: Acidimicrobiaceae bacterium; assembly: GCA_003160635.1. Lineage (GTDB taxonomy): Bacteria > Actinomycetota > Acidimicrobiia > Acidimicrobiales > RAAP-2 > Bog-473. The sequence goes on along the minus strand of PMLV01000077.1, from coordinate 56,710 downwards.
TACCGTCAGCCCATGACCAAATTCGTGCACACAGCGGACTGGCAGCTCGGCATGACCCGGCACTTTCTGGCCGATGAAGCCCAGGCCCGCTTCACGGCGGCCCGCATCGAGGCGATCACCAGCATCGGCGCCTTGGCGCTGCAGGAGGGTTGTTCCTTCGTCGTCGTCGGCGGCGACGTGTTCGAGTCCAACCAGGTCGAGCGCCACGTGGTCGTCCGCTCACTCGAAGCCATGAAGTCCACCCCGGACGTCACCTTTTATCTACTACCGGGCAACCATGATCCGCTCGACGCCGCTTCGGTGTTCCGCTCGAAGACGTTCCTCGACAACTGCCCGCTCAACGTGGTCGTGCTCGAGAGCAGCGAACCGGTCCACGCGGCCGACGGCGTCGAGATTGTCGGGGCTCCGTGGCCCAACAAGCGGCCCCTGGTCGATCTGGTCACTCACGCCGTCACCGAGCTGCCCAGCGATGGCACGCTCCGGGTGGTGGTCGGGCACGGCAGCACCGACAGTCTCTCGCCCGATCCGCACAACCCGGCGCTCGTAGTACTGCGCGACCTCGAAGCAGCCATTGCTGCGGGCACCGTGCACTACGTTGCGCTCGGCGATCGCCACTCCACCACCGAGGTCGGCGGAACCGGTCGGATCTGGTATTCCGGAGCGCCTGAACCCACTGCCTACGACGAGATCGATCCCGGGAATGTCCTGATCGTCGATCTCTCTCCTGACTCGATCACGGTCGAGCGTCGGCGCATCGGCACCTGGCAATTCGTGCGTCAGGACTTTGACGTGACGGGCCCCGAGGACTGCCTGAAGGTCGAGCATTTCCTCGAGGACATTTCCGACAAGGCCCGTACCATCGTCAAGCTTTCGCTCGTCGGCCAACTCTCGCTCACCGACATGGACCGACTCGAAACCACCCTCGATCACGCTTCTTGTCTCCTCGGCGCCCTCCAACGCTGGGACCGCCGCTGCGATCTCGTGGTCCTCCCCGATGACGACGATTTCGGAGGGCTCGGGCTCTCGGGCTTCGCGGCTGCCGGTCTCGACGATCTCCGCAAGATGGGGACCGGAGGAGGGGACGACGCCCTTACTGCCCGGGACGCACTCGGGCTGCTGTACCGCTTGGCCGGAACAGCGGTGACGACATGAGGATCCACCGGATCAAGCTCAGCAACTACCGGGGCGTGAGCCACTCCGAGGTCACGTTCCCTACGCAGGGTGTCACCATCATCGAAGGCGACAACGAGGTCGGCAAGACCTCGCTCTCGGAGGCCATCGACCTGTTGTTGTCTGATCGCGATGATTCCGGCAAGCAGCGGGTCAAGGCCGTCAAGCCCGCCCACAAGGACGTGGGGGCCGAGGTCGAGATCGAGCTGTCCACCGGTCCGTACCGCTTCGTCTACCGCAAGCGCTGGCACAAGCAGCGGGAGACACTGCTCGACATACTCGAGCCTGTGCGATCCCAGTTCACCGGTCGTGAGGCGCATGACAAAGTGCGCGCCATTCTCGACGAGACCCTCGACGAGGCCTTGTGGGATGCCTTCCGCCTCAAGCAGGGCGCCCAATTGGAGCAAGCCGCCTTCGCCGGTGGATCACTGGGTCGGGCGCTCGACAAGGCCGCCGGTGGGGACGCTACCGGTGACCGCGAGGACGACCTGTGGGAACGGATAACCGCCGAACGGGATCGGTACTGGACCGCCACCGGACAGGTGAAAGCGGAGCGGACGGCCCTGTCCGCCCGTGTCTTGGAAGCCACATCGAAGGTCGCTGCACTCGAGAGCACACTCCGCTCGTTGGACGACGATGCCCTAACCGTGGACCGCCTCCACGATGAGGCCAAAGTCCTGCTGGAAAAGAAGAACGCCCAGGAGGAAAGTGAGACCGCACTGGTCTCGCAGATCGAGGCGATCCAAAGCCGCCGCAACGACGTCGCCCGACTGGAAGGCTTGCGCGACACCGCGTTGGCCCAGCGTGACCACCTGCTCGGCATCAGCAACGTCCGTGCTGAACTAAAGCAGCGCGTGGTCGATACGGCCGCCGCAGTGGTCGAGATCGAGTCACAGGTTGCGCGGGCCCTGCCCGCTCGCCAAGAAGTCCTGACACGGCTGCACACGGTGCAGCAGGAGTTCGACGCCATCAAAGCCGACATAGTCAAGGCCGAGGTCGCCCTGCGGCTGGCCACCTCTGACCGCGACTTCCTGCGTCAGCAGATTGAGGTGGCACAAACCTCGGAGCGCTTGGCCAGGGTGACGGACGCCGTTCGCCGTCGCAACGAGGCAGAGGCGGGGCTCGAGTCGAGTCGGGTGGATGACGCCCTGGTGGCACGCATCGAAGCAGCCGGGATCGAAGTGGCGAAAGCCGAAGCCGCCGCGGCAACGGGTGCAGCAACCCTCTCTGTGACGGCCATCGCCAACGTTGACGTGGAAATCGACGGCCAGGTCGATGTGCTCCTCGGCGGAACCAGCCGGCAACTCATGGTCGATGGGTCCACCGAGGTCGTCGTGCCCGGACTCATCCGTGTCGTCGTCAATGCGGGGGCGGAAGCCCGGGCGCTGGCCGATCGGCTCGCCGAGGCCCGCGCCGCGTTCCGGGCAACGTGCAATGAGGGCGGCGTCAATGACCTGGCCGAGGCTCGCCTCGCCGCCGCTGAGCGCAACGAGGCAGCGCGCACACTCGTCGAGACGGCGAAGTCGATCAAGGACGACCTACGCGATCTGACAGCCGATGCTCTGGCCCAAAAGGTCGCCAGCCTGACAGCACGGATCGCCCGTTACCGCCGGGAGCGTCCAACCGAGCCTCCGCTGCCCTCCAGTTACGACGCGGCTGAAATAGTGGCTGTCGAATCCGGTGCCGATCTCCAGGCGCGTCGAGAGGAGCTTGACCGCCTCGAAAAGGACCTGGTGCGAGCCAGAGATGACGCGCAAGCACTCGACATTGGTGACGCCAGCAATAGGGCGCGACTCGAGCAAGCTCGGATTGCCGCCACCCAGGAGCAGCGGTCGCTTGCCGATGCTCGGGCCGTGACAACAGACGAGGCGATCGACATCCAGCTGGCCGCCGCCGAGGCAACCCTGTCCGCCCGTGCCTCCGAGCTGTCCGAGGTTCAGAGTCAGTTGGCGGCACAAGACCCTGACACGGTCGAGGAACTCCTCCGTAATGCCCGCGCCGTGCGGGCACGGCTGACGGGCGAACTGCACGACAATGAGGGAAGAGTGCGCGAGCTCCGGACAAAGCTGTCGCTAATGGGCGAAGAGGGCCTCGGGACCCAGCTCGACATGGCCACGTCCGAGCTTGCTCACCTCACTGTCACCCATGAGCAATTCGAGGCTCGTGCCGCCGCGGCCAAGCTCCTGTTCGAAACGTTCGCTCGACGACGGACCGAGGCACACCACCGCTACGTCGCCCCGTTCCGGGAGGGCATCGAATCGCTCGGTCGCCTGGTGTTCGGTTCCACTCTCGGGGTTGAGCTAGCCGACGATCTGAGCATCTCGCGCCGCACGCTGCACGGCGTCACGCTCGACTTCGCCGATCTGAGCACCGGGGCGAAGGAGCAGCTAGGGATGATCAGCCGGCTGGCCTGTGCCTCCATTGTGGCCACCGATGGGGGTGCTCCAGTCATCTTCGATGATGCGCTCGGTTGGAGCGACCCCCGAAAGCTCGAACGCATGGGCGCGGCCATCTCCAAAGCTGGTCGTTCTTGCCAGATCATCGTGCTGACCTGCACGCCGGGGCGCTATGCCAGTGTCGGTGATGCCTCGGTCGTCCAACTCGCGAGCTGATCTGCCGTCTCGCGCCGGGACCCGCTGATGAGCGGTCGAGGTGTGGAGCGTTCACGAGGAGGGAGGGTCCGATCGACGACCTGCATGCTCACCATCCTGGTGGGTGTCGCATTTTCAATTGCGGGCTGTTCCACTCCGACCAAGCCTCGGAACAATGCGGCCACGACAAAAGGAAATGCGTTTAGCAGTACCACGTCCACTTCTGTTCGCAGTCCCACGAGCACGACGGCCGTCACCCCCAAACCGATCACCACTGCGCCCGCAGGACTCTCGCTGCTGGTCGAGCCGCAAGCCGGGATGACGCCCCTCTACGACTTCATGTCCTCGGCCCGACGGAGTCTCGACATGACGATGTACGAGTTGTCGGACACGGCGGCCGAGCAGATTCTGATCGCAGACCACCGAAGGGGCGTTCGGGTCAGGGTCCTCCTCGACCACGACTACAGCGGGGGGTCCGTCAACCAGGCCGCGTACTCGACACTGTCCTCGGCCGGCGTCCCCGTGGCCTGGGCCAATGACTCAGAGATCTTCCATCAGAAGACCATCACGGTCGACGGTGCCGAGTCCGCCATGATGACCGGCAACCTCACGCCGCAGTACTACGCGACGACAAGGGACTTCGTGGTGCTGGACGGCCAGGCAGCCGATGTGGCGGGCATCGAGTCGGCTTTCGCCACGGACTGGTCGGGGGCGGCCCCGTCGGCGGGTCCGCCGGGAGTGGACCTCGTATGGAGCCCCGGATCGGAGCCCCAGCTCGCCGCACTCATCAACTCGGCCACCCGCAGCGTCGTAGTGGAGAACGAGGAGATGAACTCCACCGCAATTGAAGAGGCGCTCGAGTCCGACGCCCGCAGGGGAGTCGACGTCACCGTGGTCATGACGGCGGACGCAGAGTGGGATTCGGCCTTCTCGCAGCTTGCATCCGACGGGGTCCATGTGGTGCTCTACCCCGACACGTCTTCGGCTCTGTACATCCACGCCAAGGTCATCGACGTCGACAGCACGAAGGCGTTCGCCGGTTCAGAGAATTTCTCAACCTCCAGCCTCGACCACAACCGCGAGCTGGGCCTCATCACCTCAGCGGCCAGCGTTCTCGGGCCGTTTAACAGCGTGCTTTCCGCCGATATCTCGAACGGACAGCCGCAGCAGCGGACGGGCACTTCTCCTACAGCTACCACCACGCCCCCGACATCGGCACCGCCACCAACCAGTCCCGCCACGGCGGGTTGCTCCCCGATCGACGACGAGGGTGGGTGCTACGAGCCGGGCGAATACTGCCGCGACGACGATCACGGGGCGACCGGTCGTGCCGGGGACGGCCAGACCATCACCTGTGAGAACGAAAACGGCACCGCACCTGGTATTGGGAGTCGACCTAGCGGGGAAGTGTCGCGGAGGGCGAGAACTAACCGCACCGTACACATTTGAGGAGAGGGCATGGCTGCCGCCGAGCCAGCTCCTCGGGCGACCGCGTGTCAGCCTCCGAACAGCGCCCCTGCAAGTTCGCGGTACTCGGCCAACGGAAAACCGTTGCGTCCTGTGGACGAGATTACCTGCAGGCACACGTGGTCGGCCCCGGCGTCGTGGTGCTCACGGATGCGAGCGGCGATCGTCGTCGCGTTGCCCCAGGGGATGACCGCATCGATGAGGCGGTCGCTGCCGCCTGCATCGATGTCCCCATCATCGAAACCGAAAGTCCGCAGATTCTGCGTGTAGTTGGGAAGCGCGAGGTACAGGCTGGCGTACTCCCGAGCCAACGCCCGAGCGGCCGCCGCGTCGGTCTCGAGCACGACCGCCACCTCTGGCGCCAGGAGTGGCGCCGGGCCAAGGATGGAGCGGGCCCGGGCCGTGTGCTCCACGGGTACGAAGTACGGATGAGCTCCGGCGGCACGCCGCGCCGCCAACTCGAGCATGCGGGGACCGAGTGCGGCCAGAGCACGCCGTTCCACCGGGACCGGGGTGTCGAGCGCATCCAGCGCATCGAGGTAGGCGACCATGCGGGAGTACGGGCGGGTGTAGTCACTCACCATGGGGGCGTGGCTGGCCCCGATGCCGAGCAGGAAACGTCCAGGGAACTTGGACTCGAGATCGGCCACCGCCGCCCCGACGTCTACGGGTGCTCCGGTCCACATACTCACGATCCCACTCGCCACCGCGACCCGTGTCGTCGAAGCCAGGAGTTGCCCGAAGATAGGGGAAAGCCCGGGGTCGAAGCCACCGGACGACCACAACGCCCCGTACCCGAGGGTTTCGAGCTCGGCCGCCGCATCGAGCGTGGGGTCGTCCGCCACATGCCACGGGCCGCTCCACCACACACCGATTCGGCCTACGTCCATGACTTCACGGTACTCCTCGGAGGGGTTGATGGGTGTTGCTAACTTTCGATCAAGCGCTCCACGACGTCCGCCACGCCGGCCGGATCCGAGAAGAACGGTGAATGACTGGTCGACAGCACGACCACGTCATTACAGCGCCGGGCGAAGGCGCGCTGGCCGGCCTCGTCGAGGACGTGGTCGTCGGTGCAGACGACATACGTTGAAGGATGTTCCTTCCAGCCGGCGCCATTGGGAGCCTGGCTGAAGGTCATTGCCGGCTGCGACACGAGGGCGGCCACCGCACGTGCGGCCACCGCGGGATCGCAGTCGTGGTAGAAGAGATCGACGGCCCGGTCCGGACGACACGACATGGTCCCGTCCTCATGGATCTCCATGACGTCGTTGGCCGGAGCATCGGTCACTGCCCCCTGTTCTCCCGCTGGGGTCCCGCCCGCCTCGGCCAGCGCCGCTTGTCCCGCCTCGAGCACCGATTCCCCGACATCGGGGACGACGGCGGTGAGGTAGACGAGGTGTTTGATGTCGGCCGTCCCCGATGAGGCCTCGGTGATCACGGCCCCGCCATAGGAGTGGCCCACGAGGACAACCGGGCGGCCGAGGGATTCCACCAACTCTCTCACCGCCTGCGCGTCGCCGTGAAGGTCGCCGGCGGGGTTGCCCCGTGACGGGAGGTCGATGGTCCGTACGGTGTGGCCTCGCCCCTCGAGTTCGGCGACAACCGGCTCCCAACACCATCCGCCGTGCCAGGCGCCGTGCACCAGCACGGCCACCGCGCCATCAGCGTTCGACATGCGTGAATCCCCCTCGCTCCTTGGCCTCCCATGCGACCACCGGATACGGACCGTAGTCCAGCACGCCTACCTCATTTGGACGACGAGTCGCCGGCGAAGGCACGGGCCTCGCCCTCAGCCGCCAACCGGGCGTAGGCGGCTTCCAAGAGGTCGGCCACCTCTCGACCACGTACCACCAGCACCCCCCGGGGAAGCAGGCGCAACACCGCTCCGGGTATCTCGGTTGCCCGTGGCAGGCAGTGCACGTCAGCCAAGTCAGGGCCGGAGTGCCAGAAGGTGGAGACATCTTCAGAAAGTGGCGGACTCGGCAATATCGGGTCGGAGGAAGTTGAGTCCTCGCTGCCGCTGCTATCAATTGGGGCGCCGCGGCGAGCGCGTAACTCGGCGAGGAGCGCCTCGCGTTCCCGCCCCCGGAAGGCGAGCAGCAGGAACGGGTCGTCGTCGAAGGCTTCGGCCATGAGGTAGCAGACGGCGGCGGCGTGCTTGCACGGAGTGGCCCAATCGGGACAGGTGCAGTTGGTGATCAGGTGTGAGCCGCGCTCGGGGAACAGGGCCACGCCGGCTTGTGCGAACACCTCCTCAATCTCGTGTGGCAACTCTCCGGCCAAGAGGCGGGCGGCGTACCCGGCTTGTCCGGCCAGCGTTTCGACGATGGCCTCCCATCGCTCGTCGCTCGCCGCCGGCATCGTGATCTGCACCCCGTACGGCGTCCGCCGCGTGCCCTGCACCTGGCCCACGGCCAGGCCGGACCCGATGCCCAGGTCGATCACTTGTCCCTGGCGGGCATACGTTCGACCCCGGGTCAGACGGCCGCCTGTCAGGATCGACTCGACGGCAGAGAGAAAGCGTCTGGACCACCAGCTCTCACCGATGACGCCGCGACGGCTGCGCAGTTCCAGACCGTCCTCCACGGGGATCCGCTTGGCCGGTGTGAACCGTGACCAGTCCCTTCGGGCGCGCCACTCACCCGACTCGTCCTCCTCCCAAACCTCGTCATCCTCGTCGTCGTATCCCAACCCGTCGTCCTCATCGAGAAACTGATCGGTGCTCCCGACCCCCTCATCAGGTGCGCCGTCGTCTTCGTTGAGGTCGAGGGCCTCCAGCAGGCGTTCGCGGAGCCGCGACAGTTCCGCCGCACTCTGGGCCGACGGCTGCGCCTTGTGCCGCCGCCGCAGTGCCTGGACCTGATCGACCAGCGCCTGGAGATCGCCCACCGCCGCGGCCGAAGCGTGGTTGCGATTGGCCTTGCGGGGCGGATTCTTGCGGGGCGGGCTCATGTGCCAACCGACACTTCGGCCGAGAGGCGCAACACGTCGGCCAGGTCGTCGGTGGAGAGCTCGGTGAGCCAACCCTCGCCCGCACCCACCACCCGGTCGGCCAGATCACGTTTGGAGGCGATGAGCTGGTCGATCCTGTCCTCGAGCGTGCCGGCACAGACGAGTTTGCGCACCAGGACGTCTTTGCGCTGGCCGATACGAAACGCCCGGTCGGTCGCCTGATTCTCCACGGCCGGATTCCACCACCGGTCGAAATGGATCACGTGATTGGCGGCAGTCAGGTTGAGACCTGTCCCACCGGCTTTGAGGGAGAGGACCATCATCGGGACGTCGATCTCGGGGTCTTGGAACTCCGTGACCATTAGGTCGCGCTGTGTGCGGGGCACCCCGCCATGGAGATACGAGATCCGGCGGCCGAACCGTGCCGAGAGATACTCGACCAGGAGGGAGCCCATCTCGGCGAACTGGGTGAACACCAAAGCCCGCTCGCCCGAGTCGAGTACTTCGTCGAGGATTTCCGCGGCCCGCTCGAGTTTCCCGGAGCGCCCGGGGAGGGCGGAGCCGTCGCCGAGGAATTGGGCGGGATGGTTGCACACCTGCTTGAGCCGCAACATGGCGGTCAGGACCAACCCTTTGCGGGCGATGCCCTCGGCCTCCTCGATGCGGCGCAACATGTCGTCCACCACGGCTTGGTAGAGAGTGACCTGCTCCTTGGTGAGGGTGCACAGCTCGTTCATCTCCATTTTGTCCGGCAGGTCCGGGACGATGGTCCGATCGGTCTTGAGCCGCCGCAGGATGAACGGTCGCGTCAGCGCCCGCAGCTTCTCGGCGGCCTCTTCGTCGCGGAACCGCTCGATCGGGATGACGAAGCGTTCCCGGAACGACGTCGCTGACCCTAGAAGCGCCGGGTTGAGGATCTCCATGATCGACCACAGCTCGCCCAGGTGGTTCTCGACCGGCGTGCCGGTGAGGGCAACCTTGCGGGGCGACGACAGGGAGCGAACCGCCTTGGTCTGCTTGGCCTCGGGGTTCTTCACGTTCTGGGCCTCGTCGAGCACGATGCGCCGCCACGGCACCTTGGCCAGGACGGCTTTGTCACGGGTCGCCAGCGCGTACGTCGTGATCACGATGTCCGCGGCACCCGCCAACTTCTCGAAGGTCGCTTCCCTGGACCGAGTGGCGCCATGGTGCACCATCACCGAAAGCTCAGGCGTGAAGCGCTCGGACTCTCGGGCCCAGTTGCCGGCCACCGACGTCGGGCAGATGACAAGAGTGGGCCCGCGCTCCGCCATAGGACCTTTTCTCTTTCCCGTGTCCGGCGTGTCGTTCAGGCGTTCGTCCTGCAGGAGGGCCAGTACGGTTGCCGTTTTGCCCAGACCCATGTCATCGGCCAGGCAGGCACCCAACCCGAGGCGCTCCAACATCTTGAGCCAGGCCACGCCGCGCTGTTGGTAGGGACGAAGTTCGCCGATGAACCCGTCCGGGGTCGACCGTACGTCGAGCGTGCCTTCCAGCTCGCCCCGCAACAATGCGCCCAGCTGGCCCTCGGCCGAGATACCGAGCATCGGGACTCCCGGGTCGGGACCGACGCCGGCCGCCACCTGGAGTACTTCGCCGATGGTCATCGTGCGGTCGGCCTTGGCCTTGGGCTGAGCGACCAAGAACCTGACCAGGCGCTCCACCTCGGCGGGTCGGAACTCCATCCACTGGCCGCGGACGTTGACAAGCGGTGCTTTCAGCTTGGCCAGACGGAGCAGCTCGGCTTCGTCGATCTGTTGGTCACCCAGGGCGGCTTCCCAGTCGAAGGCGCAGATGCCGTCTTGATTGAGCAGACCTCCGGAGCCGCCGGCCCTGGCCGACGTCGAAGGCGAAGACGTCTTGAGCCGCACGCCCAGGCGGGCCTGGGGCCGCCCCCACCANNTTGTGGGCACCATCGAGATCCAGCGCGAGACCCGTCGGCGTGGGCTGGCGCAGCGCTTCCCCCAGCGCCGGGTAGATACGAACCGCCCGACCCAGCTCGGCCAGGAAGACCTCGTGCGGGTCGCTGAGCGATCGGCTGGCCCGCTGCAGCTGGTCGCCCGCCCGCCAGACCTCTTCTGCATCGACAACCAGACTGAGATCATCGGTGGCCTGCAGAAGGAGATCCAAACGCCATGCCGCCGACTCGGCTGATGGGACCGACTGATGGCCTGGGCCCCGACCATTTTCGTTGTCATCGGTCGTCCGAGGCTCCGCAAGACGGAGGCACAACCTCCAGGATCCCCCGCGTGAGGCCGCATCGGCGCGCCAATCCGCCATGAGACGTTCCAACTTGGCCAACTCGCCCGACTCCGCGACCACCTGCGGCGATGGGGACGCCAGGGCGGTCAGCCAGGACTCCAGTGCCTGAGGCGTATGGTCGGTCCCGGCGCGAGGCAACCGGATGAGGGAGCTTCGAGAAGCGCTCAGCGCGTCCCGGCACACCGCATCGACGAAGGCGCCCAAGGCGTGACCGACGATCTCCTCCGCGCGAACTCCCTCGGAAGAGAGGGCGCGGCACACCGGAGGGAGCGAACGGGTCACCATCCGTACGCGCTCGTCGTCCGCTCCGTTCAGCAGGGGTTCCCATCGAGCCTCGTACCCATCCCGGCCAATCCGGAGGTTGGGCAGGACCCGTCCGGCTGCGACGATTTCCAAGGCCAGGGCGGCCAGGACAGAGAACGACAGCACCGAGGCGCCGGCATGCAGATCCGGCGACGCCGCCAACCTCAAGGCAAGTGCGACGTCCANNCCGGTTGCGCCATCGGCCCGAATGAGCTCGGGTGACGGAAGGGGTGCATGGGGCTTCCCAGGCAGCCAGACGACCTGGGTCACTTCGCTTCCGCCCGTCACTGCCGCGTGGAGGGAAGGGGCCATTTCGGTCACACCGGTGGTGAGGGATGATCCCGAGGCGGTGAACGGGTGCGGCCGCGGGAGGGGCACGACCGGATTTCGGCCCCGCTTCGGCGGACCGGCCGACCCCAAGTCGCTGTCCTCGCCCCACAGTAAGAAGCCGCCACCGTCATCGTCGGTCCAGAGGAGATGGACTGCGAGCACTCCGTCGACTGTACCTGGGCGTCGTTCGCTCCCTCACGAAGCCAGTCGAGATCGGGGGCATGGTCCACTCCCGAGATGGCGCGGCCGAAGCCCGCGCACCTATCGTCGAGCGGGTTTAGGCAGAGAGAAACGAGGGTCTCACCATGGAGTTCCATCTGTTCTTGCCACAGATGCGACTGTCGCTCGACCGTCTCGTGGCGTCGGCGCGGGCCGCTGAGGCAGCGGGGTTCGGTGGTATCGCCGGAATGGACCATCTCATCCCTCCCATGGCCGAAACCCAGCCGATGTACGAGGCGATGATGACCAACACCTGGATCGCGGCCCATACCGAGCGACTCACAATCTCGTCGCTTGTGCTGTGTGACGCCTTTCGACACCCGGCCGTCTTGGCTCGTGAGGCGGTCACGCTCGACCATGCCTCGGGCGGCCGCTACGAACTTGGCATCGGCTGGGGATCATGGTCCGGCGACTTTTCCACTTTCGGGATTCAGCCCGGCGAACCCCGGGCGCGGGTGCAACGGCTGCGGGAGACGTTGGAGATCCTCCGGGCGCTGTGGGCGGGCGAGACCCTGGACTACGACGGCGAGTTCCACCACCTCCGCGGGGCTACACAGGCACCCGTGCCTCTCACCAGGATCCCTATCCTTATTGGCGGGGCAGGGCCGAAAACGCTCCAACTGGTGCACGACTTCGCTGACTGGTGGAACGTCCACGTGGGGGTGCTGCACAAGCTCGAGGACGCCCGTTCCCAGGTCGGCGACGTCCACGTCTCGATCCAACAGATGGTGGCCTATGTGCCAAACGAGGCAGACCGCAACCTCGTCACCGAGGGGGCGCTGCGACGGTTCGGCCACTCGAGACCGATCATCGGCACGGGCCCTGAGCTTGTGGATCACTTCGGCCGCCTCGAAGAGCGCGGCATCGAAAGGGTCTACGTATGGTTCTGCGACTTTGCCCCGCCGGAGACGCTGGCCGCCTTCGGTAGCGAGGTCATCGACCCGCTCGCCACGCCATCGCCCGGCGCCGGCCACGTGTGACCGGCGCTGCTGCAGAGATCACGACGCGTTGCTCCTGATTCGACCGGCGAATGGGCGAGCCCCTCGATCCGCTCGTCAGGTGTCGGCGTCGATTTCGGCGAACTCGAAGAGGCCGGGTACGCCCATAGGTCCGGTGTCCACGCGGAGCACGGGATCGCCCCCGACCGCCACTCGTCGGTCGAACGGGGTGCCCCGTCGACCGAGGTCGTCCGCCTTGGCCTCCAGATCGTTCACGCCGATGCGAATGACCCACGCTCCCGGCCCCCACGACGTGAGCGAGTCGTGGATTTCGCCGGGGCCGTTCGGCGCGAGCACCTCGACGTCGGCGCTTCTTGGATGCGCGAAACCCAGGATGGCGCGACGGCACCCGTACGTCTCGTCCACGGTCGGGTCTGCGGCCGGCTGCCAGTCGAGGTTCCGGTCGAGCGCCGACAGCGTGGCGTCAAGGTCCTCGACGATCCAGCTGCGTCGCAGCACCCGGACCATTGATCCGGGCGCCAGGTCGGGCGGTGGAACGGGATCCCACAGCGCTGGTCCCTGCATCAGCGCCCCGGTCTCGCAGAACTCGATCATCAGCCCGCCGTCCACGTCCGGTTGATAGGCGCCGGGATCGTCGCCCGTCCATCCGATCCAGAGCCGGGTGAAGGGGTTGGTCTCCGTCGACGGCATGGTGAAGAACCGGCACCCGTTGCGGCGCAGCCTCTCGGCCACGCCCTCGATATCAGAGGTGGCCAGTTCATTGGCATGCGTCTTCCACGGTCGGCGCCCCTGCGCCGCGAACAGTGCCGGGAGGAACGGCAGGGTGGTGGCCGGGTCGAGCGACGCATCGACGTGGGACGCACCCATTGCCTCGATCCGGGTCGGCGAGACCTTGAGGGACGGATGGACCCTGGCGAAGAGGAAGGTGAATCCCTTGCCGGGGACGGCACTGCCCCATTGCTCGCGCTGCGGCGGGAAGCCGAGCGCGTCGATCATGAGCCGCTCCGCCATCGTGACATCGTCGACGATGACCTCCGCGTTGATCAGTAGGTCGTACACCGAACTCCCCTCAACAGTGTGTAGATGGGCCCTGATCCTTACCGCGATCGGGCTAGGGGGGAGTACCGAAGAGACCTTGTGTCGCCTCCTCCAGGTCGGCCCCGATGACGGGTGTCAACCAGGAGGCGTAGGTGTCGGTGATGTGGTTGTCGTCGCGGTAGACGAGGAGGTTGTCGACGATGACGGCACACGTGGTACCGGCGCAGAACCAGGGCTGCGTGTCGATGTAGCCGGCACCGGCTGCCGCGGCCGCGGCCTCCTCTTGGCCTACGCCGGAAGGATTGAAGTAGGGGTACTGCTTGGGCATCGTGCAGACCGTGGCATCGCTGAGATGGGCCGAGAGGCAGTCCGGCACGAGCCCGGTCTGCGGATAGGGGACGTCGCCCATCAAGACAACCTGGGCACCTGTGGCCCGCAACGTCGTCATCATGGAGGAAAGCCCCTGCATCCAGGCCGCCCCGTCCACGACGACACGGTCGTCAGGGATGCCGTACTCGCGAGAGAACCCGAGGACCACCGCCGGGTGCAAGGCCTGGATGCGGGCCACCACGGCGGCCCGCCACTCGTTGCACCCGGTGTACCACCCCCCGAGAATGGGGCTGTACACGTTGATGTCGATGGGGGGACATGTCGCCTTGGCCTGGGGAATCAGGTGCCACCCGTACTGGTTGGCGAGGTTGTCGAAGGCGGGGAACCACATCAGGGCGTGGGAATCGCCGAAAAGGACCACGGTCTTGGAGGGCGGGGCCGTGACGTCGCCGTAGTTGCACGGGTTGACCGAGTTCCCGGTGAACCCGTCGATGCAGCCGTCGACGAAGGGTGCCGCCTCGTCCGCCGCGGCGCCGGCCAGGCTCGGGGTCAGGTTGGACGGAACGTCTTGGATCCCCACCGATTGGGCCACGTCGGCTTGGACCTGGTTCGTCAGGCTCTGGGCCGCGGAGACAACCGGGTCGATGGTGCTCTGGGTCTCGCCGGTTCTCGTGGTCAGCTTCTTTGCTGCGAGCTTGCCGGTGGGAGCGTGCCCGCTCCCCTCGAGCGAGGGAAGTGCCGCCGTCGAGAGCAGGATGGTCGCGCTGACGGCTGCGCTCAGGCCCACGGTGAGGAGGAGGCTGCGCCGGGGCCGGACCAGCCAGGAAGCCTGCTGGAGCGGTCGCTCGAGCAGCACCGTGGTCATGACGGCCAGCACGAGGGCGACGCCACAAACGCCCACGTTGGTCCACACGCGCAAGGGGTGGCCGACGATCGAGGGAGCGAGTATCAAGGCAGGCCAATGCCAGAGGTACCAGGTGTACGAGACGCGCCCGATGACCTGCATCGGCCAACGGCCCAGCAGCCAGACGGCGCCCAGCCGGGGACGGGCGCAGCCAGCGGCCACCACGGCGGCCGCGCCGGCCACCGGGACGAGGGCGGCCGTGCCCGGGAACGGGGTGGCCGACGTGAAGGTGACGGCCGAGACGACGATGGCCCCGATGCCCGCCCAACCAAGGAGGGACATCCAAAGGGCCGGCAGCCGGCCGAGTCGCGGGGCGAGGAGGGCCAGCAGGCCCCCGGTGGCCAGTTCCCAGGCCCGGGCCGGGAGCGAGAAGAAGGCCCAGGGCTCGTTGGCCCGAGTCAGCCAGATCGAGAAGGCCAGGGAGGAGGTGGCAAGGAGCGCCATCGCCACCAGGACGGCCGAGAAGATGGGCTGGGCCTTGCGCTGTGAGGTCCCGTCCCTTCGTTTGGACTTGTGCCACCAGATCAGGGAGGCGCCGGCGAGGAGCGCCGGCCACACGAGATAGAACTGCTCCTCCACCCCGAGGGACCAATAGTTGAGGAGCGGCGAGACGGGACCGCTGGCGCTCAGGTAGTTGGTGGCCTGCAGGGCGTAGCGGTAGTTCCCCACGTAAAAGGCGTTGGCCAGTCCGTCCTTGGCCACGACCATGGCCTGGAGCGGGGAAAGCACGACGCAGGAGACGGCGACGGTGACCCCGATGACCAGCAGCGCCGAGGGAAGGAGGCGCCGGGCCCGGCGGGCGTAGAAAGTCCCGAAGGAGATCTTGCCCCTCTCCGCGAGCTCGCGGCTCAGGTGGTCGGTGATCAAGAAGCCCGAGATCACGAAAAAGACGTCAACACCGACGTAGCCGCCGGGGATGGCCGCCAGGCCGGCGTGGTAGGCGACCACGGCGAGAATGGCGACGGCGCGCAGCCCCTCGATATCGGGTCGAAAATCGCCGCGTCGACTGCGACGACCGCGCTCGTGTGGTGTCAGCGGGTCCGTGGTCACGGTTCCTGTGGCGCGATGCTACGTCGGACGACGCCCGGCCCAGCAGATGGCCCCGACCTCGGCATTCGATGTGCGCATATCGGTACGATTTCCGATCGTGGATCCCGTCCTCACTCGCGAGTTGAAGGCGGCGTGGGACGACGACGGCTGGTGTGTTCTCAATGGGGCCATTCCTCGCGTGGAGATCGCCCGGACCGAGAAGGCGCTCACCCACCTGTTCCCGTCGGCGACGCAATACGAGGCAGGCGATCCGCAGTCCACTCCCTGGTCCACCTGGGACGCCGCATGGCCCGAATTCCCGTTCAAGAGCCGATCCCTCAACGCCCTGGTAGTGCACGACGTGCTCATCGACGTGGCTGAACAACTGCTCGGGACCGAGGACCTTCGGATCTACATGGCGTTGCTGACGGCCAAGTACCACGGCCAGTCCTCAGGGTTCAACCAGTTGCTCCACGTCGACTACCCGAACCAGATGGTGGTGGTGCCCCGGCGCGATCAGGGCTACCAACAACTCGAGACGTTCATCTACCTGACCGACGTTTCTCCGACCAACGGGGCCACCCGTCTCGTGTCGCGCCGTCTCACCGCGGACGTCCCGGTCGAACAACACACCTTGAACCTCGAGGACTACGGCCACCTCTATCACGAACCCGGCGACGCGTCGGGGCCGGCGGGATCGGTTGTCGCCTACCGGCCCGACGTCTACCACCGCTCCGTTGATGACACAGAGCAGGGTTCCACCCGCTTCATGCTGCACGTGGCCTTCCGACCGGCCAGCAGTGATATCGGCGGCTATCAGGCGTGGCCCATCAAGGGGTACTCCATGGAGTGGTTCGACTTCGTCCGGCAGGCCACGCCTCGGCAGCTCGCCCTGTTCTCGATCCCGCGGCCGGGCGATCCCTACTGGACCGAGGAAACCGTGGCCGGAGTGGGCGCCCGCTACCCGGGCCTCGACATGGAGCCGTGGCGACGCGGGGTATCTTCCGATTGCTGAGGGAGATACACCGGATGAGTCGTTAGCCTTTTCGGGTGGCCACCGTCCTGCCCGACCTCGACGTCGAGAAGGTCAAGCGGTTCTGTCGAGACCGCGTCCCGGCGAGGGTCAAGGACCAGGTCCGACTCGAAGTCACCACTCGAGGCAAGAACATCTCCATTTACGAGTGCCGACCGGTCTGGCGAGGTCCGCCTGGCGAGTGGATCAGGATGGGCATCGCCCAGATCCGGTACGAGGGGGACGGCACGTGGACGCTCTTCTCCAGCGACCGCTACGGCAGGTGGAAGGTGTACGTCGACCTCGATGCTCATCAACCCATCGGCGCGATTCTCGATGAGATCGGTACGGATCCCTTCTCCATCTTCTGGGGTTGAAGCCTCCCCGTCACCGTTCGGCTGATCCTCCAGGCTGTGGTCCGGTCCACTTCAGATCAGGAAGGTTGACCACAATGGCCTCCTGCGTCGTCCTGGCAATCACCACGACCGCTCGCTCTACCGGGTCGGGATTCTCCTCTCGGTGCGGCACCCAGGGCGGCACGAAGATGTAATGACCAGGGCCCGTCTGGAGGCGTCGCTCCACCGGCTCTTCACCGGATTCATCGAGAAAGACGAACTCGGGATGGCCGCTCACGACGTAGATCCCGGTCTCAGATACGCCGTGGTGATGATTTCCTGATCCAGTAGCTGGAGCGACGTGGGTCTCGCCCATCCACAGATTCTTCGATCCGACCGTGGCATTGGAGATGGCCTCCAACCGCTGCATGCCCGCAGTCTGGGCCGTATCGGTGGAGAGCGACCCGGGCAATATGTGCGAAAGGTGCACATGGAACCCGTCATGCGTCCCGGTCATTGAGTACCTTCCCTTTCGCTCAGAACATCCCGTTGTCGTTGGCTGCTGTCGAAGTAGTCGATGAACGCCTGCTTGCCATCTGCGACATCTGGATTGTGCTGGATGTAGCTCTCCCCCACGTAGCGGTCGATCGCCTCGGCCGGGCGAGACTGATTGAACATCAGGTCGTAGAAGGCTTGGGCGTCGGCCTTCATCTGATCGGTACGCACGCTCATCAAGAGTGACGGTAATCCGTAGATCCGTTCCGGGGTCCTTCGCAGTCTTCCCCTCCTCCTGCAAGCCAAGAAGGGGTAGGGTCAGCCCCATCAGATGAAACGGGGGTTTCGACATGTGGGCACAACTCATCACGACGCGACTGAAGGCCGGCAAGGAGGATCAGTTGCCGAAGTTGTACGAGCAGCTACGGGCGGCCGAACAACCGGACACGGGACTCCTTCGCTCGACGGCGATGCAGGATCAGAACGACCCGAACCGCGTCTACATGTTGGTCGTGTTCGAGAGTGAAGAAGCGGCTCGGGCGCGCGAGAACGATCCGAGACGCCAAGAGGGGCTGCAGGCCGCCCGGGCGACCATGGCGGACATTTTCGAAACGCCCCCGGAGTTCACCGACCTGACGGTGGTGGAGGAAACGACGTATTAGGAGAGCGCTCGCACCGTCGGCGCGTGCGTCAGGCCGGTGTGCACTGCGAGGCGTAGGGATGTCCCGGCACCTCGATGCACGACACCGCCGGCGCCGGCGTGGTCGGGCCGGACGGAGTGTCCGAAAGCGAATTGACGATGCCCGACGAGAGATAGACGGCCCAGTCGAGGACGGTGCCGGCCGTCGCACCTCGATACCCCGCGTCGGGACGGGTGGCGATGTCTTCTTCACCGAGGAGGGCGCCGGTGTAAGGATCGAAGATGTACTCGAACTCTTCCCCGTCGGCGTTCACACGGCCGATCCCGATCCCGCTCCGACCGTCATGGTCGGTCACGGTGCCCAGCAGCGTGACACCGGCAATTTTCTCGGCCACTTGATACAGGGCTGACCGAAGGGCCGGCGACGCATCGGTTTCCCGCAGGAGGTCGCCGATCTGGACGAAGTCCTCGGCCGGCCCGGGAGGGCCACCCTCGATCTTGCGGGCGGACAAGAGCGCCCCGAGCTGGGTGGGATCGGTCGGAAGGGTCGAGAGATCTCCCGGCCCGTCGCTCAGCGTGTGGGGACCGAAGGTCGTGTCCGATGGTGCCGTCGAGATCGCAGGGCTGCCGTGCGCGACCCAGGCCGCCTGGTCCGCCGGCGTCACGAAGGTCGGGGTTCCGACGGTTTCGAGAATCCGACCGGAGCCATCGGCCCCGAGCCAGAACTGCCGCTGCTGGGGCATGTTGTAGCAGTAGGCGGGTTGGTCCTCGGCGCAGTCCTGGTACGTCGATTTGGACTCGGTGTATTGATACTGCCCGGGACCGGGGGGATCCGTGGGGGGCTGTGCCGCCGCGACGTCGGCCAGGTGCGCCAACGTCGCAGCTGCGGCCGAGGTCGGGCGGGTCGGCGACCCTGGAACGTACGACGAGACCAGGAGCGCCACCGCCGTCGCCACGCACAGCGAGGCCAGGGTGAGCCCGCCCAGCATGAGCGGGCGCCGGTCTCGTGCGCGCGGACCGCTCGTGAGGCGATCGAAGATCATCTGTGCTTCGAAAGACTCCGGGCCCCCGAGCGTGTCCTTCGGGGCGGGGTTCACTTGGCGGATCAAGCTGTCAACGTTCATGGGTGGGTCGTCCATTCACTCGCCGGTACGGCCGGGATGTCGATCGGAGCGGAGGTCGTCGCGAGGGCATTGCGAACTCTTGCTTGCGCCCGCCGGAAGCGAAGTTCCGCCGCATTGGGCGTACACCCGAGGATCGTGGCGGCTTCAGCGTGCGTGAGGTCGTCCCACAAGACGAGCCGCAGCACTTCACGGTCCTTGGGCCGCAATCGGGCCATCGCAATCTCGACGCGTGCAAGAAGGGGGTCGGCGTCGGCGTGAAACGAAGCCGGTCGCACCTGCTCGAAAAGACGTTGGTGCAACTGAAAACGCCGGAAGCGAGCTCGTCGCTGCTCTGCGATCGTCCGCCGCGCCACACCGAACAACCAGAGACGATCCTCGGGTGGCGGTGGGATGTGCTCGAAACGGCGCCAGGCCACCGTAAAGGTCTGCGCGATCACGTCCGAGGCGTCCGATGGGCTCACCCGCCGGCGCACGAAACCGGAAACGTCGCGAAAACGCGCCGCATAGAAGTCGTGGAATCGCTCGTTGCTGTCGGGCCCGGTCACCGGCGCCCCCACGATCGGGTCATCACCTCTCTACATGGCCGGCACGAACCCAAATCCGTCAAGAAGTTTGCCGTCGTCGCGAAATATTCCCTCCGCAGGGACTGACGCTCAAGAGCGCCTGATGAGCCGACCGGGCCGCGCCTCGGTCGGCTTTCCCTCCGAGCTGGTGATGTCGCCGCCGACGACCGTGGCGTAGATCCCATCCGCCTCCTGGACGAGGCGCGTGCCGCCTGCGGGCAGATCGGACACGGCATGGGGCAGCTTGGGTCCGATCGACTCCGGGTCGATCACGACGAGGTCGGCCACACCGCCCTCTCCGACGAGGCCGCGTCGACCGAGGCCCCATTCGCGGGCCGGACGTCCGGTCAGCATGTGGATGGCCTCCTCCCAGCTGAAGGCCTGCCGGTCACGCACCGAGTGGGCGAGGAAGTGCGTCGGGATGGAGCTGTCCATGAGCTGCGAGACGTGTGCTCCCGAATCAGACTGGGCGATGATCGTCCGGGGGTGGCGCAAGATCGTCTCCACTGCGTCCTCGTCCTGGTTGGCGAAGGGTTGTGTGAAGTACTGCTCGAAGCCAGCCGCCAACGAGAGGTCGATCATGAGGTCGACCGGGTTCGTTCCCCGGGTTCGCGCCAGGTCCGCCAGGGAAGGATTCGGCCCGAGGGGGGACTCGAGCACCCGCAAGTTCTCGTAATCAGGCAGGCGGGCCTGGACTTCGACGATCACCTTGCTGGTGACGTAGGGACCATGGAGGGCCTCGTCGACCAGGACGCTCCTGCGCTCGGGATCCTCCAGAATGTGGCGCTGCTCGGGCAGCGGCAGGCGGCGCAGCTCTCGCCATTGGGGCAGGCGATCGAAGGGGAGCCCGACCTTGAAACCGATCACGTTGACCAAGGGCCGGACGTGGGCCTGGCCGATGATGCGCGCACCCTCGTCGGCGGCCTGCTGCAGGAAGGCGAGGCTGGATTTGAAACCTTCGGGTTGGTCCGCCTTGTAGATGCAGCCCTGATGCACCGGTCGCCCGCTTAGGCGGGCCAGCCGCAGGAGATGCGCCTGATTCTCCGGCTCGGCCATCAGGGTCGCCAGCTGGAGCACGCCCGCGCCCGACCGCCCGAGGACACGGGCCAGATGCTCGACTTCGTCCCAGCCACCGATGTAACTGGCGACCGGCTCGTCGTCCACCGTCCGATGTTGGGAAATTTGTGAGGTCGAGAACCCGATCGCCCCGGCCGCCAGCGCGTCCGTCAACTCCTGAGCCATGCGCTCGAGGTCATCCTCGGTGGCCGGATCGTGGTACGCCCGCTCCCCCATCACGAACGTCCGCAACGCCGAGTGCCCGATGTAGCCCGCGAGGTTCACCGCTTTCGGCGTGGCATCGACGGCATCGAGAAAGTCGGAGAAGTTGCGCCACCCCCAGGGCACACCGAGTTCGAGGTCGCCCCGTGAGATGTCCTCGGCCCGCTCGATACTTCGTATGGCCAGCTCCTCGGTGCCCGGCTGGACCGGAGCCAGGGTGAAGCCGCAGTTCCCCATCACCAGGGTGGTGACCCCGTGCATCGATACCGGCGTGGCCAGCGGGTCCCAGAAGATCTGCGCGTCCATATGGGCGTGGCCGTCGATGAAGCCGGGGCAGACGAGCATCCCGGTGGCGTCGATCTCGCGCCGGCCGTGGTCCTCGACGGCGCCGACCCCGACGATGACCCCCTCGTTGACCGCCACGTCGCCGATGTATCCCGCGGCACCGGAACCATCGACCACGGTGCCGCCCCTGATGACGAGGTCGATACCCATGGTCTCAGTCTGCCCGATGCGCGTCGCCCGGACACCGCCCCGGGCCCTTTACAGGACCCCGGAAAAGTGATATCACTTTGATAGTGCCGGGTCGGACCGGCGCTCCAGGTTCCAGGAGGTTCCTCGATGAGCACAGCAACCGAGAGCACCACTCTTGCGCCCCGGCGCTTCACCGCAGTCGATGAACGAGAACTGGGTTCGGGGCCAGGGATTGCGGTCCTGATCGCTTCGCTGGCCGCCTACCTCGGTGGCATCCTGCTGGCGCGCGCGGGCGGGGCGGCCGAAGTGTGGACCGCAGTGGGGCTGTTCGTGCTGGGGACCGGCGGTTTGAGCGGGCTCACCGCCATCAAGCCCGGCGAGGTGCGCGTCGTGCAGCTCTTCGGGGGGTACCGGGGGACCGTGCGTACAACCGGCCTGCGCTGGGTGAACCTCTTTGCCGTCCGTCGCAGGGTTTCGGTGCGGATCCGCAACAAGGAGACCCCGACGGTGAAGGTCAACGATGCGGACGGCAACCCCATCGAGATCGCCGCCGTCGTGGTCTGGCAGGTGCGCGACACCGCCCGTGCGACCTACGGCGTCGAGAACTTTGTCGCCTTCGTCGACATCCAGAGCGAGGCCGCCCTCCGGCATGTGGCCAACGGTCACCCCTACGACAACGCCGACAGCGACGCGCTCTCCCTACGGGATCACACCGACGAGATCGCCGGCCAGCTCGCCGCAGAGATCGCCGCCCGGGTCGTCCCGGCGGGCGTCGACGTCATCGAGGCCAGGATCACCCGGCTGTCGTACGCACCGGAGATCGCGCAAGTCATGCTGCAGCGCCAGCAGGCGGGGGCTGTCATTGCCGCTCGGTCCCGCATCGTCGATGGTGCCGTCGGGATGGTCCAGATGGCTCTTAGCCGCCTGGCCGAGGAGGGCATCGTCGAACTGGACGAGGAACGAAAGGCCGCCATGGTGTCGAATCTTCTGGTTGTGCTGTGCGGCGATCGGGGCACGCAACCGATCGTCAACACCGGATCGCTCTACCAGTAGCGGTCGCAACTCCCGAGTGGCCGAACGCAAGAACATCCTCCTGCGACTGGATCCCTCCGTCCACGACGCCCTGGCCCGGTGGGCCGCCGATGAATTGCGGAGCACCAACGCGCAGATCGAGTTCCTGCTGCGGCGGGCCCTCACCGATGCGGGCCGTGGCACGTCCGCTCGGCCCATCCCAACGCGTGGCCGTCCGAAAAAAGGGCCCGTCTCCGGTGAACAGGCACCAGGCGAAGCCAATTAGCGCGAGTCCGCTCAGGCGCTCCCCCGGGCCTGCCCTTTCCCCTTCCAGGGCAAGAAGATTCATCAACCCGGCCGACCGGGGCGCCGACCGAAAACAACCGTGCTCCGATCGGATAACATCAAGACGTGGCGTGACCCGCCCAGAGTTTCAGTTCCATAGGAGGAATGCTCGATGACCATCACTTCGGACGCGCCCAAGACCGCCTCGGAAGCGCCCAAGGCGCTCGCCGTCCTGGATGCCGATTCCCATCTCACTGACGTCGACGACCTGTGGACAAAGCGGGCCCCGGCGAAGTACAAGGACGAGATCCTCCATGTCGAGCGGATCGACGGCCTGCGCCAATGGGTCATTGAGGGCGAGGTCGTCGGCAAGGCCGGCGGCGGCAGCACCATCGACAAGGTCGGGGTCAAGCACCCGTTCCTCGACTCCATGGTCGAGTGGGACTTCGAGAAGGCCCACGTGGCCGCGTGGGACATCGATGCCCGCCTCGAGATCCTCGATCGCATGGGCATCCAGCACCAGGTCCTCTATCCCAACGCCCTGGGCCTGGGCGGGCAGGCTCTGGCCGGGGTGAAGGACCCGGTACTGCGGCGCCTGGCCGTCGAGATCTTCAACGACTCGCGGGCCGAAATCCAGAGCCGCACCAACAACCGACTCCTGCCCATGCCGATCCTCCCGGCCTGGGACATCGAGGGGTGCGTACGCGAGGCCCAGCGGGTCTCCGAATTGGGGCTCCGCGGCGTGAACATGACCTCGGACCCCCAGGACCTCGGTTCACCGGACCTGGCCAACCGGGCCTGGGACCCACTGTGGGAGGTCTGTGCCGACCTCGAGCTCCCGGTGCACTTCCACATCGGTTCGAGCCTCACGGCCATGAACTTCTTCGGCCAGTATTTCTGGCCATCCCAGGACGAGCACGTCAAGCCCGCCATCGGCGGCTCCATGCTCTTCATCGGCAACGCCAGGGTGGTCATCAACACGATCTTCTCCGGCCTCTTCGACCGGCACCCCAAGCTCAAGATGGTGTCGGTGGAGAGTGGGATTGGCTGGGTGCCCTTCATCCTCGAGACCATGGACTGGGAGCTGCCGGAGAACGCTCCGGCCCAGGCAGCCGAGCTCGGCCGCGCGCCCTCGGAATACTTCAAGACGAACTGGCTGGCCACCATGTGGTTCGAGACGGGTCGTGGCCACCTCCAGGAGCTGGTCGACAAGGTCGGCGAGGACAACATCATGTTCGAGACCGACTTCCCCCATCCGACCAGCCTGTGGCCGAATCCACTCGAGCACGTCCACGATGTCATGGCGACCCTCCGGCCCGAGTCCCGGACCAAGATACTGGCCGAGAACGGGAA
The DNA here is from genome assembly GCA_003160635.1 of Acidimicrobiaceae bacterium. GTDB lineage: Bacteria > Actinomycetota > Acidimicrobiia > Acidimicrobiales > RAAP-2 > Bog-473. The sequence goes on along the minus strand of PMLV01000077.1, from coordinate 32,565 downwards.
GAAGCTCTACCGCCTGTAGCTAGGCAGGTTTCTCCCAGACGGAAATATGCCTCGTGCTCTTGCTCGTAAAGGGGGCGCGCTGCCAATCTCCCCAGCGTTCACGCAACGACAGGCCGGCGAGACGCGCCATCAGGTCGAGCTCTGATGGCCAGACGTAGCGGTAGGGCATGGAGAAGGTCTCACGGCGGCCATAGGCAATCCAGTGATGGTGCGAGACGCCTGCTTGTGTGGCGATGTCCAGCTCGTCGAAGCCGAGTCTCGTCGGACTCGAAGTGAAGACCCGAACGGTCTCGCCGGGAGGGAGTCGCTGGAGCTGCGGCACCTCGACCTCAATGACGAACACACCGCCCGGTTCGAGATGTCGTGCGGCGTTGCGAAAGCAGTCGACCTGTTCATCCTGGGTCGTCAGGTTTTCGATCGTGTTGTACACCAGGTACACGAGGCTGAACCTGCCGTCGACCACGGTCGTGGCGAAGTCGCCGATCGTCACGGCGATGCCCTCGGACCCAGGCTTCGCCCGTAGTTGCGCCACCATGTCCGCGGACAGATTGACCCCGTGGACCTCCACGCCACGTTGGCTGAGCGGCAACGCGATGCGACCGGTCCCGACCGCGAATTCGAGGGCTCTCCCTCCCCACGCCAGGGCCTTCAGGACGTCGACCGCGGGGTCGATGGCCGCGGGGTCGAACATGTCCTCCGAGTCGGCGTCGTACTGCTCCGCAATCTGCCCCACGAATCGGCTGTCGGCCACGCCCCTACTGTGCCAGGACGCTTCCTTCCGCGCACCGGCGGACGAGCGACAAGTACCTTTCTGAGATGGAAGGCGACCTCCGCCGGCGCGCGCTGGCTGTCCTCGAGCGCAACCATCGGGACGGGTACACGGTGCCGGCCCAGGGGCTGTACCCCTTCCAGTGGTGTTGGGATTCGGGGCCTATCGCCTTGGGCTGGGCCGCAGTCGGCCGCTGGGACACGGCGTGGACGGAGCTCGCGCGCCTCTTCTCGGCGCAATGGGCCTCGGGGATGGTGCCGCACATCGTGTTCTGGCAAAAGGACGACAGCTATTTTCCCGGGCCGGAAGTCTGGGCCACCGGGCGGAACCCGCCAACCACCGGTCTGACGCAGCCTCCGCTAGCGGTGAGCGCGGCGGCCCGGCTGTTCGCAGGCGACCCTGATCGCGACCGGGCATTGTCGTCCTTCCGGGCGCTATGGCCCCACCTTGTCGCCTGGCTCTCCTGGATCGAGCGGGCACGAAACGGGCCGCACGGCGCCAGCGTCATCGTCCATCCGTGGGAGGCAGGGATGGACAACTCACCGTCGTGGGACCAGTCGTTGTCCGTCGTCCCCGAGGTGGGCAACGAGCACATCGAGCGACGGGACGTCGCAACCGTCTCGGCCGATCAGCGGCCCTCGTCGCGCGAGTACCGGCAGTATCTCGGGATCGTCGAGGTGCTGCGCACCGCCGGGTGGAACACCGAACGACAACCGGCCGACAGTCCCTTCGTGGTCGAGGACCCCGGATTCACCGCGATCACCGCGCGCGCCGCCGCGGACCTGGCTGCGGTGGCGGCGGCGGCCGGCGTCGACGGGCGGGAATCGGCGCGTCTCGCCGAGTCACTGGGGGCCGGCCTCCATGCCTTGTGGGACGACGAGATGGGGTGGTACCGCCCGTACGACGTGCTGACGAAGTCTTCCGTCGGGCCGGCCACGTCCACGGGCCTCGTTGCGCTCTGGGCGGGGGTACCTGCGGCTCGCGTGCATCGGATGCTCGCGCGCGTCGACTCGTGGCGCTCCACGCTTCCCGCGGCGATCCCCACGTCCCAGCCCGACGATCCGTCGTTCGATCCGATCCGCTACTGGCGGGGGCCGGTCTGGGTGCTCGTCAATTGGCTGGTGGCCGACGGGCTGGCGCGGGAAGGCTTCACCGACCAGGCTTCTGCACTCCGCACCGCCACGCGGACGCTCGTCGCGCAGAGCTTTTCGGAGTACTACGACCCGCGCGACGGCGCGGGCATCGGCGGGCAGGGATTCTCATGGAGTGCGGCGCTCACCCTCGCTTGGCTCACGGAGGCGTGACCGGGACCGGCCGAGCGTCAGTCCGGCGGCTCAACCGTCGACAAGATAGGGAATGACATGGTGGCCGCCCAGTTCCACCAGCCGCTCGTTGATGGCCAACGCAATGATGTCATGGTCATAGACGCTCGGAACCTGGAGGCCGTGGAGAAAGGCCTCCAGTTCGAACCCGGCGCACATGCCGCCTAACTCGAAATAGCGAAGCCACAACTCACCGTAGGAGAGGCCCGCCTCGCGGCAGTAGACATCGAGGACATCGAGCGGCCGCGTCATCGCTCTGCCGACCCCGATTCGATTCCCGGTTTGACGGCCGAATGCACAATCGCCGCGGCTCGTTGCAGGAGCGGAACGCCGTCGCTAAGAGACAGGTGCAGCAGCGTGCTGAACGCCTCCACCGCATCACTGCCGTCGCGCGCCATGATGATCCCCTTGGCCAGCGACACGACCTCGCGGCTGCGTAGCGCCTCTTGGAACCGTGTGGCCATCTGCATGTCGCTGACGCCGGCGCTGGCATCGCTGAGGATGGTCGAAGCCTTTTGCGCCACCACCGCTGCGGCTTTTTGATCCTTGATATCGAACGTTTCCGCCGTGCGTGAGTAGATGTTGAGCGCCCCGACGGGCTTGTCGATGGCCGTGAGCGGCGAGGACAGGATCGCCCTGATCCCGAGCGAGCGGGCTGCGGGCGTGAAGGACGGCCAGCGCGTCTCGTTGACGAGTGACTCGGCGTGGAACCAATGGCCCTCGACCGAAGCGTCGACGCAGGGTCCCTCTCCCGTTGCGTACTGGGTGGCGTCCATCGCCATGATGGTCTGATCGCTGGCCGCCACGGTGGAAAGTACGCCATGGCGCATGAGCGAGACGCTCACACCGTCCGCCCCCCCGACGCTGAGGCGGGCCAACTCGACGATGAGGCGCAGTGCACCGTCGACAACGTCGGGATCCGTCGGCATGCCCGTGACCCGTCGCAGATCTCTGGTCGAAAGACTCGAGGCGAAATGCTGCGTGGACCCGTTCGACCCGGCGAGCTGCTCGGGACCGAGGTGGCCGCCCTCGGGCGTCGAGCGGTCGAGCCGTGCCGTCTCGGCCAGCTCCATCATGCCGAGCACGCGATTGACCAGGGCCGACGGGGATTGGACATTCAGTGTCACCCCCAGGGAGGCAAGCCGGTTCTCCGCGCTGGTGACGGCGATCAAACCGGCCGCCCCCATGAAGTCGAGGTTTGCCAGATCGAGCGTCATCGACGTGGGGTGTCGGTCGATGGCCGCGTCAAGCGTGGCACTGAGCGCCGGCGCGGCGGCGTTCTCGACACTGCCGGTCAGCACGACGGTGGCGTCGCTGCCGGCGAAGTGCGTGACCGCCTCGAACCGGAGCGCATCGTTGATCATGGACATAGAAAGCGCACCGCGTGTGACCTCGCGCTCAAAGGCCGGCCTGCGCCGCCCACCACAACCATAGGCCGGTCCTTCGGAGGTGAGTCGACGACTAAGGACGGAGGATGCCCAAGGGCGCAACGCCAAACCTTGAAAGGAGAAAGAGCTGGACGCAAGGCGCCCATCGGATGCGGTGGGCGGCGTAAGCCGTCCTCACGGAGCCCTCTCTGTCGAAGGTAAGCCACTGTGACAATACTACCGATTCGCCCGATCGGGTCAGGAATCCCCGACATGCCGCTTCACCCGACCGGGTGGTTCTCCTTCAAGAAGGCGGCGAAGAGCGGCACCGTGAAATCGACCTGGCCCCGGCGTGGGCTCCAGATGAGGCCTTTTTGGATGAGCGAGTCGCGGTGCATGGAGGCGCGGCGCTGGTCGCTGACCCCGAACGCGTGCGCGACCTCGCCCACCGGGTAGGGGCCTTCGCCGAGGGATGCCATGGCGGAGAGGTAGCGCTGCTCCGTGTCGGTTGCCATCTCGAAACGGGTCCCGAAGAAGTTGCGGGCCAGGCTGTCCTTGACGATCTCGCGGGCGCTGTCCAGATCGTCGACGGTGATCGGCGTGGTCTCGGCGAAGTTCCACAGCTCGCGCCCGTACTCTTGGATGAAGTACGGGAATCCCGCCGCCTCCTGCACGATCTGGCGCGCCGCTTCCTCGTCGTAGGCCGCGCCCGCGGCCGCGGCGGGCCCGATGAGCGCCGAGCGGGCGGCCGGTTCGGGCAGCCGGCCGAGTTCCTCGTAGGAAAAGAGCCGATCGGCATAGGGCTTGGCCGAGAGGAGCCGGACGCGCAGGTCGGGGAGCCCCGCTCCCACCATGGCCACGGGCAGTCCGGCCCGGCTGATGGCCTGGAATCCCATGCAGATGGCGGCGAGAGAGCGGGCGTCGAGGTTCTGCATCTCGTCGATGAGGAAGAGCGCGCCCATCTGGTTGGCCTGGGCCACCTCGCCGATCTCACGGAAGAGATCGGCCAGATCCCGTTCGGGATCGCCCGAGTCGGCGACGCCCGACGAGGTCTCCATGTCGAGCTTGATCTCGACCCCGCCGGGGATGGCGATGCTGAACGCCTTCACCACCGACAGCGCGCGCTCGATGCGTTGCTTGGCTCGATGACGCCGGCTCATGTTCATCAAGAGGCGATTGGCCATGCCGGCGAACGTGGTGCGGAAATCGGCGTTCGAGCCCACCTCCTGGACGTCGGTGGTGGCCCATCCGGCCTCGCTGGCCAGGACGTCGAACTCCATGAGGAGCACGGTCTTGCCCACGCCACGCAGCCCGGTGTAGATGAGGCTCCGCTCGTAGGACCCGGCGTCGAGGCGCTCGACCAGCGATTGGAAGCTCTCCAGGTCCTGGTCCCGCCCCGCCAGGGTGCGTGGCTTTCGTCCCGCTCCCGGCGTATACGGGTTGTCCCGTTTGTTCATGCCTGCTCCCCGATCCCAGAAGGTATTCTAAATAATACTTTAGAATACCTTAGAGACGGTCGATGGTCCCGGGTGGTTTTCTAACTCTTCGATGAGAAAATCCTAGAAATCGTCCCCCTGGCGCCGCAGGGACCGGTGGTCGCCCTACTCGATGATCGGCTCGTCGAGCCGGCGCCGGTTCTCACGCAAGCGCACGGCGGTCTCCGCCCGCTCGTCCCGGAAGGCCTGGATACGGCCCAGGATCTCGTCCAGGCGGACCAGGAGCTGATCGTTGGCCACGATGCCCTCTTCGAGCAGCTCCCGATGGCGCTCCGGGGAGAGGTCCCCCGCCTTGAGCTCCGAGCGCACGCGGTCGAGCACGTCGACGTCTTCGGTGCCCAGGACCGTCCTCACCTCCGCCAGCGAAAAGCCCAGGAGCTCCTGCAGATTGCGGATCCGGGTGACCCTCGCCACGTCGGAGGGTGAATAGAGCCGTTCCCCGCTCGTGCGGTAGCTACTGGGTTGGAGGAGCTCGAGCTCCTCCCAGTAGCGCAAGGTCCGGGTGGTGACGCCCGTCAGCTTGGCCACCTCGCCGATCCGCCACAAGACCGGCTTCGCTTCTGCCGTGATCGCCTTGGACGTCATCAGCTCATCGCCTCCGACTTCATCGGAGCTCCGGCTCCCGCCGGCTCCTGGACAGTCTGCTCGTCACGCTCGTGGTCCTGGACGATCCTATCGTCGGCCCCTTCCACCTTCGAGGTCATGTCGAGCGACGGGGCGCGCGCCGGAGACCGCCCGCTCTTGGTCCACGAGATGATGGCGGCGAGGATGCTCGAGATGATGGCGAAGTCAAAGGCGGCGTGCAGGCCCGATTCGAAGGGCGATGCGATGAGGGATGGGAAGAATTTGCGCCCGGTGAGCGTGACCTGCTGCGCGTGTGGGAGCACCGCCAACGCATGCGGCCCGAGGAGCTCCTTGATCGGGTTGTACCCGAGGAGCGCGGCGAAGAGAGTCGACACCGGCGACAGGCTCGAGACGCGGTGCGCCGCCGTCTGGGAGACACCGTGCGCAATCAGGCCGTGATACAGGCTCTGCGGGAGCGAGGACGACAAGCCGATGATGATGAGCGAGAAGAAGATGCCGATGGAGAGGACCTGCGCCGAGTTGATGAACGTGGTGCTCATGCCTGAGCCGACGCCGCGGTGCTCGGCGGGCAGGCTGTTCATCACCCCGGCCCGGTTGGGCGAGCCGAACGAGGCCATGGCCAACCCCATGAGGAAGAGGAGGAGGGCGAAGGTCCAGTAGGGGAAGTCCACCGGCAACAGCTCCATGAGCACGAACAGGACGGCGGTAGCGATCATCCCCCCGGACGCGAAGATGCGGGGACCATAGCGATCCGACAGGATCCCCGATATCGGGCCGGCGATGAGGAACCCCGCGGTGAGCGGGAGGATGGCGATGCCTGCCCACAAGGGTGTCCGGGCGAAGTCATAGCCATGCAGGGGCAGCCAGATGCCCTGCAACCAGATGATGAGGATGAACATCAGGCCACCCCGGCTGAGGGCGGCCAGCAGGCCCGAGACCACCCCGGCTGTGAAGGCGCGGATCTTGAACAGCTGCAGCCGGAACATCGGCTCTTCGACCTTGGTCTCGATGATGCAGAAGGCGATGAGCAGGACCACGCCGAAGATGAGGCAGCCCAGGACCAAGGGGCTCGTCCACCCCATGGTGTGCCCGCCATACGGCTCGATGCCGTAGGTGATCCCGATCATGACAAGGATCAATCCGACGGCGAAGGTGATGTTGCCGGGCCAATCGATCCGGGCGTGGCGCCTCTCGCTCAGCTCGACCAGCTTGTAGTAGCCGATCACCGTGCCGAGCAAGCCGACCGGCACGGACACCAGGAAGATCAACCGCCAGTTGATCGGCGCCAGCACCCCGCCCAGGACCAGGCCGATGAACGCGCCGCTGAAGGCCGCGGCCTGGTTGATGCCCATCGCCATGCCCAGCTGGTCGGGGGGGAAGGCATCGGTCAGGATGGCGGAGGAGTTGGCCATCAACATCGCCGCCCCCACCGCTTGGAACAGGCGCATCACGATCAACCAGATCCCCGCGGCGTGCCCGGTCGTCCACGTCACGGTCAGCACCAGCGAGAAGAACGTGAACACCGCGAACCCGAAGTTGTAGGTGCGGACCCGGCCGTAGATGTCGCCCAGGCGCCCGAGCGTCACCACCAGGACGCTGGTGACGACCAGGAAGCCCAGGATCATCCACAGCAGGTAGAAGCTGTTGCCGGGTTCCAGCGGGTTGATGTTGATCCCCCGGAAGATGTTGGGCAAGGAGATCAGCGTGATGGAGCCGTCGATGGTCGCCATGAGCATGCCCAGGGTCGAGACGAACAGCGCCGTCCATTTGTAGCTGTCCGAAACTGGTTGCTTCAGGTCGGGACGGCCGGCACCGCCGTTTCTCACAAATCGCGCCGCTGGGTTGGTGACTGACATCGAGCTCCGGGGTTTGGTGGCAATTACGTCAATGAAGCATAACGCCAACGTTAACTATTCAGAAGCGCCGGAGAGCGGTTCGAGCCTGCATCTAGGGCCGAAGTGCCTTTTGTCCAGGTGTGCTGTGGTGCACTCCCGTATCCTCGGCTTGAATATGCCCCCCAAAGGGTAGACAGGGGTGATGACCATGGCACGCCGGGGGATCCCCAACGGGCAACGACCGACGGTCGGCTTGGTGCTGGGCGCCGGCGGCATCGTCGGCCAGGCCTATCAGGCCGGTGTCCTCGCCGCGCTGGAGCGCGAAGCCCACTGGGATGCCCGCGACGCCGACATCATCGTCGGGACGTCCGCCGGCTCGGTGACGGGCGCCGCACTACGGGTCGGTGTCCCGGCGACCGATCTCGCCGCGTCGACCTACGGCAGGCCGACATCGCCCAAGGGTGGCGCTCTGCTCAAGCGGATCCTTCCCGACGAGAGCCCACTGCCCGTGCCCTCCGTCATGTCCCTGCTGCGACCGTGGAACCCGCCGTCTCCCGCCCTGATCAGACGCGCCGTCCGGCGCCCGCTGGCGTTCCGGCCCGAGGTGGCGGCGATGACCCTCCTCCCACGGGGCCGCATCAACATCAGTGACAGGGCCCGGGCCCTGCACGAGTTGGTCGGGCACGAGTGGCCGGAGGGGCTGTTGATCTGCACGGCGCGCCGGACGGACGGCGCCCGCGTCGTCTTCGGTGGCGACGGATCGCCCCCGGCCAGCCTGGCCTCGGCCGTCCTGGCGTCGTGCGCCATCCCCGGGTACTTCGCGCCGATCACCATCGGGGGGACCGAGTACTTCGATGGGGGCGTGCACTCGAGCACCAATGCGGACGTGCTCACGGCACACGCGCTCGACACGGTCGTCGTCGTCTCCTCCATGTCGGCCAGGCGCGGCCGCGCCATCGGGGCCGATGGGTTCCTGCGGTGGTCGGTCCACCGGCGGCTCGAGCGCGAGATCGCCCGCCTGGAGGCCCACGGGACGTCGGTCGTCCGCCTCGAGCCCGGCCCCGGGGCGCGACGCGCCATGGGCGTGTGGGCCATGGCCGAGAATCGCGCCCCCCAGGTGATCGAAGCCGCCTACGAAGAGACCAGGAGAAGGATCCTTTCCAGCCCCTTGCTCGCCGCCATCGGCTCCGCCGCGCCCGCCGCCGCAGGCTGAGACACCGGCGGCCAGGGGGTCCGAATCCTGTGAGCACCGAGCGGCTGAGTCCACTGGACGCATCATTCCTCCACGTCGAGGATGACGTCAGCCATATGCACATCGCCTCGGTGGCGATCTTCGAAGGCCCCCAGCCGGCGTTCGCTGACATCGTGGCCATGGTCGACGGCAAGCTCGGGCTCGTCCCGCGCTACCGCCAGGTGGTGAAGTCGGTCCCCCTCGAATTGGCGCGCCCGGTGTGGGTGGATGACCCGCACTTCAACCTCGAGTACCACCTCCGCCACACCGCGTTGCCCGCCCCGGGAAGCGACAGTGAGTTGCGCATGCTGGTCGGGCGCGTGATGTCCCAACAGCTCGACCGCACCAAGTCGCTCTGGGAGATCTGGGTCGTCGAGGGGCTGGAGGGCGGGCGGTGGGCCATGCTGGCCAAGACGCATCACGCCATGGTCGACGGCGTGTCGGGCACGGACCTGTTGGCGGTGATCATGGATCTCTCCCCGGACGTGGCCCGGCCCGAGGTGGCGGCGTGGTCGCCGCGACCCGCACCCAGCGGGGCCCGCCTTGCACTCGATGCCGTCACCAACCTCATGCGGTCGCCCTATGAGCAACTCCGGGCCGTCCAGACGTCGACGCGGGCGCTGCGCCAGGCGCTCTCCCACGCGCGGGAAGTCGGGCAGGGCGTGGTCGCCATGGCCGGGTTGGTGCGTCCCCCTCCGGTCTCCAGCCTCAACGGCCCCATCGGGCCGCACCGGCGCTACGCGTGGACGTCGACCTCGGTCGAGGACATCAAAGTCATCAGGAGAGGCCTGGGCGGCAGCTTCAACGATGTCGTGCTGGCCTCGATCACGAACGGGTTCCGCGAGCTCCTCCTCTCACGCGGCGAGACGGTCGACCGTATCGTCCGCACGTTGGTCCCGGTCTCGGTGCGCCCCCGCGACGCGACCGGCAAGGCGGTGGGTGACGGGACGTTCGAGAACAGGGTCTCGGCCATGTTCGCCGAACTGCCGGTGGGCGTCGATGACCCGGCCGAACGCCTGCACGCGATCACGCGGCAGATGGAGGGACTCAAGGACTCCAAGCAGGCCGTGGCCGCGGAGGCGCTCACCTCCATGTCGGGCTTCGCCCCGCCGATGCTGCTGGCGCTCGGCATGCGACTCGCCACCCGGGCCGCCCAGCACAACGTCAACACCGTGACGACCAACGTGCCGGGCCCGCAGTTCCCGCTCTACGCGGCCGGGCGCAAGATGATCCACGCCTTTCCCTACGTTCCGCTGGGTGGGCAGATCCGGATCGGCATCGCCATCTTCTCCTACAACGGCGAGGTCACCTTCGGCATCACCGGTGACTACGACACCACGCCGGACGTCGATGTCCTCACGGCCGGGATAGAAGAGGGAATGGCGCAGATGCTCACGCTGGAGCGGTGACGTTCAACCTCTCGCCGTGAAGTCGGGCAGCGTCGACACTTCTGCCGAGAGGTAGGAGCGCAACCCGTTCACGATCATCTGCTCCACCGTGCGCGAGACCAAAAAGACGTGCACCTTGAGGTCGCCCTCAATGGTGATCACGGCCGAGTCGGGCCCGTTCGACCCTTCGTCGAACCGGAATGCCCCCCGGCAGTCCAGCCGGTCGGGGTAGTGGTCGGGCAGAAAGGTGAAGCTGCTCTGACGCTCGTCCTTGTGGATCTCGGTGCGGGTGACCCAGGACATCTTCGCCGGATCGACAATCGCCCGGACCGCCGACGACACCGAGCCGGTGAACGCGTAGCGGACGTCGATGCGCACGTCGGGTCCGTCGTGTTCATGGCTCACCACCTCGACGAGCGAGATGTCGCCAGAGGGTGCACGCCTCTCGTAGAACGAGGGATCGCCGTACGCGGCGAGCGCGGCGTCGGGTGCCACGGCCACGCTCTGGCCGATGGAGAACTTCACTGAGGCTCGGGGCCCGTGCCCGCGTCTGCGCCCACCGGACGGGTCGACGGGAGGCCGAGCTTGCGGTGATCCCAGCTGACCGTGCGTTCGGCGTGCATCTTCACGGCCACCCGCTTGTGCAGCATCGCTTCGAGGAAGGGCCTCGCCTCCTCGGTGAAGGGGCCGTTATGGCGCTCGAACACGCTGAGGCCCAAGGTCCAGAGCTGCTCGGGGTCGTCGATGATCTCGGCCCGGCCCACCAGCTCGACGCCGCGCAGCTCTTCGTAGAGCTCACCGGCTTCGAACAACAGCGTGAGCCGCGGGTCGCGGCGGAGGTTCTGCACCTTCTGCGACTTGGCCTTCGTCTCGACGGTGACGCACCCGTCGAGGAATCCGTACCACATGGCTATTGCGTGAATGGAGCCGTCGGGCCCGAGCGAGCACATCGTCATGGTCCGGCACTCGGCCAAAAATGCGTCGACCTCGGCGGGAGTCATCCTTATGAGGGCACGCTGGTTCACCCCGTGGCCCGTGGTTTCTGTCATCCGCTACCTCCACCTTTCCACCGAAAAGGGTAACGCCACCGCGGCAAAGCCAATGGAAAGAGTTCATCTCCGTGACACTTCCCGGTTGCAACGGTTTCGCGAGCCGTTCATCTGGGGTCCTTACGGTGACACCTGATGGCGCTGGCTCACGACGACACACATTGCTCCCGCCGCGGGTTCCCCACCCCGCGCGCCCGGAGCCGCCGGCACGATCGGGGCGTCCTGGCCGAGGTCGTGCCACTCTGGCCTGCGCCCCCCTCTCGAGCTCCCAGGGGTACCGCAATGAAGGTCAAGTTCGCGCAGGTAGTCGCCTCCCTGCGTGCTCAGGCGACGCCGGAGAGCACGCCCCCCGAGCCTCCGACGTCGCCTGCCCCTCTCGTCCTTCTCTCACGCACCCTCGCGGCCGCGCCTGACGACGCGGCCTGATGGATCCCGCCACATGGCCACCACGACGGTGACCAACGGTCGGCAGGTTCCGAACGCGCAGGCGCGCGACAACCGGCCGCTCGTGCTGGTGGTCGACGACGAGGAGTCCTACCGCCAGGCCCTGGCCTCCGGCCTGACCCGGGAGGGCTTTGCCGTCGAATGCGCCGGGGACGGCCACGAAGCGTTGCGGCTCTTTCATCGGGTGCACCCCGACCTGGTCCTGCTCGACGTCATGCTCCCGGATCAATCGGGTATAGAGCTCTGCCAGCAGATGCGCGCCTTGAAGCCGGTGCCGATCATCATGGTGACGGCACGCGACTCCGAGGTGGACGTCGTCCTGGGCCTCGAACTCGGTGCCAGCGATTACGTCCCCAAGCCGTTCCGGTTGCGCGAGCTGGTGGCGCGGATGCGGGCGGTCCTGCGCCGTGGCGTGGCGGTGGCCGAGCACCACGAGGAGGTGCTGCACGTAGGACCGGTCCGGCTCGACGCCGGCCGACGGGAGGTCACGGTGGACGACATGCCGGTCGAGCTCTCCCGCAAGGAGTTCGACCTCTTGTCCCTCCTCATGTCCCACAGTGGCCAGGTGGTCACCCGCGACGGGTGTATCGACCGCTTGTGGTGGGACCAGGAGCTCACGGACACGAGGACGTTGGACACCCATATCAAGCGGCTGCGGCGCAAGATCGAGCCCGATCCGGCCAACCCGCGCCACCTTGTCACCGTGCGTGGGGTGGGATTCCGCTTCGAAGCCTGAGCGGCGCCGCCGCGGCAGATGCACCTACATTGTGGCGATGCGCAAAGGTGACGTGGTGCCCGATTTCGAGCTGCCCGATCAGACTGGCACTCCCCGCAAGCTGAGCGAGCTGCTCGAGGGCGGCCCGGTGGCCCTCTTCTTCTACCCCGCCGCCATGACCTACGGCTGCACCAAGGAGAGCTGTCACTTCCGGAACATGGCGGCCGAATTCGCGGCCGTCGGCGCGCAACGGATCGGCATCAGCGCCGACTCCGTCGACAAGCAGCAGCAATTCGACCAGAAGGAATCCCTCGGCTACCCGCTCCTCTCCGACGCCGATCGCACGGTGGCGACGATGTTGGGCGCCAAGCGCGGNNCTGCTCGACGTCATCCACACCGAATTCTCCATGGGCGCCCACGCCGACAAGGCACTCGAGATCCTCAAGGCACGCCGAGCAGCCTGAGCGGGTCCCGCGCCTTCTCGGGCGTCGACCACATAGCGCACATCGATCGCTTCCCGCCCGGGCTTCAGCCTGCAGTGGCCGATGCACGCACCAGGTGAACTGACGCGCGCCAATGGTTCATCCCCGCGACACCGGAAGTTTGCCGTTCCGTCGAGTGCCGTTCAGCTTGGCTCGATAGGAAGGGGCCGACCGAAAGGTCGCGCCTTGCGTTGGCAGCGTTGGCACCGCACCTAGGAGAGGAGCAGTACGTGTTCACACGAGTCACCCCAGAGGAATCAGGCGCGGCGCCCCGGCGCACCGGAAAACGGTGGCTCATCGGCACCATGGTCCTGGCCGGGGGGTTGATCGCGGCGGCATGCGGGTCGAGCACGCCCAGTGCCAGCCCGCCGAAGAAGCACAACACGACCACGACGCAGAAGAGTTCGTCGACCACCACGGCCCCCTCCACCACGTCGACCACCGCCGCCGGCAGCACTCCGACCACCAGCGGGTCGTCCACGGCGACCACGACCAAGACGGGCACCGCGCCCACGCCGACCACGGCGGCCTCCGGTGCAGGAGCTCCCGGTGGTGCACTCGGCGGGTCCAACGACTTCAACACGCCGGCGGCTGCGCTGACCGGTGCCGGGTCCACCTTCGACCAGCCGCTCTTCGCCCGTCAGTTCTACGACTTCAACAAGTCCAACTCCAAGGTGACCGTCAACTACGCCTCCGTCGGGTCAGGGACCGGGGAGAGCGACATCCTGGCCGGCTCGGTCAACTTCGGTGCCTCCGACGTGCCTGAGCCGTCCACGACCACCGGCAGCGGTGGGGCCATCCTGGAGGTGCCCGTGGTCCTCGGTGGCATCGCCATCGTCACCAAGAGCTGCCCCAGTGGCGTGCACATCACCGGGACGCAGATCGCCCAGATCTACAAGGGCACCATCACTGACTGGAGCTCGATCCCGGGGTGCACGGCGGGCCCGATCGAGCCTGTCTACCGTGCCGACTCGAGTGGCACGTCCAATGCCTTCACCCACTACCTCAACGCGGTCGACCCGACGGATTGGCCTTCGAGCCTCGTCGGCAAGCAGCCCACCTTCCCCAAGGGCGAGGGTGGCAACGGGAATGCCGGCGTGGCCGGTGATGTCGAGGGTGGCGGCGGCACGGTCGGGTACGTGGAGCTCGACTACGCCCTCCAGTCGGGTCTGCCCTACGCCGCCGTCCAGAACTCTTCGGGCGCGTACGTCGTCCCGAGCGGCTCCTCGGTGGCGGCCGACGCCGCGTCCTTCCCGAGCGTGACGGCCGACAACTACCTGATCGTGAACGGATCGGGGGCCGGGGCCTACCCGATCTCGACCTACAGCTGGGTCATCGTCTACCAGAAGCAGTCCAACCAGAACAACGGGATCGCCCTGGGCAAGATGCTCGACTGGATGGCGACTGCGGGCCAGGCCGACTCCTCGGCCATCGGGTACGTGGCGCTCCCTGCCAACATCCAGTCGCTGGCCATCTCCACCATCATGAAGATGCAGAACTCCAGCGGGCAGAACCTCTTCTCCTAAGTGGAGGTCAAGGAAAGCTCGCCGCGGAAGCTTCTCGAGCGCCGGCGTAACTCCCCGTCCTCGGGCCGGGGCTACGCCACGCTCCTGTGGGTCGCCGCGGCGCTCTTCGTCGTCGTCCTGGCGGCGATCATCGAGGGGATCGTCAGCCAGTCGACGATGGCGTTCGGCCACTTCGGGCTGGGCTTCTTGTGGTCGACGGCGTGGAACGAGTCCACCAACAGTTACGGGGCGGGCCAATTCATCATCGGCACCTTGACGGTGACCCTCATCGCCATGATCATCGCCGTGCCGGTCGGCCTGGCCACCGCGGCCTTCCTGACCGAGATGTGCCCCCGGCGCATCGCCACGCCGCTGGGAGTGGCCATCGACCTCATCGCCGCCGTGCCCAGCATCGTGATCGGGTTGTGGGGCCTCTACGTCATGCAGCCGGTCTTCCTGCGCGACGTGGAGCCCTTCATGAAGAAGATCCCGGTGATCGAGTTGCTCTTCAAGGGCAACGCCGAGGGGGCGGGCTACATCCTGGCCGGCTTCGTGCTCTCCATCATGATCGTCCCCACCATGGTGGCCCTCTCCCGCACGGCGTTGGCCGGGGTGGGCACCACCGATCGGGAGGCGGCCTTCGCGCTCGGGGCCACGCCCTGGCAGGTCGTCCGCAAGGTCGTCGTGCCGGGAGCGAACTCGGGCATCCTGGCCGCGAGCACGCTGGCCCTCGGGCGGGCGGTGGGCGAGACGATCGCCATCACGCTGCTCATCGGGAACAGCCTGATCCTCGGCCATCCTTTCTCACTGATGAACTCCGGAGCCACGCTCGGATCGGTGATCGTGCTCAACTTCGGAGAGTCGCAACCGGGCACCTTGCTCCGCAGCACGTTGCTGGCCCTGGCCGTCGTCCTTCTCGTCATCACGCTCATCGTCAACATCGGCGGCCGCCTCATCGTGCGCAAGAACCGCCAGTTCATGCTGCCATGACCACCGGTGTGATGGAGGCCCCCGCCCCGTCGGGCAAGGACGCGGCCTACCACGAGCGGCGCACGCTCATCCAGACCTCGGCCCGTCAGAGCCTCAAGCGGCGCCGGGGTACGGCGCTGGCCATCCGCATCATCTTCGGCCTCTGCATGGTCCTCGTGCTGGTGCCGCTGATCTTCCTCGTCGTCTACGTCACCAAGCGCGGCGTCGGGGCGCTTTCGGTCGCCTTCTTCACCCACACCCCGACGCCCGAAGGTGTTCCCGGCGGCGGCATCTCCAACGCCATCATCGGCAGCCTCCTCATCAACGGCCTGGCCCTGGTCATCGCCGTGCCCGTCGGCCTCGTCATCGCCCTCTTCCTGATCGAGCGCCGGGGCCCCATCCCCAATGCCATCCGGTTCGGGGCCGATGTCCTTTCCGGATTGCCCTCCATTCTCATCGGCCTCTTCGCCTACGCGGTGATCGTGGTCCACACCGGTCACTTCTCCGCCTATTCGGCGAGTGCCGCCCTGGCCGTGCTCATGTTGCCGATCGTCATCCGTGGTGACGAGGAAGCCATGCGCACGGTGCCCAACGAGCTGTGGGAAGCCGGCTTGGCCCTCGGCGCCCGGCAGTCGCGGGTGGTCCGATCGGTGATCGTCCGGGGCTCGATCCCCGGGTTGGTCACGGCCAACCTGCTGGCCTTGGCCCGGGCCGTCGGCGAGACCGCGCCCCTCCTTTTCACGGCGATCGGGAGCCAGGTCTTCAGCCTCTCGCTCAACCAACCGATGAATGCCATCCCGATCGTCATCTACCAGAACGCCAACACGGCTTCGCAAGACCTCGTGCGGGACGCCTGGGGGGCGGCCTTCGTGCTCATGGCCGCCGTCCTCGTCCTCAGCATCGTCGGCCGTATGTTCGCCGCCCGCTTGACCAGGAAATCTCGATAGTGTGCACTCAGCGCAGGGGAGAGGGAAATGTCTGACACCACGTCGGCAGTGGCCGCCCGCATTCAGCAGGAGGTCCTGGCCCAGGGGCCGGGACCAGTGGGATTGCTCGACAACGCTCCGGCGGCAGTGACCCTGACCGATGTCGCGGTCGACTTCGGCCCGATCCATGCCGTGCGCCGCGTCAGCTTCCCCTTGGTCGAACATCATGTCACTGCGCTCGTCGGCCCCTCGGGGTGTGGCAAGACCACCGTGCTGCGGGCCATCAACCGCATGCACGACCGGTCCGGGGGCAAGGTGTCGGGCTCCATCCGCCTGGGCGATATGGAGATCTACGGCCGCGAGGCTCAGCCCGAGCTCATCCGCAGCCGCATCGGCATGGTCTTCCAGCGCCCGAATCCCTTCCCCACCATGAGCATCATCGACAACGTGACGTCCGGGCTGCGCTTCAACGGCATCCGGAACAAGCAGGTCCTCCAGGAGGCGGCCGAGTCCGCCTTGAAATCGGCGGCCCTGTGGGAGACCGTCAAGGACCGGCTGGACCAGCCGGCCGTCCGGCTTTCGGGTGGCCAGCAGCAGCGCCTCTGCATCGCCCGTGCCCTGGCCGTCGAGCCCGAGGTGCTGCTGATGGACGAGCCGTGCTCGGCCCTCGATCCGATCTCGACCTCGGCCATTGAGGAGACCATCGTCGACCTGGCTTCCGAAGTCACGATCGCACTCGTCACGCACAACATGTTCCAGGCCACGCGCTGCGCCGACCTCACCGCCGTGTTCCTTCTCGACAACGACGACCACATCGGCGAGCTGGTCGAGTACGGCGCCACGCAACAGATCTTCTCTGCGCCGTCGGACCCGCGTACCGAGCAGTACGTCACCGGTCAGGTCAGCTAACCCCCTCCGGCAGCACGCCCCGGGGCCCGTACTCTCATTTCTTCCATTTCCCAGTGTACAACTAGGTTTAGTTCGACTACGTTGCGTAGTCGCGTTCCGCAGAGAACACCAAAAGGACAGGAACGCGGGGTGAACGTTCATGCTGGCGACACCTCACGTTTGCCTTTTGATCGAGAAGAGTTCAGCTTCGCCAGATAGGAATACCCCTGAGAAGAAGGCGGTCTGGCCCAGGTCAGGCCCCCCATGAGAGGAGCGGTTCGTGTCCCACGATGTCACTGGCAAGGTGGCTGCAGTCCCAGTTCGGCGAGCAAACCGCAAGGCCCGCCGGTCTCGCTTGATCCCCTCTGCGCTGCTGGTCGGTGCACTCGGCACGGTGGTGCCCCTGACCTTCGCCGGCACACCCGCCGGCGCGGCCGCCCCCATTGTCAGCGGCTACACATTGGTCACGGCCCAAGGTGGCGTCTTC
Source organism: Acidimicrobiaceae bacterium (assembly GCA_003160635.1). Taxonomy (GTDB): domain Bacteria; phylum Actinomycetota; class Acidimicrobiia; order Acidimicrobiales; family RAAP-2; genus Bog-473. Next base: position 15,107 of record PMLV01000077.1, on the reverse strand, counting down.
GAGTTCGGGGGCGCGCCCAGCGTGGGCGGCGCGTTCGGATCAACCAGCGCACCTGTCGTGGGCATCGCGCCGACGGCGGACGGCCTGGGGTACTGGGTCGCCACCGCCAACGGCGGTGTGTTCTCCTACGGCGATGCCAAGTTCTACGGCTCTCTCGGCGCCACCAAGCTGAACTCGCCCATCGCCGGCATCGTTCCGACGGCGGACGGCCTGGGCTACTACCTGGTGGCCGGCGACGGCGGTGTGTTCACCTTCGGTGACGCCCAGTTCTTCGGCTCGGCCGGGAGCCTGGCCCTGGTCTCCCCGATTGTGGGGATGTCCCTGACGGCGAGCGGTAACGGCTACTACCTGGTGGGTGCGGACGGCGGCGTGTTCACCTACGGCGACGCCGTCTTCGCCGGCACGCTCTCGAGCATCTTCAATGGTCCGTCCCCGGACGGACCGGCCGTCGGCATTGCGGCGAACCCGCTGGGTGGGGGCTACCTCATCGCCACCGCGCAGGGGGCCATCGTGGCGTTCGGCGGTGCTCCGTTCTTCGGATCCCCGGTCCTGAGCGGCGTGACCCCGGCGGCACCGCTGGTCGGCATCACCTATGCGCCTGACGGCACGGGGTACTGGGCCACCGGAGCCGACGGGGGGATCTTCGCCTTCAACTCGTCGGCGACCGTCGGTACCGGGTCGACCTCCTCGCTTTCGGTGACGGGTACGGCCCACTACTTCGGGTCGGTGCCGGCGCTGCTCGGGGCGGCGGGGCTCACCCTCCCTGCGACGACGACCATCGTCGGGTTCGCGCCAACCCTGTAGCGACGACCACACCCCGACCGGTCGCCGAGGGCCGGCTCGGGGCTCAGCCCTTGGGCTCGGGTTGGTGCCGCGCCCGGCGACGCCGGTGCGAACGGTTCGCCGTCACGATGGTCGAGGCCAACGCATGGGCGTGCGTGGCCTGGGCGGGCGTGCACGGTCGGGGTGTGTAGCAGGCCAATTCGACCAGGCCGGCCAAATGGCCCATGGCGTCGGCCTCGACGGCCGGGCTGGTCGTGCCTTGGGCCACGCGCACCCGGACCGCGTATTCGGCCGGTGTCTCATCGGGCCGGCGGGGCAGCCCCTGGCGGCGCAATGCCACCAGTGCCCGTTCCCACGCGCGCACCACGCGCGCGTCAGGGAGGAGCGCCGCCTCGATCGAGGCGCGGCGGCGGCGCCACGCCCAGACGGCGATAGACCCCAGCAGGAGCAGACCCACCGCCACCGCCCCGACCACCCACCAGGGGAAGCCCGAGCCTGACGCCGGCGTGTGGTGAGGCCGAGGACGCGGTCGGTGGTCCCGCGGAGATCCCGCCGCACCCGGGGAACTGGCGGGCGTGGACGTGTGTCCCACCACAGTGGTCGAGGGGCTTGCGGTCGCCCGGGAACCGGTGGCCCCGGCGGCACCGACCACGCCCTCAGCGGCCGGCGAGCCGGCGACCGAAGGTGGCGTCGGCTCCACCGAGACCCAGCCGGCGTCGGGCCCGAGGTAGACCTGGGGCCATACATGGGCGTCAGCCCCGGTCACGGTGAAGGTCCCATCGGGACCGGGCTGACCGGCCGTGAAGCCGACCACGAGGCGCGTCGGGATCCCGAGGGATCGCGCCAGCACGCCGTAGGCCCCGGCGAACTGCTCGCAGAAACCGGCCTTGGTCACCGTGAGGAACTGGACCAGCGGGTCCGATCCGGTCGTCGGCGGAGGGGACAAGGTGTAGCGGAAACGTCCCGATCGGAACCAGTTGACCAGGGCCTGGGCCCGCGCCGCCGGCGTCACCGCGTTCCCCACCGCTTGGTGCGCCAGCTCGGCCACCACGGCCGGCTGGGCCGGGAGGGCGAGATACGGAGCCAGGCGCGGATCCGAGGAGGGCAGCTGGCTGCCTCCCGACGGAAGGGCCGCATCGAGTGGGGCCGTCACCGTATAGCTCGTGCCGGTGATGTCGGCCGAGGAGGCGAGCACGCCTTCCTCGGCGATGGCCGACGCGCCGGGGAGACCGCGCACGTCGAGAGTGCCGGGCGGAGCGGGCAAGAGCCGGCTGGTAAAGTCGGTGATCGTCACCCGGGCCGTAAAGGCCTGCGCCGGGGCGGGCGAAGGAAGGGCGGTCGAGGATAGGGCCGCCTTCAACGCACCGGTAGATCCCGCCAGGGCGTCGCTCACCTCGGCGCGGGGAAGCCACTCGGTGCCGTTGAAGGACGACAGGGTGCCCACCTGCCAGTAGGTCGTCACCGGTGATGTGGCATGGAAGACCACCGCGTCGGATTCGGAGATCTCGGTGGCGAGAAGGTGGTCCACCAGGGAGCTACCGGTGATCAGCTGTTGGGGGACGCCTTGTCCGTGGCGTGCCGGGGACACGGGCGGGGGCGGGGTCACGTGGAACACCGTGAGGCGCATGCCCGAGAGCCCGACGCCGGCCGCGGTGACGACGAGCGCCACCAGGAGGCACGAGGTCACGGCNNAGACGAATGCGGCCACGCGGGTGTGCTCCGCACTCACGAGCGTCGAGTACAAGAAGATGGCGACCGAAGGTGCCAGGCAGGGCGACAAGGGACCGCGGCCCTGGTCGACGAAGGGCCGCCGCCGCTGACGGGCCCAGATGCCCCTGGTGAGCGATGACGCCGCCGCGCCGATGGCGCCCAGGATCATGACAATGCCGCTCAGCGACGGCAACGGGGTCCCGTCGTTGGCCAGAGCGGCGCGCGCGGCGCGCCATTGCCCCGAGACCACGGAGGCGTGGAGGAAATGCGACGAACCCGGATCGAACACGGAGGGGTCGACGATGACCAGGAGGCTGCCCAACGAGATCGCCCAGCCAACGGCCACGGCGAGCACCACGTTGATCCGTAGGCGCATCGCCACGGCCGTGACCACGTCGGCGACGACGATCGATGCCACCAGGGGCGCCAGCACCCGGAAGCTCAGGTCATGGGCCGCCAACCGGGCCAGGGCGATCGCCACCGATGCCGACAGGATCAATGGGCCGATGCTGCTCACGCCAACCCGTCGCGAGGTCCTGTACCGTCGTTTCGTGGGCATGCTCGACGCCGGGGGCGGCGTGAGCACCGTTGTCGTCATGTGGTGGTCACGGGGCGACCACCACATGGGCAAACCCGAGGGCGCCCGGCAGCGCGCGCATGCCCTCGGCCGTGGTCACGACCAATGGTGTCCCGGCTGTCGGAGGGAGCTCCGCCTCGCGCTTCGGTGGCGTCGCCGACGCGGGACGCCGGCCGCGCCACCTCGGGGACGCCTGCGCCTCTGGTATCTCGAGCGAGGCGATGGCGCGCAACAACGCGATGGCCCCGAGCGACCCGGGCCCGATGGCCACCCGTTCCCCCGCGGTGGTCGAGAGCTCCACCACCGATCCCTGTGCCAGCACCTGCAACCCCACCGCGGCCACCGTGGCCAGCACGCTCTCGGATCCGGCCTCCCCGATGAGCGCCCGGACGTCGGCCACCACGTGCACCCGGTGCGGGCCCGAGTCCTCGAAGTCGCGCACCATCAATTCACCGCTTCGCGCCAGGGCCGGCCAGTACAGCAACCGGAGCCGGTCTCCGGGCACGTAGGGGCGAAGGCCGGAGAAATCCCCGAAACTGTCGCGCCTCGGATGCGTCAGAGGGGTCACCGGCCGGCTGTCCTCGGTGTCCCGCTCCCCTCGCAGCAACTCCTCGCCCAGCTCGACCACCAGCGGGACCGGATGCACCGTGATCGTCGCGCTCGGACCGACCGCGGCCGGCCGGGCCACGAAACCGAAGGTGTCGAAGCACCAGAGCTGCATGCCACGCAGCGTGAACACGCCGCGCCGCTCCGTGGGGGCGGAAAAGCGAACCTCCATGGTGGCCCCACTCTCGAGATGCGCAATGCGGAGGACCGTGGAGGGATTCGGGGTCCGTCTCCGCCGGGGCCCGGGTGCACGCGCCCTGCGGTGTACCCGCTCCCAGCAGTGCTCAGGATCTTCCAACCACACCGGCGTGGCCCCCCCGTGGCCCGCGGCCGCGAGTGTGACCGTCATGTCCAGCTCGCTCCCCACCTCCGCGTCGCTGGTCGCCATGCCCACCGCGATGCGCCAGTTGCCGCGGGCCCGGCCGGCTCGAGACGCGCTCTGCACCATCCCGCTGGCCAGGAGCACGACCAGGGCAACGGAGACGAGGACCAACTCTTCTGCACCCAGGAGAGCACCCGCCACCGCGCCGATCGGTATGGCGCACAGCGCCATGACGCCGCGCGTCGTCAGTGTCGGTCGACGCTGCACCACCTGCGACGCCGTCTATCCAGCGGCAACTGGTGCGCGCACGGTCACCGGGACACTGGCCAGGAGCTCGTCGATGAGCAAGGAGGAGGAGGACCCACCAAGTTCGGCGGCCGACGTGATGGCCAGACGATGACCGAGCACCACACCGGCGACCGCCTTCACGTCGTCGGGCGTGACGTAGTCATGCCCCGCGGTGACCGCGAACCCGGCGGCCGTGCGCAGAAGGGCCAGCCCGGCCCGCGGCGACGCGCCGAACAGCAGGCTCGGGTGGGTGCGGGTGGCCTCGACCAGATCGAGCACGTACGCCCGTACCTCGGGCGAGACGAAGACGTTGTCCACCGCCATGGCCAGGCTCGCCAACATGGGGAGCCCCCCGATCACGGCGAGGTCCTCGGGACGTGGCCGAGCTCCACTGGAGGCCAAGAGGCGATCCTCGGCCAGCCGGCCCGGGTAGCCGATGCTGGTCCGCAACAAGAACCGGTCCCGCTGGCTGAAGGGCAACGGGTACGTGCCTGACGCATCATAGGGATTCTGGGTGGCGATGACCATGAAGGGTTTGGGCAGCGGGTGGGTCACCCCGTCCACGCTCACCTGCCCTTCTTCCATGGCTTCGAGCAAGGCCGATTGCGCCTTGGGCGAGGCGCGGTTCAGCTCGTCCGCCAGCAAGATATTGGTGAACACAGGTCCCGGGTGGAAGACCGGCGTCATGCTTTCACGGTCGAGGACCATGGCCCCGATGAGATCGGAGGGCAACAGGTCGGCGGTGAACTGCACCCGACGACAGTGCAGCCCCAGCGTCTGGGCCAGCGCCTTGGCCAGCGTCGTCTTCCCCACCCCCGGTAAGTCCTCGATCAGGAGATGACCCCCGGCGGCCAGGCAGGCCAGGGTCAGGCGCACCACCTCACGCTTCCCGAAGAGCACCGAGCCGACGTTGGTTGCCACCTCGTCGAGTTGTCGGGACAGGAGCTCTGCGGCATCGAGGGTCCGCTCCTCGCCAGCGGTCGTCACCAGCCCCATCCTAGGGGGCCGCACCGGGACGACAAAAAGGCAGGCCACATAGCGTGACGGGAGGGTGAACGCACGGGTGAACCCGTCACCAAAGGGGCGGTGGATCAGCCCGTAGGCTGCTGCCCATGCCGGGAAAGATCCTGGTGGACATCACCCCGCTGCGTGTGAGTCGGGACTTCAGGCTGCTGTTCATCGGCCAGCTGATCTCCATGCTGGGCACGCAGCTGACCGTGGTGGCCATCCCCTATCAGGTCTACCGGATGACGCATTCGTCGCTCCAGGTGGGCGCCATCAGCCTGGCCCAGCTCTTCCCGTTCATCGCCGGCGCCCTGGTGGCGGGACCGCTGGGCGATTCGCTCGACCGCCGACGGATCATGCTCTGGACGGCCGGCGCCCTCTCGCTGACCAGCGCCGCGCTGGCCTTCAACGCCTCGACGCACCACCCCTCGCTTCTGGCGCTCTACCTGGTGAGTTCGCTGGCCGCCGCAGTCAACGGCTTCTCCAATACGGCGCGCATGGCCTCGGTGCCCGGCCTGGTGGAGCGGCGCCATATTCCAGCGGCGGCGGCCATGATGCAGATCAGCTTTCAGGTGGGGAGCGTCGTCGGTCCCGCAGTCTCGGGACTTCTCCTCGGGCTCGGCCTCCCCCTCGTCTACGGGATCGACGCCGGGACATTCATCGTCGCCATCATCGCCACCGCCATGATGGCGCCGATCCCGGGGGCCGAAGGCCCAGGTCTGAGCCCCTGGGAGTCCGTCAAAGAAGGCATGCGCTTCCTCCGTGGCCATCAGCCACTGCAGGGTGTGTACATCATCGACATCAACGCCATGGTCTTCGGGATGCCCCGCGCCCTGTTCCCCGCCATGGCCGGCTCCGTGTTCGGCGGCGGCACCATCACATTGGGGTTTCTCTACGCCGCCCCGGGGATCGGCGCTTTGATCGGGGCGGTCACCACCGGTTGGGTGGCCCACCTCAAGCGCCAGGGTTGGGGCGTCATCCTGTCCGTCGTCGCCTGGGGGACAGCCATCGCGGTGTTCGGGTTGGTCGACACGTTGTGGGTGGGTCTGTTCATGCTCGCCATCGCGGGTTGGGCCGACGTGATCTCGGCCGTGCTCCGCAACACGATCCTGCAGACGAGCATCCCTGATCGTTTCCGCAGCCGGATGTCCTCCATACAGATGGCGGTCGTGCAGGGCGGCCCGCGGCTGGGCGACATGGAGTCCGGCGCAGTCGCCACGGCCACCAGCATCGAGTTCTCGGTCGTCTCGGGTGGGCTGGCCTGCATCGCGGGGGCGGTCATCATCGGCCTTCTCATGCCCCGCTTCCGCGCCCACCTCGCCGCCCCCGATGAGATCGAGGACCTAGCCGTATAGTCGCCCCATGCCATTCGCCGAAGCGACATGGGGGGAGGTCGATCCGGCTGCGTTCGCCCGCATTGTGGTCGTCTCCCCGCACTTTGACGACGCCGCCATGGGAGCCGGCCACCTCCTGGCGAGCTACCCCGACACCACGGTGGTCACCGTGCTGGCCGGTCGCCCGCCGGCGTACCCCGACCCTCCCTCGGAATGGGATGCACTCGGGGGATTTGTGGCCGGTGACGATGTCGTCGCCGCCCGCCGGCTCGAAGACCTGGACGCGCTCGAGGTCCTCGAGTCGGACCACCGCTGGCTCGAGTTCTCCGACCACCAGTACCTCGACCCTCCCGACCGTCCTACGCCGGCCCAGGTGGCGCCCGCCCTGGGCGACGTCGTCCGCGAGATCGGGCCGACCGCAGTCTTCGTCCCCATGGGGCTCGGGAACCCTGACCACGTGATGGTCCACGAGGCCTCACTGCTGGTGCGGGACGAGCAGCCCGACCCGGTGTGGTTCTGCTACGAGGACCACGGCTACAAGCACATTCCCGGCTTACTGGCCTGGCGGGTGGCCAAGATGCTCCGCGCCCACCCCTGGCCGACGCCCGCCATCGTGCCCCACGTCCCCGACGAGGCGCGCAAGCGCCGGGCCATCTTCTGTTACACCAGCCAGATCCCTCCGCTCGAGAACGAGCACGCGCTCACGGCGCGGCTCGAAGCCCCGGTGCCCGAGCAGTTCTGGCGACTCGCCCCTCCTCCCGAGGGTTGGGAAGGTCTCGCCGACTTCATCTGAGCGGCACCCTCGCCCGGCCGTCCGTCAGGGAGACGGCACCATCGTGTGCGTGGTGAGCTGCAGCCTCGCCGCCCCGTCCGCCGTCAGCTCGGCGCGGCGCGACATGTCGAGCGGTGACGGAGCCGTGATGACGGGAAGCGAGGTCAGCCGCATGGTGCGGGCGCGCACGTTCGGGGAGAAGAGCCGGCTGAGGCGACGGTGCCGCTCCGAGCCCAGCACGATGGCATCGGCCATGCGCTCCTGTGCCGCCATGGCGATACGACCGCCGACGTCGCGGTAGTAGCCGCGGACCGAGGATCCCGTGGCGCGCACCCCCGCGCTGCTCGGCGGTGGGTGGCTCTACGTGGTCAACCGGCGCCGGCCGGGAGTTCTCGCCGAGATCGAGGCCGACCTCGAGCGGGTGCCCGAGCTCAAAGAAGAGGTCATCGAGGTATTCGAGCACACCCACGTGCACCCAAACGAACGCATTTTGCCCTGACGCACGCCACACCTTGGGCACCGTCGGAGGCGACGCTTCCGCGGTGCCCATGACGTTGCCGCTTCCCGGTGCGCGCTCTCGCGCGTCAGCTAGGGCGAGCCGGTATGCGCGATACTCTCACTGACGACGTGCCTACCTCCATAGTGAGGTCGTCCCGTCATTTCGACCAGGGATCCGGTGAACCTGCACACATGAAACAGACCATTTCGCCGGGCACCGGGGAACCTAACAGGGCCATTTACTCTTTGGGAGCGGCGGTCACACGTTTCCGTCCGGCGGCACGTTGGCTAGACGAAGGGGAACGGGCGGCTATTGAACTAGTAGCTCCCGATGTGCGTGGCCAGAGCATCCTCGATATCGGGGTTGGTGGCGGTCGCACCGTCTCACTTTTGACACTCCTCAGCAGCGACTACCGGGCGATCGACTATTCGCCAACCTTGGTCGAAGCATGTCGGAACTCCTTTCCCAACCGTGACATCGAAGTCGGAGACGCTCGGGATCTCTCTCGCTTCGACGATGGCGCATTCGCGTTGGTCGTGTTCGCCTTTGGCGGGCTTGACTCGGTTTCGCACAATGACCGTCAGATCGTCCTGCGTGAGATTCATCGGGTACTCGCACCTGGCGGCTACTTCGTCTACTCGACCCTCAACAGAGACGGGCCGCATTTTGACGACCGTCCCTGGCGAGGCCTCCGGCGAACCAGATTCAATGTCGCCGCGCTCAAGCAGGTCGCCCGTTGGGCTGCCATGTACGGATCGACTATGCGGGACCACGTCAAGGGATGGGTGAAGTGGTGGCCCATGCGTGGGGATGTTGAGGACCATGGTTCGTGGGCCCACGGGCCGCTCACCGGTCCTGGTTTGGGGCTGGTCGTGCATTGGGCGACCCTTATCGGAACGGCAGAGGAGATCGAGACTGCCGGACTGTCCCTCGTCGCGCTTTTCGACGACCAGGGCCGGCGCCTGGAGCCAACCGACACCACGGTCACCCCCATGTTCCACGTCGTAGCCCAGCGGTAGTCCGCGTTCTGCTAGCTAGATGCTCCGCCCGTTCTCGAAACGCGCGTACTGCTTCAAGAACAAGAGGTTGGCCTTCCCGGTCGGACCGTTGCGGTGCTTGGCGACGTCCACCAGCGCGTCGTCGGCCCGGTCGATCGCCACCTCGTCGTTGTACTCGGACTCGCGGTACAAGAACAGCACCACGTCCGCGTCCTGCTCCAACGAACCGGACTCGCGCAGGTCGGACAGCATGGGGGTCTTGTCCTGACGGGACTCGAGATTTCGGCTCAGCTGCGACAGCGCCACCACCGGCACCTCGAGCTCGCGGGCGAGGATCTTCAACCCACGGCTGATCTCGGCCACCTCGGTCTGGCGATTCTCGGCCCGGCCCCGCCCGGTCATCAACTGCAGATAGTCGATGACGACAAGCCCCAGATCTCCCTCCGACTTCTTCAACCGCCGGGCCCGAGCCCGGATGTCCATCACCGTGACGTTGGGGTTGTCATCGATGAAGATGGGGGCGTTGCTCAATCGCGTGACGGCAGTGCCGAGCTTGGGCCAGTCCTGCGTACGGATCTGACCGGTCTGGAGGTTCTGCCCGTTGACTTCGGCCTCGGACGCCAGCATGCGCTGGGTGAGTTCGAGGTGTCCCATCTCGAGCGAGAAGAGAAGAGCCGGACGCTGCACCACCACGCCGACGTGGGCCAGGATGCCCAGGGCGAAGCTGGTCTTCCCCATCCCGGGACGGGCGCCGACGATCGTCAACGACGAGGGCTGCAGGCCGAGCAGGATTTTGTCCAACTCGTGGTAACCCGTCGCCACCCCCGTAATGGCCGAGCCGCGCTTTCCGAGCTCCTCGATCCGATCCAATCCCTTGAGGAGCAATTCATGCAAGGGTGACATGGTGTCGGCCGTCCGCCGCTCGGCGACATTGAACATCATCTGCTCGGCCTCGTCGACGGCGGCCTCCACGTCTTCGGGCACCGAGTACGCCAGATCAGAGATCTCTCCGGCGACACCGATGAGCCGGCGCAGGAGCGAGTGCTCCTCCACGATGGCGGCGTAGTGCCGCGCGTTGGCGATGGACGGGGTGTTGGCCTGCAACGAGATGAAGACCGACGGATCACCCACGGCCTCGAGCAACCCGGAGCGTTGCAACTCGTCGGTGACGGTCACCGCATCGATCGGTTCACCTCTCTCGATGAGGGCCCGGATGGCGCCGAAGATGTGACCGTGCGCCGGCTTGTAGAAATCTCCGGCCGAGCACTTCTCAATGGCGACCGACGCCGCGTCATTGGAGAGCAGCATGGCCCCAAGGAGAGACTCCTCCGCTTCGAGGTTGTGAGGCGGGACCCGGCTAGTGCTCGAAGGGACGGGAGCGGCCCGCAGCTGGCGGGGGCGGGTGTCGTCAAAAGCTTGGACCACGGTCCCCCAACTCTGCGCTCAATGAGCTGTGGGTAACGAGAGCAACAAGCTGGGGATTGGGTCCCCCAAACACAGGCTGCGCCTGTGGACAACCTCTCACACCCTGTGGAGGAGCCTGGGATCGCGTACGCACACAGCAATGGTGCCCGAGGGTAGTGACACAGGGAGGGATACCTCCCCCTCCGACCTCAAGAAGCGGCTGTGACCTCCAGCGTCACCACTGTCGCCACGCCGGGGAAGAGCTCCACCGTGATGTCGTACGAGCCCACTTCCTTGATGTGGTCGGCGAGCAAGACGTGCTTGCGGTCGATTTCCACACCCTTGGTGGCGCGGATCGCCTCGACCACGTCGGCGGGACCGACCGAACCGAAGAGCCGTCCGCCGCCACCGGCCCGGGCCGAGAGGGGAATGACCGCCCCGGCCAGGATCGTCGCCTGACTTTCCGCGGCACCCCGGTCCTTGGCCTCGCGCAGGTCGCGGCCTTTGCGCATCTGCCCGGCTTGGCCCTCCACACCCGGACTGGCCAGGATGGCCCGGCCTTCGGGTAGCAGGAAGTTCCGGGCGAAGCCACCGGCCACCTTGACGATGTCCCCGCGGCGCCCGACACCGGCGACGTCGTCGCGCAGGAGCACCCTCATTGGTCGCCGTCCTCGTCGAGGGCGGATCCGTCGTTCCCGTCGGTGTCGGATGCGTCGATCTCCGCGTCACCGCTACTGTCGGCCACCTGGCGATCGAAGTCCTCGACGTCGCTCAGGATCTCGACGCTGGCATCACGATCGCGCGGTGCGTCGGCACCGATGGTGTCGCTCAGGGTGCGCTCTGCACGTTCGCCGCGTTCTCCCCGCTCGCCACGGTCGCGCCCGCCGCCGCGCCCGCCGGGCCGCTCCGTCACGGTCCGCTGCGTGTAGGGCAGGAGAATGAGCTCACGGGCGGTCTTGATCGCCTGGGCCAACGCCCTCTGGTGCTGGGCGCAGTTCCCCGTGACGCGGCGTGAACGGATCTTCCCCCGGTCGCTCATGTACTTGCGCAGCATGGGCACGTCCTTGTAGTCGACCCATTCGGTCTGGTCGCGGCAGAGCGCGCAGGGCTTCTTCTTGACCCGGCGCCCCAGGTCCTTGGGCGCACGACGCGTCGTCGTGCCTCCACGTTGATTGTTCCGTGCCATCAGAAGGGCTCCTCATCGAATCCGTAGCCGCCACCATTGTTGGGGGCCGCTGGTGGGGGTGACGACTGCGGCGGACGGTTGCCGCCGCGCGGCGGGCCGTCACTGGGGCCGCGCCGCTCGTTCTTGGTGATCTGGGCGGTGGCCCAGCGCAGGGAGGGGCCGATCTCGTCGGCCACCACTTCGACCTTGGAACGCTTGTCGCCTTCTTGGGTCTCCCAGCTCCGCTGCTCCAACCTTCCGGCCACCATGACCCGCGCTCCTCGGGTGAGGGTCTCGCTGACGTTCTCCGCCATCTCGCGCCAACACACCACGTCGAAGAACGACGTGGCCTCCTCCCATTCCTGGGTCTGCCGGTTCTGCCACCGCCGGTTCACCGCCAGCCCGAAGGAGGCGGTCGGTTGCCCCGTGTTGGTGAAGCGCAGCTCCGGGTCCCTGGTGATGTTGCCTACCAGGACCACGCTGTTATCTGTCGCCATTGTGTGCTCCTCTCGTCCCGCGCTGCGGCTGCAAGATCAACTGGCGGCCGGCTGGGCCGCCGCTTTGCGACCGGCCACGGACTCGGGCAGCCGGACGATCTTGTGACGCACGACCTCGTCGGCCAGACCCAACATGCGGTCCAGATCGGCCACGGTCTGGGTTCCCGAAGTGAACTCGACCACGACGTAGTAGCCCTCGCGCTTGTGGTTCACCTCGTAGGCGAACGTGCGCTTGCCCCAGCGGTCGATCGCTCCCGGATTGCCTCCGGTGCTGCGAATGACCTCGAGCACATGGTCGAGCACCCCCTGAATGACAGTGGGGTCGGTGGTGGCCTCAAAGATGGCCATGACTTCGTAAGGCCGCATGTGCGGTCATACCTCCCTCTGGACCGAGCGGAACGCTCGGGCCCCTGACGGTCAGGGGCAGGGTCTGTTGCGGGCATTGATACTAGTCGAGCATGCAGCTCGGCTTTTCCCCGCCGGCGCCCCGGCGCGAGGCGGGGCGAGACTCCTGGGGTTCAGCTCAGCTCAGCGCCTCGCCGAGCTCGGCCGAGCCGTGATAGCTCTCGGCGTCGCTGGGGAAGCTGCCGCCGCGCACGTCGGCGGCGAAGGCCGCGATGGCGTCTGTGGCGATCCTCCCGATCTCTGCGTACTGGCGCACGAACTTGGGCGGGGTACGCGAACCCAGGCCGAGGAGGTCGTGAAAGACCATGACCTGCCCGTCGCATGACCGGCCGGCGCCGATGCCGATCGTCGGGACGCCGATGGCGTCGGTTACCGCGGCGCCCACCACATCGGGCACGCCCTCGATCACAAAGGCGAAGCAGCCGGCCGCTTCGAGAGACTTGGCGGCGTCGAGGAGCGCGTCGGCCGCCGCGATATTACGGGCCTGGACCTTGAAGCCGCCCATGGCCAGGACCGACTGCGGCGTCAGCCCGAGATGTCCCATGACCGGGATCTCGGCCCGGATGATGGCCTCGATGACCGGCAGGCGAGCCCGCCCGCCTTCGAGCTTCACGGCCTGGGCGCCGGCCCGTATCAACTTTGCCGCGTTACGGACCGCCTCGTCGGTGGAGAGGTGGTAGCTCATCCAGGGCATGTCGCCGACAATCAGGCAATGGGGATGGGCCTGGGCCACGGCGGCGACGTGATGCACCATCACGTCGGTGTCGATGTGCAGCGCGTCCTGGTGGCCCAGCACGTTGTTGGAGACCGAATCGCCGACCAACACGATGTCGACGCCGGCGTTGGACACGATCCGTGCCCCCGGCTCGTCGTAGGCGGTCACCATGACGATCGGGACCGCCCCGGTCCGCCTCTTGCGACTGCGCAGCGAGGGAACGGTCACCGCGGCCTTCGCCGTCTCACTCATTGGGCCACCTTTCGCCTTCCGCGCGCCTTGGGCCCCCCTGCTGGATACTTCCTCATCAGGTGGTGCCAGGCACACTCCGGGCACACTTCCACCTCGTAACAGAGCACGGGCTCGGGTCGCCGGCACAGTTGGGTGAGCTCCGCCGCCGTCCCGGGGCAACGGCCCCCGGCCGGCAGCTTGGCCCCGAAGACGAAGGTCACCTTCACCAGGCGGCACTCGTCGCAGATCGGGCAGAGTTCCTTGGTCGGGCGCCCCACGTTGCGGGCCGCCCGCAGCAACTCGGGATGCGCATCGCAGACGTCCATCTTGAGGGTCCGCCCTCGCTCCACGTCGCGGATGACCCGGTTACGCACCAGGCGGTACTCCACCCCGGCCGAGATGTCGGCACTCACTGCTCTCCCAGACGCCCCCGGCTCCGAGGTCACGGACACGGGCGCAAGGCTACCCCCCACGCAGGCGAACCACACCACTTCCCCGCCGCCCGTGAGACGGCTTCGTGAGCACGAGGTGACAGGGTGGTGTACGCCGCTATATCGAATCGATATACTCAACCGCAATGTTGGACATGGCGATCTTGGGGCTCCTCGAAGAGCGAGACCTGCACGGGTACGAGATCCGCCGCCAATTGCGGGACAACCTGGGCATCCTGGCCAATGTGTCCTTCGGGTCCATCTACCCGGCCCTGACCCGGCTGGAAAAGAGCGGGGCGGTGGTGGCGACCGAGGGATCGGCCAGCCGCGATGCCGCCCAGAGCGCGGCGCCGAAGGCCCCGCCCACGGGCTCGCTGAGCGGCGAATTGGCCGTGTTGCGGGCTCGCCGTCATTCCCCCACCCATTCCCGGCGGGGGAAGAAGGTCTACCGGATCACCGAGAAGGGGCGCCAGCTCTTCGTCCAACTCCTGGCCGACGGCAGCTCCCTCGACGACGCGCGCAGTTTCGGCCTGCGACTGGCCTTCGCCCGGCATCTCGCGCCCCAAGCCCGGCTCGCACTCCTCGAGCGCCGCCGGGCTCAGTTGGTCCAGCGCCTGGCCGAAGCCGAGGGAACGAAGGTCGAACTCGACGTCTACGCCCGCTCGGTCGTGCAGCACACCGCAGACGGCGTGGCCCAGGACATCAGCTGGCTCGACCGGCTGATCGCGGGCGAACGCGCCACACCCCATTCGGTTCCCACCGAACTCACCTATGAAGGAGACATCCGATGAGCAGTCCTATCCGTCTCGCCATAGCCGGCGTCGGCAACTGCGCCAGCTCGCTTATCCAAGGGATCACCTATTACCGCGAGGCGCAGCCCGAGGACATTGTGCCCGGTCTCATGCACGTCGAGCTCGGCGGGTACCACGTCCGTGACATCGTGCCCGTCGCCGCGTTCGACGTGGATCAGACCAAGGTCGGCACCGACCTCGGGAAGGCCATGTACGCCGGGCTGAACAACACCATCCGGTTCGCCGACGTGGGCGAGGTTGGCGTCACCGTGCAGCGGGGACCGACGTTCGACGGGTTGGGCAAGTACTACCGCGAAGTGGTCGAGGAGTCCCCGGCCGCTCCGGTCGACGTCGCCCAGGCCCTGCGCGACGCCAAGGCTGACGTGCTCGTCTCGTACCTCCCTGTCGGGTCCGAGCAGGCCCAGCGACACTACGCCCAGGCCTGCCTGGACGCGGGCGTGGCCTTCGTCAACGCCATTCCGGTGTTCATCGCGTCCGACCCCGAATGGGCCCGCAAGTTCCGCGACGCGGGTGTCCCGATCGTGGGGGACGACATCAAGAGCCAGGTCGGCTC
>PMLV01000172.1 GCA_003160635.1 Acidimicrobiaceae bacterium | reverse complement strand
TGACGGCGTGGTCCAACGCCATGGCTGAGGCGTTCAACAGTCTCTACAAGTGGGAGCTCATCTACCCGCAGGAACCATGGCGTGGCCTCGACGATGTCGAGTTCGCCACCCTCGGGTACATCGACTGGTTCAATCACCGGCGCCTCCATGGCGAGATCACCGACGACAACAGCTACGTCACACCAGCAGAGTTCGAGGCCCTCCACTACCGTCAAACACAAGCCGCCTGACAGGTGGTCACCCAATAGCCCGAGCAGTCACCGAACCCGGGGCGATTCACATCCGAAGGTACGACGGGCTAAAAACCACTCCCACTCGTGACGCCGATCTCGCAATCGCAGAACCACCGTCCATTCGTCAGACAGCTCAAGAGTTCCGAGCTCCCACAGAGGTTCCCAGAAGCCTCCGCACTTTTGGTCCTGGCTAGTCCTCCGATCTTTCAGCGGTCCGTTCTTCGACGCCGAAGAGCTAGAAGACCTGGTTCGATTCTTTCGACCCAACCACTCAGACCCCACGATCGGAACGTTCTTTCGGAAATCTGCGGTGAGGCAATCCGCCTCGGAATACCGGCGGCCCTATCGTGGCTTCCCACATAAGACCGTTGGACCTCCGCTCCCCGGCCCGCTAGCAACCCACCACCCAACCCCAGGGGCTCCCGGCTCGCATTTGCAGGTCCCAACCCACCGCTGGTCCGCTCGCAACCAACCCCGACGTCCGACGGATCCCGGCTCGCCCCCGCTGTGGCGGGCTCGCCGCTCGCCTCGCAACCAACCCCAGCGCCGACGGCTCCCGGCTCGGCGCCCTCCGGGCCCTCGCCGCTCGCCGGGCACTCCCACCGCAGCCCCGCAACCACCCCGGGTGCTGGACCCCGTTCCTGAACATTTCTTGACTGCGACGCGTTGTTAATGTACAGTCTGCAACCGACCAGTCAGTACGATTATTCCCGAAAAAACTGGGGTTCCAAGAAGTGGCTCGTCAAGAGCGCCGCTTGGGGGGGAGGGGCAATGACTTTACGGGAAAAGATCGCGAGGTTTGTTGTGACGGCGCCCGCTCATGGCAGTTCTCCGTCCAACCGCTTCGCGGCATTGCGCAGCAGACCACCGCTTGCAGGTCGTCACCGCCGCAACCGGTTTATCGGAATAGTTCTCGCAGCCGGGTTGCTGTTGAGTATCTGCACACCGTTGGGCACCTCTGCCGCCTCTGCCGCCAAACTGCCGCCAGCGAATGACATCGGGATCACGTCAAAAACAATCACCATCGGGATGATCGCGGACGTGAATACGCCCGTGTCCCCAGGGCTCTTCCAGCCTTCAGTAAACGTCATGAAAGCTTGGGCCGCAGACGTCAATGCGCACGGCGGTCTGGCTGGGCGCAAGATCGTGGTCGACGTCTGTGACTCGCAACTGAGCCCGAACCCAACCACCAACTGCCTCATCCACGCGTGTTCTAATGACTTTGCTCTGGTCGGTACCGCAGCGCTCTTAATCACCACTTTTCAGAACATCGACGCCTGCAAAAATGAAGCAGGGCAGGCGATCGGGATTCCAGACCTAGCCGGAATCTCGTTCGGGGCTTCAGAGCAATGCGACAAGGACACGTACGCCGTGACCGGCGTTGACCCTACCTTCTGTGCCACGCAGAATGACACGCCGCAGACCTACACGGTGCAGGTCGGCGACTACCGGTACTTCTTGTCAAAGTTTAAAAATCTGCATGGGCTCTGGATCTATGACAGTGACATCCCCACGGCAAAGGAGACACAACTCCCTGGCTACACCGAGGGGAGCACTCTCGGTATCAAGCAAAATGGTCTGGGCTTCTATCCGGAGGCCGGCACGGCGCCGGAGAGCGCCCTGACCCCGGTTGTCCTGGCCATCAAGCAATTCGGCGCGACGTACGCTTCAGACGGGGCTACCCCTGCGAACTTCACTTTGCTTCGTCGAGAGGCGCTGATCCAAGGCGTCAATACCGTGAAGGTCTGGGAGTGCCAAGCGGGCTGCTACACCCCCGTGTTCATCCCCAACGGTGGTGCTGCGGTGAACGGCACCTATAACATGGAACAGACGATTCCCTTCTACACCGAATGCAAGTTGAATCATGCTCTAGCGCTCCTCGCCGCGCAGTTGGGTGGAACTTGCTCAAAGATAGACAGCAACTCCATTGGTTCCTTCGTGGAGGCGCTGTTGTTCCAAGACGCGGTACAGAAGATCGCGGCAAGTGGCAAAACTCTCGATCGCGCGTCGCTGTTCGCTGAACTCAAGAACGGCGAGCATTCCTTCACCGCGGACGGAGTGGTAGGACCAACAGATGTCTCGAACCACAAGCTGAGTCCGTGCTTCATGATGGTTGAAGTCATCAAAGGCAAGTGGCAGCGTGTATATCCCACGAAGCCTGGAACACTCGACTGCAGCAGCAAGAACCTCGTTACGTTCCAGTACAACGGGAAGTCGTGAGCTACGTGTAACAATCCCGTCCCATGATCTCGATTGGGATGTCGAACCCGGGATCTCGGCGAGGAGGCTCCATACGAACAGCCATACTCCTCCCATGAGCCGGAGACGAGCATTGCCACACGTTGTACGCCAAAGAGTGGCTAGTAATGAATCTTAGAGACGGTGGCTCGTCAGAGGAAGCGAGGTCTCTGTGTTCCCGACTCTGTGACGCTCGGAAAGGTCTACTCGGGGCCGAGAATGAGGCCACAGTACGCATGGTTCGGCTGCTCGCCACCCCCACGTAGCGGCTGGGGTGAAATGCCCCAATAAGAGAGCTACGCGGCAAGAGAGCTAAGCGGCCTTCTCCAAGTTGACGCTGAACCCGAGCGCTTCGATCCGACGCGCCAGTCGATCGGCCTCGATCACCGGATCGTGACGGCGTTCGAAGTAGTCGGCACCGGGGTCCTCGAGGAGGGCACCGGTGCTCAGCAGATGCCAGATGGTGAACAGCATCGAATGAGCGACCGCCGTCCCCGCCGCCGGGCGATGCGCGCATAGAGGGCTCGGTAGTAGCTGAAAGAGCGGACAACCAGGACAGCGAGAGGCGTCCGGCAACGAGACCGACAACGGAGCGGGGACTTGAGCACCCCCAAGCTGTTCACTGTGTTCTACTCGATTTCGGGCCGTGGGGCTTGGGTGAACAAACGAGTCTGCTGAGGCGTTGTTGGTTGAGGTCGGCGTCGGCGTGCGTCTGGAAGCGGAAATCATTTGGGTTTCGTAACCGAGATAGGTAGATCACGCATGACCCCTTGGCGGGAGTCGATCAGCGCGCCGGCGACCCACCTGCCTAGCGGCTCAACGCCAACAAACCCACCTCGCCGCCTGGTTCGATCACCTCTCTGGGACCCAGCACCGCCAGCGCATTGGACAACGACATGGCGTGCAACTGGTGAGACCGCTGCCCACCTGCAGCTCTCATGTGCAACAGGCCGTCTTCCGCGAACCCAGTGTGCACCCACACGAAGCGGATCTTTTCGTCGCGCCCACCCCGCAGGGCAATGTCGGTGACCCCTTTGATCACCGGCCGGACCAGGTCGTCGCGAGCACGTCCGGACAGCTTGCGCAAGCCGGGCCGGGCGAGAATCTCGTAGCTCACCATCGACGAAACCGGATTCCCGGGAAGCCCAAACAACGGGACCGTTCCAATCTTGCCTAAGGCGAAGGGTTTCGCGGGCCGGATCGCGACCTGCATCCACCACACACTGGCGATCCGGTCCAGCACCACCCTGACCAAGTCGAAATCGCCCATGCTCACGCCGCCGCTCGTCATCACGGCGTCGCAGCGCGAAGAGGCGTCAAGCAGCCGCCGCTCGATCTCCTCCTCCTCGTCGTCGCGGGCGATGCCCAAGTCAACCGCCGGGTAGCTGTCCCGGGCGAGAAGGGCCAGCAGGGTCCGCCGGTTCGACTCCCAGATCTGTCCAGGTCGCAGTGGCCTGCCGCCTTCCACTAGCTCGTCGCCGGTCGCGAGCACACCGACGACGGGAGCCCGAACCGCGGAGACCTCCTCCCTGCCGACGTTGTACAACACACCGATGTGACCCGGGCCGAGCACGGTCCCGACCGGGAAGACCTCCGCGCCGGCCTCGATGTCTTCGCCGGCCTGGCGGATGTGGGCGCCGGGGGGAGTGGGGGCAGCGACGAGGACCTCGTCGCCTTCGCAAACTGGTCGTCTCGACAATGGCGACGGCGTCGGCCCCCTCAGGAAAAAGTGCACCGGTCATGATCCGGAGCGTCTCGCCCGCGCGCACCGAGGTTGTCGGATCGTGACCGGCAGCAACAGTTCCCGTGATCTTCAACCGGGCCGGGCGCTCGGGTGTGGCCTCGGCGACATCGAAGGCGCGGACCGCGAATCCATCCATTGCGCTGTTGGCGAACGGGGGGACCGGCTCGGGTGCGACAACCGTCTCGGCGAGCACCAGTCCGAGCGCGTCTCCCACCGGCTTGGACTGCGGCTCCAAGGCCGAACACGCCGCGAACACTTCGGCCACGGCGTCATCGAGGGAAATCACCGAATGCAACGCATGCGAGAAGTTGCAACGAAGCCCATCTGGCGTGTTCGCTTATATCGACGGCTTCTGCAACGCTGAGTTACCAATCGCAAATTGGAGCCTAAGCAAATAATGTCGGACCGAATAATTAATGAGCAACGCTGGTGCCAACAGACCACCTCCATGCATGAAACATCAACTACCAGGGCCGTCAACGGTCGGAGGGCGAGGTTCGCTACGATGCTCTGATTCGTCACATGCGTCCGATGGCAGCCACTATCGGCAGGGAAGGGGAAGCATGAACGACATCCACCAAAAGCACTATCGCGTGGCGCAGTGGGCCACCGGCAACATTGGCAGGCGTTCGCTCCAGGCGGTGATCGAGCACCCACAAATGGATCTGGTGGGTCTGTTTGTCTACTCGGACGCCAAGGTGGGTCAGGACGCCGGTGAACTGTGCGACAGGGACACGACCGGTGTCATCGCCACCAGGAACATCGACGACATACTGGCTGCCAAGCCCGACTGCGTGCTCTACATGCCCAACCAGACGGAAATGGATGTGGTGTGTCGGCTGCTTGAGTCGGGAATCAACATCGTGAGCACTCGCTCGGAGTTCCACCACCCCGACAGCCTCGAGCCTTCCGTCCGGGAACGCATCGAAGCCGCCTGCGCGAAGGGGGGAACGTCCATATACAGCACCGGATCCAGTCCTGGGTTCGCCACCGAGGTGCTCCCATTTGCGTTCGCCTTCATGGAGCGTCGACTGGATTGCATAACCAAGGAAGAATTCGCCGACATGTCCTCGCGTAACTCCCCGGAGATGCTCTTCGACGGGATCGGCTTCGGGCGTGACCCGGCCACACGCTCCCAGACCGTTCAGAATCCGCAATCCCTTAGTCCAGCAGGGTCGATGCGCATGACCATGGAGGCGTTGTCCTTGCCGCTCGACGACTTCACCGGGTCCGTCGAGTACGCCGTTGCCCGTCACCCCGTAGAAATCGCCGCCGGCAAGATCGAGGCCGGCACGGTCGCCGCGGTGCGTACCGAACTCACCGGTATGCGCAACGGCAAGCCGCTTTATCGGAGGCGGACCTGCTACTACGTCACCACGGACATCGACCCGGCCTGGGAGTTGCGAGAGACCGGCTGGCACTACCTCATTGAGGGCGACACCCCGCTTGACATCTACATCTCCTTCCCGGTGCCCGAAGCCGACTACGCCGCCTTCTCGCCGGGCCTCACCGCGCACCCCCCGGTCAATGCGGTGCCCTATGTCTGCGAAGCGCCGCCCGGGATGCGGACCACTGCCGACTTGCCGGTGATCCTCGCCAATCTTGGCCCGTGACCAGCCGCGACCCGCGGTGCTGGCACGGCCCGATGACTGCGATGTGACACGCCAACCTGTCGAGCCCCCAGACGGAGGTGGACCGGGCCGGGGGGTGCTCGGCACCTCAGGACACGGATGCCAGCGGTGGAGCTCATTAACTTGAAAAGCGACGTGACAACTTAATCAGGTTTACTTTGCCTGTGAAGAGCGACATTACTCCTTAATCTTGTCTACTTCGCCTCTCACTCGCGTAGGTAATACACTTGATGTAGCATCAAGTTTTGGTGGGGTTGTAGTCCATAGCGCCGCTGACGGAGGGGTTTCATGGCCAGTCAGCCTGTCGAACTTAAGCGCACTAGGGGCTATTCGGCTGACCGGACCATCCCAGGTCAGGGGCTTCTCCATGGCCGGTCGGCCGGCGGGCGCTCCATGCTTGGCGGATGGCCCGCGTGATGGGCGGATTTGGCCGCACTTTCTTGGGCATCGGGTCGACGACGAGGTCTCGGTAACGCACCGGCTCGTGCGCGACGGCAAGCTCGAGCACCCGGTAAAAGAGAAGCCCGCGGCTATGTGAACTGCGGCGGTTGAACCGGAACACGAATTCGTTGAGGTACTGCCCGAGATGGTCTGCCTCGACCGATCCTTGGTGTGTTCCGAGCAGCCACCTCTTCGAGAGCGACGCCACACGGTGGACGCCAGGCATCAGTTGAGACGCCTCGTTCTTCGGCACGACGTGGCGCTCGTGGATGTAGAGGCCTGAGACCGCCTGTCGATACGCCTGCCATCCGTCGGTGACGACCGTCGAGCCCTCCACAACGCTGTCGACGAGGAACGCACGCAGCGTTTCGGAGGAGGCGTCAGGGATCGGCGCCATGCGGCAGCGCCCCAAGCCCTTGGGATCCTTGCGTTCGACCGCCACTGCTACCAGGGATTTCTTGTTCCGGCGCGACCGCCCTCCGGTCAGGCCCGGCTCGACGCCCCCTATGACTGTCTCATCGACTTCGACAACACCCGAGAGCCGTTCACGGCCGGGGCGGACGAGGACGGCGCGCAGGCGGTGCAGCATCGCCCAGGCTGTTGGATACGAGCCGATCTCGAGTGCCCGCTGCAGGCTGAGCGCCGACACGCCATCTTTCTGGCTGGCGAACATCCAACAGGCGGCGAACCAGACGGTGAGCGGCGTGCGCCTCCGATCGAACAACGTGCCCGCCGTCGTCGACGTTCGCTCGCCGCACGTCGCACACTTGAAGCGGCCATCAGACGTCGCCCAGCCACCACCGGCGTCGCAGCTCGGGCAGACAAAACCCTTGGGCCAGCGCAGCCACTCCAAATAGTCGAGACAGTCGGTGTCAGTCCCGAACCACGACCGAAACTCGCCGTCAGATCGTGGGTAGTGAACACCCGCTCGGAGATTCGTCACTCTCCAAGGTTAGTCCGGTCAGCTGAATAGGCCCTAGCGCACTTATTGCAAGGTCTGCATGACGGCCTGCGGGATTGGTGGCGGAGGTCCAGGGGGACCAGATCCTGAAAGTTCGTGGCGACAAGGATCACCCTCTGTTCGAGTGTTACACGTGTCCGAAGGGCCGCGCCACCGGGCAACTTCATCATCGTGACGACGCGATCACCCGCCCACTGATGCGCAAGGATGGCGAGCTGGTCGAGGTCGAGTGGGACGAAGCGCTCGACGACGTCGCCGCGAAGCTGCGCAAGGTCCTCGACACGTACGGCCCGGACTACGTGGGCATCTACTTCGGGAGCGGATTGGGTCTCGACTCCTCGGGCTACTCGATGGAAGACGCATTCTACAAGTACCTGGGCACGCCACCGAAAGTCTCGCCTCTAACCAACGACAGCTGCTACAGCGCGGTGCTCTCGTCGGCCGTCGGGCGGGGCCTGTCGCCGAAGGTGGACTATCACAACACGATGATGGTGCTGTATGTCGGCATTAACCCGATGATCAGCCACGGCGACAACAACGGCATGTGGGACCCCGCCGTTTGGCTCAGGTCCATCACCAAGCGTGGCGGGGAGATCTGGACCATCGACCCGGTGTTCACTGCGACGGCAAACCTTTCCACGCGCCACATAGCAGCCTATCCGGGCAAGGACTACGCGATCCTCGCCTGGATCGTGAAGGAGGTCATCGACAACGGTCCGCTGAAGCCAAAGCAGCCCGTCCAGGGTCTCGACACGCTACGCGCTGCGCTCGAGGGCTACGACTTAGCCACGGCCGCCGAGGTCGCCGGCGTCGCCGAGCAGGAGATCCAGGACCTGCTCGATGCCATTCGCCGCGCTGGCATCGTGGCGACCGAAACCGGAACCGGCATCGGCATGAGCCCCGGTGCGAATCTGACTGTCTGGTTCTGCTGGCTGATCATGATCCTGACCGGCTCGACCAATGAGAAGGGCGGCGCCTGGTTCCACCCGGGATTCTTCAACCCGCTCGAGATCTACGACCCGTACGTGCCGCAGCAGACATTCTTCCCTGGCTCGAGGACTCGGCCCGACATCAAAGCGATCATCGGGCCCGGGGGCGGCCCGGACTGGCCGTGCGCGACACTCGGACCCGAGATCGAGGCCGGCAACATCCGCGCCTTTTTCAACTTCGGTGGCAATATCATCCGGTCCTTCCCCGACGCCAACGCACTTACGCGTCTGCTGCCGACCCTCGAGCTCAACGTCGTCACCGAGATCCGCCACAACGCCGTCGTGCCGCTGTCGACCCACGTCCTGCCGACCAAGGATTGCGTCGAGCGCGCCGAGCTCACTAGGGCGCTGTTGAACAAGGGTC
>PMLV01000152.1 GCA_003160635.1 Acidimicrobiaceae bacterium | reverse complement strand
ACTCGTCAAGTGCCTTTCTGTGAGGTTGTTGGGAGCTTCGAAGACCCCCATTCTCCCTTACAGAACAGGCACTTTGACGTATCTAACGACCTCGCGAGCCGCAAACGGGTGCAACAGCGAGGTTAGCAGTTGGACCCGCTACGTCAACGATCAGCGTCCCCTTAGGGATCCCCTTGCGGTGCCAGCTTCCAGGATTGAGCAAGGCCGATGTCGTGCGCCATTTGCCGTTCCGCTTCCGGGACGTATCACCGACCCACGGGCGGATCTGGACTCACGCGATAAGCGCCGATCCGTGCCCTCAGATCCCGGGATCTGTCCATGGCACCGGCGGCGCAGACGGCACGATCGGCAACGCTCGCGGAGAGCAAGCACCGCTTTGATCGGGCCACGGATAGAGCGACGCGAAGCCGGTGTACTGGGGCAGTCGCCGCAGCGACTGGACACAGCGTTAAGGGATAGTCCAGCAAGTTGTTCTCATCGCGGCAAGTTGCCATTTCGACTCACAGCGATGATCACCCATTTCACATGCGAGTAAAGCTAACCTCGGGTGCCACGGAGGTGCCTAATGGCTAGTGGATTCCTCAAGCGACCTATGAGCTATCTCGGACTCACCGACGATGGATATGTCGAAGACGAGGTGCCCCTACCCGAGCAACACCTGGATTCACTTCTCAGTACACATGAATCGTGTGACGAGGAAGAGGTATTGCCAACAAGGTCGGTGCAACCGCTCAGTTCGTTCAAGCAAGAAGGAAGTTCCAATGTCTCGCTAATCACTCCTCGAATGATGCGCGCCAAGTCCACTGAACTTAGCCCCCACGTCCAAGCGGTCGCTCCCACCGAGTTCTCCGATGCGAGGCTGATCGCCGATAGCGTGATGGCCAGCCAGCCGGTGATCGTCAACCTCCAAACTGCAAGCCGTGAACTCAAGCGCCGCATGATCGACTTCTGTAGTGGGGTTACCTACGCACTTGGTGGGGGCATGGAGCGTGTAGCCGATGGCGTCTTCGTGATCACGCCATCGGACGTTGAACTTTCGGCGGATGAGCGTCAACGTGCCTGAGTAATCAGGTATAGCTGAGAACTCAGCTTCTCCTGGTGGGGAGGCTATGACCGGTTGGACCAACCGCAATCGCTTGGGTCGCGAATAGCGCATAGTGCGGCGGTCTAAGGGCGCCGTGATAACCATGCCCACGCTGTATTACTCCACGACGTGATTACCGGACCGCGATGTGCCGCGGAGCCGGCGTTATGGGATAGCCAGCGCGAGACGGCCCCACCTCGCCAAAGCGCCAAAGTCGGGGCCGTTGTCTGTACCGGATTTAGAGTTCGATGTTATCGGGTGAGTGGGTCACAGGTCCCCGAGCCCGTACCTCCTGGCAGCTCATCTGTCAGCGACAAGGTAAGCGCCTTTGTCAAGCCCTTGTCGACACAGGTCTCGGAAGCTACTTTTGTGTTACATGATTGAGGCATTAGGCGCGAACGGGCAGCTCACCTTCGATGGTCAGCTCATCACCATTCACCGCGGCGGCGGAATGGGCGGTGGGATGCGGTTCGGGAAGGGTGAGAAGCAGATCCCCATCTCCAACGTACAGGCGGTGCTGTGGACACCCCCCAACGGAATAGTCAATGGGTTCATCCACTTCACGATTGCTGGGGCGACAGACCCCCGGAGGAAGCAGGATCTGCATAAGGACGAGAACACCGTGATGTTCAAGAGATCACAAGCGAGATCCTTCGAAGCATTTCGAGACGCTATTCAGTCGGCTATTGCTGCTGGACGCCACCCGCAGCAGTTTCCTTCAGTACAAGCTCAAGCCCCGTCTAAACTGGATCAGCTAAAACAACTAGGCGAACTGCGAGAGAGTGGTGTGCTGACACCCGAAGAGTTCGAGGCTGAGAAGGCCCGAATCATGAGCGGCGGCGAGTTACCGTATCAAGGCAGTGGAGACATTGGACCGCCGTCTCAAGGCGCGGGACAACTGGCTGAGCCCAAATCGGGCCAGTTCGCTCAGAAGTTCAACCAGCTTGGTCAAACGGTAACGGTCTGTTCGTTATGTGGAGAGACTGTTCCGGAAAAACGAAAGGCACTTGCCCGTCACGTATGTCCGGCCAAGGCGTGACAAGAGAACGAGGGTCGGTTCGGGGACACCCCGCCGGGATGCAGCGACATCACGGTCACCGTGTCGAACGGTTAGCCACTCTGCTGTAGTGCGGCAATGTGCTCCCGAGTCGCATTAGGGACTCAGATCTTGCGATATGGGGCGCCTTTCGTTAGGCCCACTTTCGTTGAAAATAGGCGTCGTAGACCTCGTGTCGATTCGTACGCAACGGTTTGGAGGTCGTCCTGCCTAGCCCCACCACTCAGCGAGAAATCGAACCACTTGGCCATGTTGGTGCCGCCAAGACTTTCTACGTCGATGTTTTCGACCAGCTCCAAGAAGTAACTCGCTAAGAATGCCTTATTCTCTGGCGTCCAGCCGTTGCTCAGCAACGTGGTGTCCAGGCTTGTGTTCATGATGGTTTCTGCGGCGGAAGTGAGCGATGTGATCGCAGCTTCCCGCAGTTCCGGGAGGTCCATGGCGTCATAGGCCTGCTGGCGTTGCTGCTTCAGTGCTCTCTCCCGATCCATCGGCGCCTTGACTTCCGGATGTCGATTAAAGAAGTCTCCCAGCAAACGCCCAATGTCATCAGACTCGGTCACAGATCCACCTGTCCTTGCCCCGATTTGTTCTCTTTGTCGGCAGTTATCCACACGCCCCTAAGTGCCGTTTGAGGCGGGTTAGCTCGGCGTTAGCAGTTGGACCCGCGAGCCAACTCTCAGCGCCCCAAGACGATCGGGCTACGGGAGTGACGCGGTCGCGCATTCAACCTGGAAGCAAAGCGGCGTATGGGCCGGTATCGTCGGCATCTGGTGGCACATCTCGATTCGGTCAACATCGGCAGGGCTCGGCCCAATCCGTACAAGTCGGCCTCCTCGAACGGTATCGACAAGCAACCCCAGGACGGCCCTGTGTGGGTCCGTGATCCGGGGCCAAAGACAACTGGTCGGGGCAGTGGGCTCGTTGGTGACTTCGTCGGGGACACGAAGCATCACGGGGGTAGCGATCAGGCGGTATACGCGTTCAGCCGCGAGGATCTGGACGACTGGGAGAATCGGCTCGACCGTCAGTTACCGAACGGCTTTTTCGGTGAGAACTTGACTATCCGAGAGCTTGACGTCAATTCAGCGCGCATCGGTGAGCGGTGGAGAGTGGGCGACTCGGTCGAGCTGATTGTGACCTGTCCGCGAATCCCATGTTCCACGTTCCGCGGTTGGGTCGGGGAACGCCAATGGTTGAGGGTCTTCACGGCTACTGCCCGCCCAGGGGCTTACCTCAGCATTGCCGCTGCCGGCTGGATCAAGGCTGGCGATCGCATTGAGGTAGTCCAGCGCCCCGACCACGAGGTGACAGTATCCCTGGTCTTTCGCGCCCTTACCACGGCACCTGCACTACTCCCAGAACTTCTTCCAGCAGGCGACGACCTCATAGAAGAGCTTCGCCACGCGGCCGGCGCTCAATGACTTGACGCTTGCACGGTTGACCATCCCCTTGGGGTGATCAGCCGGCGCCGTTGCTGGCAGCCTGGACATGAGCCGCAACCTCGGCTGGCGGGAATCATCTTCAGACGGGAAGCCGGCGACTGGAGCGGAGGGTCAGAGTCCTGCTCGCGAGAGGCAGCAATTCCGGCGGTAGGATCGCGAATGCACGTCACGAGTCCGGCGGTCGGGTCCCCTCAGCACGGTTGGCGGATCCGCGTTTTGGGACACTGGTCGCTCTCCAGATCCGTCTGAGCTCATTTGGCTGAGCCGGGCGGCACTGGCCTCGGGCGTCTGTTCTGGTGCGTCGTGCACTGAGCGGTGCGCCCTCAGTCGCCGCAGTGGCATTCAGGATGGGGCGGGCGTGCTCGGCGGTGATGCATTCCTCCTCGCGCCCGTTGCTTTGCGTACGGGCCGTGCGCCGGTCGCGACCACGCCGTTCGTGCTGCGGCCAAGCAGCTGGGAGGCGAACGTCCTCGCCGCGCTTAGATCGGCGTGGCTGGGCCTGCCCTTGTTGAGGCCACCGACCAGTTGCAGCGGCCCCCAGGTGTCGAAAGCCCGGCAGGAGAAGGTGCCGACTACCCGGTAGCCCTTGAACCGGAGCAGGCGGCTCAGCACCAGGGTGGCCAGCCGCCAGAACAGCTCCGGGCTCCCGCTGGTGGCGAAGAGGAAGGCCGGCGTGCCGGGCACCTTCGGCAACGAGCGGGCGAACCGCCACAGCCGGGGGTGGAACGTCATGCCGTAGATGCCCGAGCCGATCCCCACGAGGTCATAGCTTGGGACGTCAGCCGGGGCCACCTCTTCGGGTTCGACCACAGCTGCGCCGAGCACCTCGCCAATGGCTTCGGCCACCTGTTTCGTGTTGCCGTGGTGCACGGAAACACACACGATGAGCGCGGTCATCGGCGTCTCCTCTCGATTGGCTCATCTCCAGACTCGCACTCGCTGGGGGGATCGGACAGGGCCGAACGTCCCTGGGTCGCCGGCGCGCTGGCGGTCTACGGCGTGGCCGGCCTGGGTTCCTGCGGTTCCCACCCAGAACTGGGCAGAATACGCAGCACGCGTAGGTGCCGTTCTGGCGCGCCGAACTTTGTAAACTTGTCAACATTCTGGGCGGCCGATCTGCNNGGGAGCGCTTCTACGGCTGCAGATGCACTCGCCCAGCTGGAGCGATATGGAGCGCTCGCAAAAGTGAGCACATGGCCCCGCATCGTGCCAGATACCGCTCACGGAAGCGTTCGGGGCGGTCCCCGGCTGGATCGGCTTGCGGGGAACGTCCGGAACAGGCAGAAGGTCTCCAAATCCGTCGCTCAGACCGTTCCCTGCCGGACATCGGGGCGAGCTGCTCGCCGTCGATGGCGCCAAAGGTCTGCCTGGTGGTCAACGAGCGAGACGCTCAACAACAGGGCCGATCGTGAACATCCGCCCGGCACGGTCAAGGAGGAAGCGGCCGACCGCTTCGCACTGACTGGAGGGTAGCGTGG
>PMLV01000043.1 GCA_003160635.1 Acidimicrobiaceae bacterium | reverse complement strand
ATCCGGAGCATGATCCTCTGCGCACGACCGCTCTCAAAGAGCATGAAGACTTCGTCAACCTCCTCGAAACGCGTCAAGACGTGGAGGCGGAGGCGTTTTGGAGGGCCCACCTTCAAACCAATGCGGAGAACTTGCTGGGAGATTCAGGACCTCACACGGTGCTCGACCTGTACAGCAGTCTGCTGGCGCGCCAAGAATTGCGGCTTCGCCTTTAATTGCGAATATTCTTCACTCCTGAGCGGAGCGCCATCACGAGGCCGACTGCCGGGGCATGCCCCGTGTGAGGAGATCCCGTTTGTTGAGCCATGTGGAGTCAACTCATGGGACCCGGTCACGGGGTATGCCTCGGCCCTCGATTGTCCGAGTGTTCCAGACTTCTATGCGGCACGGCGCTGCCGCAGAGACCACCCACGCGCTGACAGGCCACAACGGCCGCGAACCCCTGGCCCCTCGCACCGTTGATTCAGGACTCGACGAGATCCCTGACCATGACACGGGAAAGGGCCACGTTTCTCGCCGTTGCGACCAGATGTTCGAGGCGATGCGGTGTTCTAGGTGAAGACGACATGGCTACGTCTCGAGGCCTGGGTGACCGGAGACGTGCCATCGTAATTTTTGCGAGATTTGGCATCTGCATATCGGATCCGGTCATCACCGAACGGCTAACGCTCACCGTCCAGCGCGGACGCAACGGCCCTCAACGACGGCTTCATGGTGCGCCAGGGTCTGCGGTCGATCCATCACTGTCCCGTAAGGCCCAGCCCCAACGGGACCCTCTCATCAGTCAAGGTGATAGATCCGTGCCGCATTGTCGTGCAAGATCTTTCGCAGTATGTTCTCCGGAAGATCACCGAATGTTCCCTGCAGGTAATCGTCCGGCCTCATCGCGGCCGTGACAGGGCCCCGGTGACATGCTCGTAGGATGCGGGAAGTCGGTCTCAAACAAGAGGTTGTCCGCACCCACCGACTCAAAGCGCGAACTTCGCTGTCGCATCCTCGAACCAAAAGCACCCATAGATTTGGCGCTTGAAGAATTCGCTAGGCAACAACTCGTAGTCTGGGTGTTCCTTGTGAGCCCCGGCATTCAGCCATTGCCAGTCCAGCGCGGCGAGGGCGAACGGAATCCAGCCAACTCCGCTCTCGACTGATACAAAATTGAGGCTGGGGAAGCGATGGCACACGCCACCGCAGATCAGTTGGGAAATCGTGCGAGCGTTTTCAAGGAAGAACGACACGCCCACTGACGCGTAATTCGCATGCTTGCCATTGTCCGGATCGGCAGACCTCAGAAACGGTGAAATGTCTCCAGTTGCGATGTGGAAATTGACGGGTAATCCCGCTTCCTGGCAGGCGGCCCATAGGGGGTCCCAATGCCGATCGTCCAGCTGTCCGTAATGAGCCGGATCCTGTGTGAGATTTACGCCTTTGTGGCCCATTGCGGCACAACGTTGGATTTCGATGAGCGTAGCGTTGATATCCCAGAATGGAAGAGATGTGATTGGAATCAGTCGGTCTGGAGCCTCGCTACTCCAGTCGGTCTGCCAGTCGTTATAAGCCTTTACGATGTCAAGTTGCAACTCGCGATCAGCGGCCTTCAGCAAGCGGGCAGCGAAAAAACCGACGTTTGGATAGAGGATTTGGGTCTTGATGCCGTACTCATCCATGAGTGCCAGCCTGGCCTTGATCTCCCAAGTGGCGGGATCAACGTCCGCCAACCGTTTCGGGCAATCGGGCGGATATTGGTCCCACCACGCCATGGCATTGGTCGCGGCGCCTATAAGTGGCTCGTCGCCGAGAACCCAGACCTCTTCTTGGAGGTCTTCGTGCCATCTCACTTGCGGTGCCCGGTCTCCCCACTTCGACGACGTTCGGGAAGACCACAGATCGTAAGGTTCGACCACGTGGGGTCAGTGTCAATTATGGGAATTTCTGCATCTCTGATCGCGGACTTCATCGGTGACCTTTCTACTCGTGCCGTATGTCGTTCCTATTCGTGCCGCATGTCGTTGACGGCGGACTCCAAATCCACACTCTCTTTGCGAAAAACTGAGTTACGCCGTACGGCGGTCTCCACAGCCCGCGTCGTCGCGTGCTTGCTGGCGATGTAGGCGAAGACCATCGAGGCTCCAATGCTGGCGCCGGCGCCCGGATAGGTGCGACCCATGACAGAGGCTGTCGAGTTCCCCGAAGCGTAGAGCCCCGGGACGGGGTCTCCACCCTTGTCGAGAACGCGGGAGTACTCGTCGCAGAGCATTCCGCCGCTGGTACCCACATCGCCCGGGTACAGGCGAAATGCATAAAATGGTGGCTTATCGATTGGCCCAAGGCACGGATTGGGCTTGTTGGAGGGATCGCCCCAGAAGCGTTCGTGGTCACCCTCGCCGCGATGGAAGTCGTCATCGGTCCCCCGAGCTGCGAATCCGTTGAAACGCTCCACCGTGGAATTGAGCACTTCCTCGTCGATGTCACAGGCCGCAGCCAGGTCGCTGAGGCTGTCGGCCTTTTTGAGGAAACCACTCTTCAGCCAGTCCTTCGGAACATACATGGGAGGTTTGAACCCGATCGGGTATCGCCGCATGAACCGGCTGTCCATGATGAACCAGCTCGGAACCGCACCGACGATCTTGTCCTGCTGATACATGCGCTGACCGGCCTCCATATAGGAGACGGTCTCGTTGAAGTACCGGTTCCCATTGGAGTCGACGATGATGCAGCCGGGCTTGGATCGCTCGCCGTGTATGAAGGTTGGCGTACCGTCAGGCAAAATTGTGGTGGGAATCCACCACGCTTCGTCCATCAGATCGGTGGCGGCTCCGATTTTGATGGCCAGCTCGATCACCTCTCCGGTGTCGCCGGGATTCGAGTGCGTCCATTGCCCGCTATTGGGTTGCTCACCCGAATACTTCTCACGCATCTCACGGTTGCGCGCGAAGCCACCTGCGTTGAGGAGAACTCCGCCCCGCGTGCGGACGCGAATCTGTTTGCCGCCGCGGTTGACCACCGCACCCACCACCTGCCCGTCTTCGAGCACCAAATCGACCAGGCTGGTCCCCGTCCACAGCGGAATGCTTCGTGCAATCAGCACCCTTAGAAGCGAGGCCACGAGCGCCGCCCCGTTGGTCAGGCGCACCTCTCTTTTGAGACGTGCGCCTACGGTCCGCCCGGCTACCTTCGCCGCAAAACGCATGCCGTCGATGGAGCGAAACATCACCTGGGCTTTTGATGCTTCCCCCGTCAAGATGATCATTCCGCCGGCAAAGGCCGCCCTGAGCTTCCCCAAGAGCGGGCCGAGCTCGCGTCCGTCGAAGATGTCGCACTCAATGGCGCGACCGCGGGCGAGGCCGCCTCTATACCCTGGGACGCCGGCGTAGTAGTCGCTGTACCCCTCGCAACGAACGAAGTGGACGCCCTCGTCCTGGAGCAGGCGGACCATCGCCGCGCCCTGCTCGATGTAGGCGGTCCGTCGCTCGAGGGAGGACGCGGGCGTCGGCGGGCCAACCACAGAATCGAAGTATTCGAGCCCGAGCTCGAGCGTGTCCGCGACGCCTTCGTCGGCCATGAGCGGGTTGTTGGGAAGCCACATAACTCCGCCGGACATACCCGTGGACCCCCCAATGGCGTCCTCTTTCTCGATGACGAGCGAATCGAATCCCTCGTTCGCTGCAGTCACGGCAGCGGTCAGGCCTCCGCCGCTCCCAACGACGAGTAGATCAGTCAGATAATCCCAGTCACTCATGGTGCCCCCTTGGACCCGCTTGTTGCCTCTTCAAGATGCCCTACGTGGGAGCCCACGTCGTCGTGGCTTCCCACCTCAATGCACCCACCGACCTGGGCATTCCACCCACCAGGAGTGGTTGCCGAACGTGGGTAACTAAGCTAATCTTTCTCCCGTCGCTCGGCAAGAAGGATCGAGCGCCACTATCAACGTTGGTTTCGGGCGAAATTGATTCCGGGTTTGTCGTTTTCGGTAGTTGCAACGCTGGACCGGGATAGACAAATCCGTCACTGGGGGTTGTGATGACACTTACCGACAAACCGCGACAGGCACTTTCGGTCCCATATGCGATTGAGCGGTTAGATCGCATTCCGTCAAAGCGGTACTACGACCCAGACTTTTACGCCATGGAGTGTGAACTGCTGTGGCCACACGTCTGGCAGATGGCGTGTCGTCTGGCAGAGATCCCGAATCCTGGCGATTTCGTCGAGTACGAGATACTCGACAAATCGATCATTATCGTTCGAACCGATCCGACGACGGTCCGCGCCTTTCACAACGCGTGTCGTCATCGCGGCGTGCAACTCGTAAAGGACCGGGGCAATGCCCGGTCGGGCTTCACCTGCCCGTTCCACGGCTGGTGCTATGGCCTTGACGGTGCCAATACTTTTCTTTTCCAGCCGGATCTGTTCGAAGAGGACAATCGCCAGCCAGCCGACGTGGCGCTCGTCCCGTGTCGTGTCGAGATTGCCAACGGTTGCGCGTTCATCAACCTCGATGACGATGCGCCCGGACTCCGCGAGAGCATTGAGCCCTTTGCTGCCGCCTTCGACGCCTGGAAGGCAGAGTCTCTGTGGCCCGAGTGGCATTTGGCCTGCCGCATGCCCGTCAACTGGAAGCTCGCCATGGAAGCGTTCATGGAGGGTTATCACGTCATGGAAACTCACCCACAGCTCATTCCCTTCGGCGTCGCCGGGAGTCACGACCTCTATCGCGACGTAAAGAACACTGGGGCTATGTCTCCTTTCGACGTCGATCGAAAGTCCAAAGGCGCCAACGTAGAGATCGATACGCGAGCCTTTATCGATCAGCAGATCGAGTTCATGCGGACGATCAATGAAGGCATGGCAGGCGAGATCCACGAAAAGGACGTGCGTATTGCCGAAGGGCTGCGCGATACAGAGCTACCGAAAGATTTAGCGGGCGCAACCGAAACTTGGTACCGCGAACTGAACACCGCCGTGATGTCCTGGAACGAACGAGCGGGCATCGACTGTCCCGATCTCCACATGATCAATGCACGAGACCTTAACCGGGCGGTGTTCTACTGCTTCCCGAACTACTTCCTGCTCCCGACATTCTCGAGCTCTTCCTCCTACCGTATTCGACCGCTCGGTCCCGAAGAATGCCTCTTCGAAATATGGTCGCTCACTCGCTATCGTCCCGGCACCGAGCCATCGGCGCCGAAGACGCCGGTGCCGATGGCACCCGACGATCCTCGCTGGCCAGTCATTCCCGGTCAGGACTATTCGAATCTCCCGAAGCAACAACTGGGACTTCACGCTAAGGGTTTCGACTTCATGCGGCTGTCCCCATACGTGGAGGGTCTGATCGGCAACTACCAACGATTGATCGACGGCTACCTCGCGGGCCTCGACCCTGATCTACTGGTACAGGCAGCACAACGCGTCTCCGGACCCTTCGAGGTTGAGGCCGTAGATATCGGCTTCTGATGTCCAAGAGTCAGACGAGGGCGGCTGCGCGTCGAACGTCTTGCAGCTTGAACTTCTCGAAGATCAATGAACCTTGTCCCTTACTACTTCAAGGGCGAACGAAGACCTTTTGGCTACACCTTGAAGGGGGTCCGAAAACTCCGATGCACGGTCGGCTGCGGGAGAATCGACAGAAATACGGGGCCAGCGATGTCCGGGGAGGCGTAGTTGACCCAGAGGCGCCATGTAGTCGCCAGGCGAAGTTCCTACCTATCTGATCGTCGAGCCCGCGTTGTGTTGGCGACCGACGCGCATGTCGAAGCCGCGGCGGTGCGATCTGTGATCAGGCGGCCCGCTCGTACTCGTGGATGATGCCGCCGAGGATGTCTAGGCGGGTGACGGTGCCATCGTCGTTTGGCGGGAGTGGGAGGGAGCGGGG
>PMLV01000112.1 GCA_003160635.1 Acidimicrobiaceae bacterium | reverse complement strand
CTTCCTGTCGGGTAGCCCCGGCGCATTGCTGCGCCGGGGCCCCCTCAGAACCGAGCATGCGACTTGCACCGCACTCGGCTCAAGCAGGCCCTATGGGATCACGGGCTTGCAAATGAAGCTGTGTTGGGCGCAATGTCGTTGCCGGCATACGCCGACTCAGACACTGGGCGTGCACGAGGCGGAGTACAGCGGGCTCGTCCGAAATGCCAGGAACCTGCTCGGCGGGGAGCGCCTGTCGGCGGACCGCTTTGCGGGTTGTCATGAGCCACTGCGCCCATGCTTCGGGGCTTTGGGGCTCGTGGTCGGTCGCCAGCAAGAACGCATTGCAGAGTGGGCAGCGACCGTACTGGGCCTTCAGCAGACCCAAAGTGATGCTGTCCATCGGTGGTGCGCTTCGCTGGCGCCGCCTGGCCCAGTACTCGGCCAGGGCAGGGTCGTCCACGGACGCCGTGCCTGGCACCAACTGGTGCCGGACGATCCTGGTCCAGGAGAACTTGAGCAGGTAGGCGCCGCTGTCACGGTCACCAAAGACCCACCGGTCCCCTCTGGACCTGTTGAACTGGCCGAAGTACCGGTCAACGATCCAGTACCTCGACTTGTTCGCATGGCTGTATTTGGCCCACTTGTACGTGAGCTTCCATACGTAATCGTCCAGCGCATTGAACACCTCGCTGGACACCACGCCCCGGTAGTAGGCCGACCATCCCCGAATGATCGGGTTCAGTCGTATGAGCACCGCCTCGGCGTTGGCTCCTCGCAGAGCCAACATCTCGGCAGCGAGCCGTTTCCGGATCCGCTGTATGGCCGCCTTGGACGGCTTGATAAGCAGCTTGCCCCGATAGCGGCGGATGTTGAAGCCGAGAAAGTCAAGGCCATCATCAAGGTGGACAACTCGTGTCTTGTCCTCGTTGAAGGCCAATCCTCTCGGCGCCAACCACGCCGTCAGTCGTGCCTTGACCTCTTCGGCCTGTTCACGGCTGACACAAAGTGCTACGAGGTCGTCTGCGTATCTGACCGTCACCGGGCAACCCGCCACCGTCGCACCGGGACGTGGCCCGGCACTGTGATAGCGGACACCTGCGGCCTCCTCCATGCCATGCAAGGCCACGTTCAAGAGCACGGGAGAGATGACCCCACCTTGCGGGGTTCCCTCCTCGGTTGGAGCGAGCCGACCGTTTTCGATCACCCCTGCCCTCAACCACTGCTCGACCAGTCCCTTGGCAGGAAATGTGCCGAGAGCAGAGAGGAGGTGGGTATGGTCGATCCGGTCGAACGCCGCTGCCAGGTCCGCGTCGAGCGCCCAACACCGCCCAGGGTTCTTCCCCTTGACGGTGAGAAAGATGGCGGAGATCGCGTCATGGCAACCACGTCCGGGCCGAAACCCATAGGACTTCGGCTCGAATCGCGCCTCCCACTCGGGTTCCAGTGCATTGACCACGTGGGCTTGCAATGCCCTATCGAAAATGACTGGTATGCCGAGCGGGCGCTGCTTCCCGTTGGCCTTGCTTATGTACACCCGCTTGACGGGCTTGGGTGTCCACGAGGCGTCGTGGCGTTGCACCGAGTCGGTCAAGAAGACCTTCCCTGGCGCGGTCACCACGACGGTCCCGTCGATGCCCGCCGTCTTGCGGCCAGCATTACGCTCGGTCACCCGCCGCACGCTCAAGAGCGCATTGGCACGAGACCGGAGCATCAGCTTCTGCAGGTTACGGACCTTTGCGAGGTCCCCATCCCGTGATGCAGTGAAGATGCGTTGGCGCAGACGTCTTACGTCGTCTTCGACCTGTGCCCAATCAATCGAGTACCAGTCGGAGTCGTCGCCCTCGGGTCCGTTCACCACGGCAGTGCCGTGGCGTCCAACTTGTCCCTCGGTTCGGGTGTCGTCGGTCATCGTCTACCTCACAGGCCCACCTGACCACGTCAGCACCCTTTCGGTTCGGGAACGAGCCCGTATCCGGCCAGTTATGCGGGGCGGTAGGCGGAGGAGCCAGCCACTTTGTCCCGGTTTCCTGGTGCCTTTCGGCTGCCGGCGTTCGCTTCTTGGTCATCCATTGCCCGCTGGGGGATTGGGCCTCCCTTGCGGTCGGCTTACCGGCCCCGACTGTGCCGGACCCCAACGGGGTTGTCACGTTCCACACGTACGAGTTGCGACCGGGGTGGGTGCCCTCTATACCCCGGGGACGGTGGTACTCACACGACCGGTCCCTCTTCCCCGGTCGCCACCTGCCGCATCACAACGGCAATGTCCCTGCACCCCGGCACGACTTCCATCTCCCGAGGCTTCAGATAACGAGGCATCGTCAAAGGTTTACTTGCGTTCACCCGTCCGGTCTTCCCCAGCCTGTGGCGCCCGGATGGAACGGGCACCCTTGGGCCTTCACCCGGAGCTTCGAACCTCGCCGTCACCAGCGACGCACGTCCGGGAGGGGACAGGCATTGAGCACTTGCCTGGGACTACGCAGTCGACATCATCTGTCGATCTCCTTTCTGCGAGTCCACTCGCAACGAGTGGCCTCGTGTCGCACCGAGAGCCTCTGATTATGTTGAACATGCCACTACCAAAAACGCCGCCGAGTGGGACAAATCGAGCCCATCGGGTCGGCCTTCAACATAACCACGCTCTGGACATACAACCCGTTATGTGAAATTCCACGTAACGGGTTCTTAGGGGGCCCCGGCGCAGCAATGCGCCGGGGCTACCCGACACGCGTCTCGTAGAAATGTGAACCCGAGTCGTGGGTCGGCAGGTCGCGCGCAAGTCAGCCCCGTGGGGCGACAGTTATGGGGTGAGCCAGACCCGCAACTCGGAGACTTAGCCGCGAGGCAGGTGGCGGTAGACCTCGCGGGCGACGTAGCGCTTCAGGATTCGGATGACGTCACGTTTGGTGCGCCCTTCCTTCACCCGGCGCTCGAAGTAGAGCCGTGTTTCTGGGTCATGGGCAATGCGGACCATGACAATGCGCCACAGAGCGCTGTTCGCCTGGCGGTCGCCACCGCTGTGAAGTCGGAGATGTCCCGCGTTCTTCCCCGAGTCGGCCGGAATGGGTGACACGCCGCACAAGTGGGCCCAGGCGGCTTCTGAATGAAGGCGCTGCGGGTTGTCGCCGGCGGCCACGAGTAGGGCCGACGCGGTGTCGGGACCAACGCCGAAGAGTCCGAGAAGATCGGGTGCGGTGGCGGCCACGAGTGACTCGATCTTGTCGCGAGCTCAGCGATCTCAGCGTCCAATACCTGGACTCGGTGTGCCAAAGACGACAGCGCTGCCTTGGTGGCAGCCGTTACTGGATCACTTGATCTGGTGGACCGCAGTTTGGCTCCCTCGGCCACCAGGGCGGTGACGGAGAGGTTCTTCAATCGGCAATGGAGCTGCTCAGGGGCACTGATGCCCAGATGGCGCATCTGGACGATCGCCTTGATGCGGGCTCGTCGGGCCGAGCGCTTGGCCACGACCAGGACCCGGATGGCCTCGACGGGACCGTCGTTGGTCTTGCCCGCCCCGCTGGCCCGACCTGACAGGGCAGCTCGAGCATCTTCGATGGCGTCGAGAGGATCTGACTTGCCGTGGTTGCGTCGGGCCTGGCGGTTGGGCCGGTTCACTTCGACCACGTCAATCCCCTTGCGGCGCAGGTAACGGGACAGGCCCACTCC
Source organism: Acidimicrobiaceae bacterium (assembly GCA_003160635.1). Classification (GTDB taxonomy): domain Bacteria; phylum Actinomycetota; class Acidimicrobiia; order Acidimicrobiales; family RAAP-2; genus Bog-473. The sequence goes on along the minus strand of PMLV01000112.1, from coordinate 15,132 downwards.
ATAGGACCCAGTCCCTTCTATGCCGACCTTGGTCACCTCGCCGAAAGTTTCGAGCCAGGCCAGCAACGCCTTGTAGCCGGCAGCGTCGGCCGAAAAGGGCTCGGAACCGATCAGCCGACCCAGTGGATCGAGTGCGGCAGCGACGTGGGTGTCGAGGTGGGTGTCGACTCCGCCCGTGATACCGGGCGCGGCTTCTACGATTGTCATGGCCATCCCTTCTTCCTTAACCGTTGGGGGGTGGCACGGCCGTCGCGGATCGGAGTGACGGGCGGTCCGAGTTGTTGGTAGCAACTCGGACCAATCACCCAACTTCTGAGACGGGGCGTGCCGTTGTCAATGTCCAACTGGAAGAGCTCGGCCGACGACGCCCGAAGGCGCCACTGGACTTCTCAGTCAGGCCGAATCTCCCAGTGATCCCGAAGCTATTCACAACCAGCCGTCAAGCGGTGGACCCTAAGAACCATTGTCATTGTTATGGGACACCTGCACCTCCCCTCACCACGATCGGGCGTTCGGGCGCGGTGGACGCGGGCCATGGCGTTGCTTCGGTGCGGTGGTGCTGGTCGTGATAGCGAGCGGCCCTCGGCGGCCACAGGCTTCACCAGCCGATGTCCGCACCGGGTAGGTCGAAGATGCCGGCTGTCCGCATCTGCTCGCGACATTCGTCGCCCTCGTAGCCGCCCTCTTCCGGCGCCGCACCGCTCGATGGTCAGAGACGTCACCGCTGGCGCGTCACCGTGTGAGGCGCCAGAGCCCGGAGGGCCCCTGAAGCGGCGCTGTGTTGTGCAGCGCCACCTCGATCACCCGGGATCCCTGGTGTATCTCTAGCGAACCCACCCGGGTCCCGGTTGAGACCGGCACGCTGAGGATGACGAGCCGAGCGGTCACTGAGACGCTAAGGCCCGGCCAGGCGGGGACCGTCACCGCCTGGGACACCATGACCGGCGTCGATGCACCCCACGGCGCGGAGAGCTGCCCGACGACGCGTCCGGCCTGAAGGACCGGGACGGCAGTGACGTCCGAGAGCGCAGCCTTCAACAACGCGTCACCCGCATCGACTGCCGCCGTGACGGGGCCATTCGGACCCGACTGGCCGAGCACGGCACCGTAAAGGGTGACTGTCCGTCCGCTCACTATCTTCTGAGCCGCGAATAGGTAACAGCCGTTGGCGATCGTGTCCGACCCGGCCTCGATGCCGACCACGCCGTTCTCACCGAGGACGAAGTTCGAGTTGTACTGGAGGCCGGCCTCCGGCAGGGTGACCTCACCGAGCGACACGACCTGCTGGAACACCGGAATCCGCATGGCGGCCTCAGCGAGGCGGATGAGGTCGCTTGGGGTGCTGATGACGGCGTCGTCCGCACCGCTGGGCTCCGTGATATGGGTGTGCCGGAGACCGAGGGACAGGGCGCTGAGGTCCATCTTCGTCACGAAGGCCGACGTGCTCCCCGCGTCCCAGTCGGCGAGGAGGGTGGCCATGTCGTTGCCTGAATCGATGAGGAGGCCCTCGAGTGCGTCGAGCTCGGTCAGGGACTCGCCGGAAGAAACCGGGACCTCGGGTTCGCCTGCCGCGCTGCCGGCTCGGTACGCCGCCAACGTTTGGGGGGTCACCGCGATGGTGGGTCCGGTGTCCCCGCCGGTAGACAGGGGGTGTTCCTTCAAGATCACATAGGCCGTCAGCACCCCGGAGAGCACACCGATCGGTACCGGCCGGGTGTCGCGGTCCTGCCCCAAGCTGCCGAGACCCGGCACACTCAGCGCGGCCTCGCCCGTGGAGGGCCAGAGCAATCTGGGTGCGGTCCCTGGGACGCTAATCCCCGTGGCCAGCCCCTGGAGCGCTGGCTGTGCCAGTGGTCGGAACCACTGCACCATCGCCCCTGCGACGACGGCCACGACCACCGCGACCACCAAACCGACGGCGAGGCGTCGCTTCAACCATGCCGCGCGGTCGGCGGCTATGGACCTTGCCTCCTCCTCGGACAGCGGCGGCAGTTGGCGCCCCAGTTCGGCAAGGCGCGCCTCAGTCTTCCGGTCGAGCCCGTGTGGGGTGTGAACCGGTCGACGCTCGCCGGGCAGGCCATTCCCAACCATTGATTGCGGACTCTATGGCCGTTACCTGCCCGGCAGTCCGCGGGGCCATCGCATGCCGCTCTGGTCCCGAGCTCAACCGTGTACTCGGCCGCTGTCGGTGCTCGGAAGGGTGTCGGCGATGGAAGACCGCAAGACGAACAGGCGAGAACGGGTCATGAGTCCGCATGCATCGGAAGTTACTGCCATCGATAGGGGCAGGCCGGAGTCGGGAATACGATTCGTTCTCGTGTCACTCGGAACCGTGGCCTCTTGGCACAGCGATGAAGGCTGGGGAGCGATCTCTGCTCCTGAACGCTCGGGTCTAGGGTTCGTCCACTTTTCTCAGATCCGGGGCATCGAGGGCTATCGAGAACTCACTCCGGGCGGCCCAGTGGAGTTCGAGTGGCAAGACGACTTCGGGCAGGACGGATGTCAATGGCGAGCTTCGTGGGTTCAACCCGCCTAACGCTCGACAGGCAGCCACCGTAACCCTGCCTCATCTAACCGGCATGGAGACACGAGCAGAAGGTTCCAACGTGCTCGGCGGACCTCTGTCGCTGACCGCCGCAGGCCGCGGAGCCTGAGCCTCCGAGATCCCCTAGACGGTGCCGGGTGCGTCGATCGATCCGAATACGGTGATCTCAGGTGGTCCCGTCATCCCGATGGAGGCCATGACCTCCGCGACCTTGGGGTTCCCATCGAAGAAGCTCTGGAACTGCTCTGCGGTCTCCCATTCGTCGATGACCATCAGTTCGCCATCTCCGGAGACGAACCGATGATGGAGCATGCCAGCGCCCCTCGTGGATTCGGTGATCTCCTCTAGGAACTTGGCGTTGCTGTGAAGGCCCTCGATGGCCTTTGCAACGTCCGACACCGGAAAATGAATTGTGACCGTAACGCTCATGGCTGGAACCCCGGGTTCATGATCAGTCGCCAGCCCCCATCTGGGACGGCCACGTCAATCTACGACTTAACGTGGGTAGTTTCCTGGCCCGCTGCAGATCTGAGATCCGAGCACGTCGACTCCTCGGAGCAGAATCTCACTCTTGTGGATTACTTCGGTGCCCCACCGTCCCGGCGTTATCGGAGACACCCCCTTCAGACCTTCCCGGACGCGACATCTAGGGCTGAAGGCGTACAGTCGCAACCAAAGGTGCCGAACCGGAAGAAGGGCCCGTGAAGAGACTGGCGATTCTGTCATGGCGGGCTCGGGGTTCTGGAGCTACTTGCACTGCCGAAGTTGACCACCCGATTCGCGGCTATCGCGTCAACCCAAAGTACCGGTCCAACCCTGTCGCGCTATCCGGACCCGAGGGATCACCCCCGACGGTGTCATGGATCTCCTTCGACGGAGACGCATATTGGGTCCGACTCTCAGCTGCCCAGGGTTGGCCGCGTTCGATTCGGGTAACCCAAAGCGATGTGGACGGAGCGAGGGATTAGAAACTCGGGCGGATGACATCGCGTAGGAAAGGCTGTCGCCTGTTGCCCGTGTTGGTCATCTGCACCCCAAAATCAGAAGAGCAGCATCGCTGACATGGCTCACTGACCCGGCGCACTGGGACACCCACGCGGTCTTGGACCGACCATGACGCGCAGGAGGATCGGGTAAGCCCCTTCTCACAGCTGATCGCAGAAGTAAGTGTCGATGTCACGATGCCGAGGACTGTTGCGCCGCCCGTCCTCGCGCACCTATTCAGGATCGCGTTGCCGTGATGTATCGCTCAGGGCTCATGCACCCCTGCCTTTCGAGCGGCACGGATCACCTTGGTAAGGGCAGCGTGAAGATCTTCGAGCTCCGGGATCGACATACCCAATTGGGCCACGATTGCCGGAGGAATCTTCTCGGCTTCTCGACGTAGATAGCGCCCACGCTCAGTGAGTGCGATGTCCACCTGGCGCTCGTCCTGACCGCTGCGGGTCCGCGAGATCATCCCGGCGGATTCCAATCGCTTCAGCAACGGCGAGAGGGTGGGCGAGTCAAGCTGGAGCAGAGCGCCGATCTGTCGTACCGACAGAGGCGACTCCCCCCACAGTGCCAGCATCACCAGGTACTGCGGGTGAGTCAGGCCAAGCGGGTCGAGTAACGGTCGGTAGACCGACAACACGCTGCGTGACGCCACCACCAAGGCAAAGCACACCTGCCGCTCCAAGGCGAGCGGATCGTCCACGGCAGTTCCGGCTGCCTGCCCTGAAGGCTCGTTCACGCGATCTTGGGCGGTCACATCACTCGTCTCTGTGGATCAAAGTTCTCTTCGACATTGTGGCGTGTCGTTCTCTGGCGATCACGGCGAGATCGAACCGGTGAGGAGCACAATTAGAGCATACACGATTAAATCGTGTATTACTAATGTGTACACTAAGCAGTATAACGAGGAGGTCCACACATGGTCCTGTCTGCCACAAGAACGCCTGCCGTAGAGCTGCACTTGGCTCAATCCGTCATGGCGCTCGTCAATCCGCACCCCATGTCGCGGGCCAAGCTGATCTTCCTTGTGGCCCTGGTCGTGTTCTTCACCTGCCTCTTCATCTGCTCCTACATCTGGATGCGCCGGCCGAACTTCGGTCAAGAAAGTGGCCCAGTGTCTGGAGCCGTCGAAATCCAAGACGATGAGATGTCGGGAGAATCACTGTCCGACTAACCCTTCTTGGGTCCCCTGGATGCGTAGCCCGAAAGTGCCGGATTGGGCAGTCTGCCGACTGCCACGCTCCTCTCCCTTGGCTGGTTGCCGCAGGCGATGCGACGTTCGACGCCGTGGCCACCATGGCGCCGCTTCCCGTACGGGTCGATCTGTGGGCCCCCTGGTGAGGGACCCTGCCGGGCGGTAGGGCCTGCAGTGGACCAGCTCGCCACAGAACTCGCTGGGCGGCTCAAGGTCGTCAAGGTGAACGTCGATGAGGCCCCCTCGATCGCCGCACGATTCGACGCGATGAGCATTCCCACCCTCCTCGTTCTCTCCAGTGGCCAAACGGTCGATCGCATCGTCGGGCGCTCCCCGCCCGCGAGCTCGGGATCCGAGTCCGCTCTGCACTCGATGGGATAGAGCGCCGGCACTGACCGGTTCATGGCGCCGCCAATGATCCGCCGGCGGTGGATCCGGTCGGTCGGCAATCCCCTCGACGCTGCCACCGGGGCCACAGCTGATGGACTGCACGGCTCTGTACCTTTCGTCAGATTGAGCGGTGGCCCGCGTAGCGATGTTCCTTCCGGATGATCTTGAGCATCTTCGTGTTGATGGCCAGGAACCGTCCGAACTGGATGAACAGGTTCTTGCGGGCACGCAAGGTGTTGGCCGTCGGGAGCGGGGCCCTCGCAATGTCGGTGTCGGTGTCATCCATCGATCGCTCCTCTCCTACTCGGGGATCAGGTGCCAGCCGGGGCGGGCCTTGGCCTTGTAGATGAACAGGTAGTGCAACAGCAGCTTGATCCAGTGCCCGGCCAGGCCGATCTCCCCGAACGTGTCGTCGAGGCTCCGACCGGTGCCCGGGTATTTCACGAGGTCGGGCACCACCGGGTACATGGTCATCGAGGCTGCGCTTCCCTTACGCAGTCCCGACCCGGCCGAGGCGACGCATGCGGCGCCCATGTCCGCCATCGAGGCGGTGCGGACCTCTGCCGACGCGCCGTGCTTGATCATCTCGGCGACATTTGTGGCCGCCAATTTGCCCATGATTCCCGACGGCATGCCGGTCCTGGGGGGTGACGGGGCGATGACCGTTCCATTCGTCGACTTCCGGGGCTGTGAGATCTGGTGGGGTGGGGCGAAGGCGATTCCCACGGCGAAGATGTTGGGGAAGCGGGGCACCTGATACGTGCTCGGCCAATCCTCTGCCCGCCACTCCTCGAACGGCTTGGCCGAGTAGTCGGCATCCACTTTCATGAAGCCACTGGGGGCGAAGATCTCCGCGCTGATGTCTGACCCCTCGGCGTCGAACGCCTTGAGGTCCACCCCGCGAAATGGCGGTAGCAGCATGGCGAAGTCGAAGAACAGCGAGCTGATCGACCCGTCGAGCTGCTCGTAGTGAACCACGCCCTCCTCGACGCCGGTGACGTGGGCTCCGGTGACGGCCCGGATCCCCCGCTCCCGGAAGAGCGACTCGGTCCACAGCTTCGACGTCGTCTGGAATCCCTGTTGAGTGAAGGTGAGCCCCCCAACGCCGAAGTCACCGAGTTCGTACTCGTTGGTCAGGTAGACGATGTCGGCCAGGTCCCGCACGCCGGCCTGGCGCACCTCGTGCTCCACGTTGAAGGCATACTCGAACGCCGCTCCCTCGCACGTGCAGGTCCCGTGCCCCATCCCGACGACGAGGACCTGGCGCTCGCCGTTCTTCATCTTGTCGATCGACGCCTGGAGCGCCGCAGACGCTTCGACGGCGTGACCCGCGGTGCACACCGAGTTGGAGTGACCGTCGGGTCCGAGTCCTGGGGTGGCGCCGAAGTTGAGCTTGGGGCCGGTCGCATTGATGAGGTAGTCATATTCCAGTTCGCCATGCTCGTCGGCACGGGCCGGATCGGTATAGGTGAGATCGACGAACGGCTTTGCATGGGATGCGTCGCCCTCCGGGTGGATGGCGGTGGCCAAGGCCTGCTCGTAGCCGATCCCCTTGCGCTTGTAGATCGGACCGAGCGTGAAGGTCACCTGGTCGGCCTTCATCTTGCCGACCCCGACCCATATGTTCGATGGGATCCAGTTCCAGTTGGAGTTCGGGGTAACGACCACGACCTCGTCGGAGCGCTTGAGCATCCGGCGGAGATGGAGCGCCGCCGTGTGGCCGGCGATCCCACCGCCCATGACTACGACTCGTGCCATGTCAAACCTCCATCTGTGGCGCTTCACCTAGGTTACCATATACCCCTAGGGGTATCAACCTCATCAGTGCATGCATGGTCTGACGGTTCATGCCGGGTCGGATCCGGCCAGGCACTCCACCAGGAATTGCGTCAGACGCGACACGTCGCGGACGATCGATAAGCCGTCGATCGAGTCCTTGGTGATGTCAAGCGCCGGGCAGAACACGTCGGTGTCGCCACAGAAGAAGTGCGGCGAGCCGAGTACGCCCCGCCGCTGACCCTCGTGCCAGTCGGCAACGACGGCGGCGCGGTCGGACTCGTCGGGCGTGACGACGCCGAAATCGTGTTCCAGGACCTCGAGAGTCTCTGGGTCCGAGACGTCCCGGCCCTGCTCGAACAGAGCGTCCCGGAGTGCGAAGCTGACCCGCTCGCCGACATGGAGGTCGGTCCGGTAGGCGCGGTTGGCCAGGGCCAGGGCATCGAGCGTCGACGTTGGAAACCGGTCGACGTCGAGCTGGCGGAACAGCTCCGGGGCGACCTGCTCGCGAAGCTCGTCGGCATGCGCCTTCGTCACGGCGGGGTCCAGGGGCACACCGTTGACCAACTCGAGCGGCCACGCCCGCACCCGGATCGCCACGTCGGTGCGACCGGTCCTGACGCGCTCCTCATCGATCGCCCGTAGACCGACGTGGGTGAAGGGACACCAAATGTCGGCGAAGACCTCGATGACCGACGTAGTCGTTGTGCTCATGAAGCCGCCTCTCGAATGGCCCGGACGGTCTTGCCGCTCAGCGGCTGTCCGACCAGGACGTTGAACAAGCTCACCCGGACTGCCCGGCCTGCACGTGATGCCATGAACTTGGAGAATCTCATAGTTCCTTCGCTGAGCATGATCTCCACGGCCTGAACCTGGCCTCCGGCACGCTTCAGGCGCCTTCGGAGTCAGTGCGAGAAGCGCACCTTTGGCAGGATACGGCCGAGCCATTTCGGCTGATGCCAGGCGCTATGGCCACCCAGACGAAGCACCACGGGAAGCACGACCAGCCGCACCACCAGCGCGTCGAGGGCCACCGCGATGGCCAGGATCACCCCCATCTCCTTCGGTGCGAGCGGTCCGGACAGAGCGAAGGTGAGGAACACGGCGACCATTACGGCGGCGGCGGAAAGCACCACCCTTCCGGACGTGCGCATGGATCCGATCATGGCGTGCTCGGGGTCGGGGTGCGTCTCGTAGCGCTCCTTCGCCCCGGAAAGCATGAACAGCGTGTAGTCCATTGCCACGCCGAAGACCATCGCCCCGAAGAACAGCGGGGCCCAGGCGTCGATGAAGCCCTGGGGTTGGAAATTCAGCACGCCCGACAAGAATCCGTTCTGGAAGATGAGGCGCCCGATGCCGAAGGCACCGGCCACCGAGAGAGCGGTGATCAGGACGCCCAATGCGGCGATCAGCGGTGCGCCGAGGGCGATCAGGAGGAGCAAGAACCCGAGCAGGCCCAGGATGGCGAGAACGATCGGTGTATGAGACGCCAACGACTGCTGGAGGTCGTGGTTCTCCGCCGCCGCCCCGCCGATGAGCGTCCCCGCCGGGAGCACCTGTCGGAGGTGGTCGATGGTCGCCCCCGTCGCGGTTGTCGAGGGCCCCGTGGTCGGGACCACCTGGTCGAGGGTCCACCCGGCGTGCGTCNNGCACCGGGACCGAAGGCGGAGGTCACCTGGTAGTAGCCGACCCTGGCGTTGGCACTGGGCGGGACGATGGTGATGGAGGGCATGTTGGTCCGCATCCCGATGATCGGAGCGGCGGCGAGGAGCAAGAAGACCAGAGCGGCGGCACCGGCCGGGAACGGGTGACGCCAGAGGAACTTCCCCCAGGAGTGCAGCATCCGATCGAGCGGGCCTTCACCCTCGGCCGGGGGCCTGCGACGGAGTCGGATCTTTCCCTTGTTGACGTTGGTACCCAGCTTGCCAAGTACGGCTGGAAGCAAGGTCAAGGTGGCCGCGAGCACCGCGACAACCGCCAACATGATCCCGAAGGCCATCGAACGGAAGGCGGGACTCGGGACGATGAGGATGGCGGCGAGCGAGGCCAGCACGGTCAGGGCGCTGAACGCCACGGCCTTGCCGGCGGTATCGAGCGTCTCGGCCACCGAGGCGATGATGGCCTCGTGGTCGCCCACCTTGGCGCCACGCCGCTCGAGAGCGGACCGGAACCGCATGACCAGGAAGAGGGCGTAGTCGATGCCCAGGGCCAGGGCGAACATAAGGGCGAAGTTGAGGGCCCAGATGGACACCGGGGTGAACTTGGTCGTGATCACCAAGGCGCCGGCGGCCACCAGCAGTCCGGCCATGGTGAGCAGCAGGGGAAGCCCAGCGGCCACCAGGCTTCCGAAGGCGATGACCAAGATGATGATCGTCACCGGCCAAGACAGCATCTCGGAGCGGAGCATGGCCGAGCGGTTGACGTTGTTGAAGTTGGCCCATAGGGCGCTGTCGCCGGTAAGCGTCACCGAGACGGTGGAGGTGGAGAGAGCCGCCAGCTTCGGCTCGACCGCGTCGGCTGCCTGGACCATCTTGTTGGAGTTCGCTGCTGCGCCTGCGGTGATCATGGCGGTCCGGCCGTCCCGAGAGATTGAGACCCCCGCTTGAGGCGGAACGACGGTCGACACCCGGGGATCGCTGCGGAGCACCCGGGTCGCCTTCGCCACGACGGCCTGGGCTTGTGGGTTCGATGCGATCGGTCCGTGGTGGTCGACGATCACCACTTGCAGGCCGGTGGCCCCAAGGCCGGCGAAGTCCTTTTCGATCACGGCCCGGGCGGCGACGGACTGGCTGCCCGAGGCTTGCCACCCGGCACCGGCGAGTGCGCTCTCCACGTGGACAGCAAAGAACCCGAAGGCAACGATGACGAGAAGCCACACCACGAGCACTCGACGGAAGTGAGTGGCGGCCCAAGCCCCGAGTCGGGCGAACGGCCGCTGGCGGTCCGCGCCTGCGGGCTCGGACCGGGCCCCACTGTGCTCGACCGTAGGCGCAGGCCGGGGAGAAGGAACCACCCGCTGAGCGCCAAGACCTGTACTCGTTGATGCGTTCACGTGCCGTCCTTTGTGGTCGCTTGCCGATACCCCACCGGGTATCTTGCAGAGTACCACGATACCCCCATGGGTACCACCACCAGTCGGACGTTGCGCTACCGGATGGGGGCATGCACGGACCTGCGAAGCGCAAGAAGAGCGGCACCGCAGTGTTTCGGGTTCACGCTTCTACCGACACGCTCCGGGTCCACGCTTCGCAGTGTCGACGTCACGCTGACCTCCTCGGTGGATCCATTCCGGATCGAAATCTGGAACAGAACAGGCCTCATTGCAGGATCGACGGCTGATCGAACTGGCGGCGACGTCAACACTTCGCAACCGTCATGCGACCACGCATCGCCTTCCGGATCCAGTTTCTGCCGGACAAACTTCCTCGTCCCGACATGCGTTGGAGGAGGAACGTGACGGCGAAGGCCGAGGCGAAGACCACGGCGGAAGCATGGATGGATGGTCGCGGCATACGAGACGCGCTGACCCAGGATTAAACCGGGACGGGTGAGAGACCGGTTTGGGCGTATGCCGGCGTTACGTCATCGTGTGCCGTCCTCCTCGCCCCAGTTTGGGGCATCGGACTCACACAAGGTGTGGACTAGTTAAACGGGACCCGGCCAGCCACGCTACGCCGTTGGCCCGAAAGCAGAAATGGTGCCACTTGACCGATGCAACAACGCCGTCCGCGTGCGGCTGGATAAGAGTGCACCATACTTGGAGGGTGGCATCAGGCTCTCGTGGTCTCGAGACATCCAGCTTTGCGCTCGGAGTATTGGACGCATTACCTGACGCCACTGCCATACTGGACCGAGCGGCAACCATAGTGGCGGTCAATCGCGCCTGGCGCATGTTCGCCATGGACAATGGGGGAAGTCCGGAGGCTACCGGCGTTGGTGTCAACTACCTTGATGTATGTGCTCGCGCTGCTGCGACGGGATGCACGGATGCATCGGAGGTGATTATTGGTCTTCAGGCCGTGCTGGCTGGCGAAACCGTCGAGAGCGATCGAGAATATCCGTGTCCTTCGCCAACGGTGGGGCGGTGGTTCAACTCCAGAATCACTCCGATCGGCGGCTCGACCGGCGGGTCGCATCAGAGCACGTTCTCGCTCATCGAGCTTCTCACGACCCTTTGACCGGTTTGGGAAATCGCCTGCTCTTTAGCTAGAAACTCACAAAGGCACTTAGATTGCGCCCGGGCCGGAAGCCGACCGCCGATGTTGGCGTGGTCTATATCGACCTTGACAAGTTCAAATCGGTTAACGACACCTACGGACACGATGCCGGTGATGAGGTCCTGCTCACCGCAGCCCACCGCCTGCGCTCTACGGTCCGCCCCGAGGATACCGTCGCCCGTCTGGGAGGCGACGAGTTCGCCGTTTGCGCTCCCCGCATCACCCGGGAAGGGCTCTGTGCCTCACCCAACGTATAGACGCCGCCCTCGCGGAGCCGCACGGCATTCATGGAAAGTCCTTGCCCATTCCAGGGAGTGTCGGATCGCACCTTGCCACTCCCGGTGACTCGATCATCGAAGCTCTTCGTCGAGCCGATCAAGACATGTATCTCGTGAGAGGTCGCCAACACTCTTCGTGATCATCGAGAACCCCATCTGATCGTCGTGCCGTCAACCTCGACACCGTAGCTCTACCACCAAACGCAACCGCACCCGCAGCTACCAGGTACCCCCTGAGGCCGGCCGGCTCATCACGCCCCTTAGTGTCGAGGGATCGATTTCCAATCGCGCGGAGCGAAACGGACGCAGAGTGTCGCATGAGAGACCATAAATGGTCGTGACCGAAGCACCTCGTTAGACAGCGCACTGGATTCGACCGCAAGAACTCACGGTTCGAATGAGTGAGTGAACGGTGTCGAGTCTGCGGTCACCACTCGGTGCGGGAGCATTGCCATCGATGGTCTCAACGCGGTCTTGTTGGCCGAGGCGGCGCAGGCAAAGGTCCTCAAGACCAACAGGCTCCAGGCCGACAACACTTTCGTGCCGGCAAACGTGACCTATCCGACAGACTCGGGCTTATTGCCAAGGGTGTAGCGCAGATGACCAAGGCCACCAGGGCACTCCAAACCAAAGCCCTCGCTACACGGACACAAATGCGAGATCGGACGCAGATGATGCGATCCCGGGCCCACTCCAATGCGAGCCACCTCGAGAAGTGATCCGAGTCGTGGGGGCCGGGAGCGCACACGAGGGACTGCGACCCCACGGGGAGCCTGACTGCCGAGCACCTTGGGCAGATCGGAGTGCGCCCCGAAGGCGCACGTTTTCACATCCGGACTCCTCGCCCGAAGATCCGGATCTTGTAGGGATTGATGTGTTGACCGTTCTCCAGGCACCTTCCTGGAAAAAGGCGCTGGTCCACCGCTTCGGGCGAGACTCGGCTCTGCGGCACATCATGGGGTGGGGGAATGGCCGTCCACGGTGACGGTGTCTGCGGGCCTCGGCGCCCCTGTGTGCCAGTCCCGATAACTTGAGATCGTGACGCCGACTCAGCTCCGTGCCTTCTCGGCGGTGGTACGCCTCGGTTCGGTGAAGGCGGCCGCGGCCGAACTCGGCGTGACCGAAGCCGCCGTGTCGTTGCACGTCGGGCACTTGCGCAAGGAACTTGAGGACCGGCTCTTCGCCCGTACCGGCAGTGGCCTGGCCTTTACTCCTGGCGGATTGCGGCTGGCCAGTCGAGCAGGTGAGATGCTCGGGCTGCAAGAGCGCACCATTCGAGAGGTGGGCCAGGCCGGGACCGGCAAGCGGCTGATGCGGGTGGCCGCCTCCAGCCTGTTTGCCGAGCATGCGGCACCGGGGCTCATCGAACTCTTCGTCAGTCGAGCCGCCGATCTCGACGTCGAGTTGAGCGTCCACAACACCGGCGAATTCGATTCACTCCTCTCCACCCGCACCGTTGACGTCGCCATCGGGCCAAAGCCCCGTCAACTTCCCGAGACCTTGGTGGCCAAGTCGTTCTTGAACTACCAGATCATCGTTGTGGCCGGGCCCCGCCACCCCTTGGCGCGCGTCCAGACTCGACCGACCCAACTTCGAGAGCAGATCTGGCTCCTGGGTCCCTCGGCCGCCGGGGACGACACAGTGGTACGGGGCATGCTGCGTCGTTACGACGTGCCGGAGGAACATCAAAGGATCTTCCAGAGCCACGCGGCCGCCCTGGAGGAGACGACGCACAACAAGGGCATCAGCCTGGCGCTGTCGTTCGCCGTGGCTGACGACATCGCCAACGGACGTCTGGTGCAGATATCCGGGCCGGGCGTGAAAGGAGACGGGGTGTGGAGCACCATGACCCTGCCCGAGCACAGTCTCCTTCCGGCCGCAGCCGAGCTGACCCGCTTCATCTCGACGCCGCGGGCGACCCGAGCCATGCTGCGCGGCTCGGGCATCAACATCGGTCGTTTCCGCCCGTCGGTCTACGTCACCCTCTGGAGCTGACGACGTCCGATCGGCCGGCGCGCACAATCGCTTTCACCACGTCGCCCAGGGCCCGTACGTTGTGGGCCGGGAGGACGTAATCGCAATAGGGCAGGGCGGCAGCCATGGCCCCGACGAGGGGGGCGAAGTCAGGAGCCGCCACCCGCGGGTTCAACCACAGAATCTGGTACGCCCGCCTGTGCAGCCTCGCCATGACCTTGGCCAGCTCTCCGGGCGGGTCACTGTCCCAGCCGTCCGATGCGACGATCACGATGGCTCCTCGAATCGCTCCGCCGTGCCGTGAGGCCAAAAGGGTGCGGACGTTCGACGCTATCCGCGTGCCACCGAAACGATCCGCCACCTTCTCGGTCGCCTGTTGCATCGCCAGCGCCGGCGACTTGTAGGCCAGCACAGAGGTGAGTCTCGTCAAGGTGGTGGAAAAGGCGAACACTTCGGCGTCCGTGGTCATCGCCACGGCTCGCATGAGGTGGAGGTAAGCCGTGGTGTAGCTCTGCATCGATTGGCTGACGTCGCAGAGCATGACCACGCGACGGTGTTTGCGCACCGGCCGCGTCCGGACGAGCTCAATCGGTTCCCATCCCGTCCGGCGGGCCCGAGCCAAGGTGGGGCGCAGGGCAGTGCGGCGTCCCGAATGGTGAGCAGACTGGCGCCGTGTCCGCCGCGTGGGCCAGTCCGCCAGCGCCGACTCGAGCCAACCGCTCAACAGCACCAGCTGTGCCGGGTCGAACTCGTCGAACGGGATGTCCGCCAGGCCTTCGATCCGGCTCGGCAGCCGCTCCGGAAGCACCAATTCACCGGCTCCGCCATCCGGCGTTGATGTCACGCGAGGAAGCGTCGCCCAGGGCAAACCGCCTTCCTCGTCTTCGGAGGAGGGCTCACCCGCGATCGACGCCATCATGTCCTCGTCCTCCGCCGGCGGGAGGGAATGGCGGCGAGCATGAGGGTCGAGGCCCACACCCATTTCGTCAAATACCGCAGCGAAGACGGCATCGAACGACGCGAGGTCGCTTTGCCGTTGGACGAGACAGATACGAGTCGCCCAGTACAGCGACGATCGCGAGTCCGGTGGGACGATGTCCAAGGCACGTACCAGTGCGCCCATACCGGTGAACCCAACCGGGACTCCCGCCTGCTGTAGCCGCACCGAGAGGGACACCGCGAAGGCGGCCCGGTCAACCCCCCGCAGCAGTACGGGGGACGACGGTCGGTTACCGGACAATGCGAGAGATCACGACGGCCGCCACGACAGCGACTCCGATGGGTTCATCCGGCCGTCACCTCCTCGAAGCCGAGGGCATCGAGCTCTCCCGTCACGGTGTCCCGATCATCGGGGGTCTTGGCGATCGCCCCCAACGTGAGCACGATGTCGACCCGGGCCAGTTCGGACGCGCCGAGCACGGTCAACGCGGAGACCCAGTCGATGGTCTCGGCCATGCCCGGAGGCTTGTCGAGGTCGAGGTTGCGAATGCGCCCGACGAAGTCGGTCGCCGTGAGGATCAGTCCCTCGGTGGCCGCGGGAACGGTCCGGCGCAGTATCTCGGCCGCCCGCGTGGGATCGGGGAAGTCGATCCAGTGGTACAAGCAACGGCGACGCAGGGCGTCATGGAGCTCTCGGCTGCGATTCGAGGTCAGGATGACCATGGGTCGCCGTTCCGCCGTATACGTGCCGAGTTCGGGAATGGTGATCGACGCTTCCCCCAAGAACTCGAAGAGGAGAGCCTCGAACTCGTCGTCGGCGCGGTC
>PMLV01000061.1 GCA_003160635.1 Acidimicrobiaceae bacterium | reverse complement strand
CCAATCCAACACCGATCCCTACGCCAGAGACCACCGCGAACTCCCCGGGCAATATCGACCACAGTAGAAGCCGTCGGCTCCGGGCAGGAGAGCGACTCATGTTAGAAATCGTGCATGGCGAAGTCATCGACGCGGCTCGTGCTGATCTGTGGGCTTCCAGCCTCGGGCAAGTCGACACTCGCTCGTCAGCTCGCACCCAAAATCCCCGCCATCAGGTTGGATAAGGATGCGTGGGTGACTCAACTGGGCGCTGATTTGTGGGATGAAGAATTCCGAGTGCGTCTCGAACATCAGCTGTGGGTTCATTCCCAGGATCTCCTCGCCCAGGGACAGAGCGTGATTTTGGAGTGGGGCCACTGGGCGCGAGTTGAACGGGATCAGAAACGACTCGGGGCGCGAGCTTTGGGGGTGGGAGTCGAACTGCATTACCTCGATGCGCCCTTGGAGGAGTTAATCGAGCGAGCTGAACGTCGCAATGCGTCGGGCGAGTGGACAGCCTCGCCTATGACACGGGCTCACTTTGAAAGGTGGGCAACGATTTTTCAACCTCCCGACGAGGAGGAGACCCTGTTGTTCGACAAGCCCGTTGCCGAAGGTTGATCTCGTCGAACTTATCTCGCCCGCTATCAGCAGCGTCACCGAAGTGCCGAAGTGTGCTGCCGAGCCGGCGTTCGGGGACAGAGGTTGGAAATCGCTTGATCAGGGTCGTATTGGACGCCGAGATCGCTCGAGCGCTCGCTGCGAGAACTGGGCTGGGTGATTGAGCTCACGCCACTGGCTGGCCCGTTCTTCCAAGGGCTCGGCGGATGAGCCGGCTAGCGCGCCACGCTGTAGCGGAGGTAGACGACTCTCGAGCTGAATGTGCGGGTCTCGACGAGTTCGAGATCCACCCGGCGCTCGCGCTGGGAAAACAACGGAATGCCACCGCCAACCAGCACCGGGTAGACCCTGGCCCGGTACTCGTCGATCAGACCCAACGCGGCCGCGTCCGCGGCGAGAGTCGCGCCGCCGATCGCGATGTTGCCCTCCCCCGGCTCGGCTCGCAACCGCTCGATCTCCTCCGCCAGGCCGCCGGAAGCCAGGCGGGCATTGCCCTGCACCGCCGACAGCGTGGTGGAGAACACCACCTTNNGAAGCGAAAGACCTCCTCGTCGGGCTCCGTCCAGTCGAAGTCGCCGTGCGGGCCGGCGATGTAGCCGTCAAGTGAGACACCCATCGAATAGGTCACGCTGCGCATCAGAAGTCCTCCGTGGTAACGGGTTCGATAGTACGACCACCGGATGCCGCAGGACTCATCGCTCGACGATCCAGCGACAGGTGCGCGACGGCCGGCGCTTTCGCGGCGTACCACCCCGCCTCTTGATCCCAACCGATAACGGCGGGTACAGGACCACCATCACGCGCCTGAAATGTAACCGTCCGGGTCGGCAAGCCATACGGCCTGCCCTCCGAGAGAGTGACGTGTTGCTCGTCGATCAGGCTCTGAAGGGAGGGCTTCAACGTGTTGGGCGCAACGCCGGGCCTCTCGTCGCGCAGTAGAGCCGACCGCGACCCTCACTGATACCGCCGTGGAGGAAGTCAACCAGGAGCACATGCCGTGCACGCATCGGTGCAGATTCTTGCATCGCCGATCGCCCGAGCCCCCGCGTTCGGGACACCCTGCTCCAAACCAAACGAGTTCCCGTTCCGGCTCGGGTAGCCAGAAGAGGCCGGATCTGGTCGCGCGACATTCGCGAGCACAGGGGTTCTGGAGGACTTCCTTCTCAAGGAGCGGAGCGTCAAGCCGACCTCTGCCAGCTCGTGGTGGAGAGGTCCGCTCCCGCGCCAGGGTTGGGCTAAATAGCCCAAAACGCGCGTGTCTTCGGGGCTGACGGGTAGCCCCGATGCGCCGCTTGGCCGTGTTCAGAACCGGCGGATTGGGGCAGGGTTGGTCAAGGTACCGGGTACCCGTGTCGGCGAAGCGCACCTGTCAACTGATTGACCGACATGGCCGTTCGTAGAGTGAACGATGGTCCGTTATAGATCGCGATCGAAAACTTGGCGGCACCGAGACTCTTTCGAACGCTAATGAATTCGGCATTTTCCCGGACTACGCAGCGCTCCGGCAGCCACCAGGACCACCCATACGATCGAACGCATTACTGATCATCTGAAACGTCGATCAAGCCAAATGGCCACGGAAGGCTGCGCAGCTTCCCGTCGAGGCAGTGACCCGGAACCGACCTCGAGGCGGCTAGGTCCACCTTCGTGTCGCTCCTCCGTCGCATCCACGCCTGCGTCAACGCGGGCCGATGGGAGGTCGACGACGTCACCACCGCCGGCGAAGCTGTCTGGTCCGGTGTGCACGGCCACACCACGCTCGAGCACACCGGGTTCTTCGGTGCGGTCGGCCGCGACCCGGTGCGCTCGTACAGCGAGATCCTCACCAGGATGTCGATCGGCCTCGGCGACGACGCCCTAGCCACCGCTCGCTCGCTGTCGACCGCCAGACGGCGGGCCGTCCGCGCAGACCGAGCCGAGGCCGCGTCTGCACGATGAGCGTTGCCGTGACCCACGGTCGCAGCGCCACCAGCGCTGCAGCGTGTCGCGCACCGCCACCGAAAAGGCACGGCGAGACGCCCCTGCCATCGCCGTATTCCGACATCGCAACCCGGCAGCCACTGACCGACAACGTGCTCACGCTCGGCACGGTCGAAGACGCGCGGCGAAAGCAAACGCGTCCCACAACGCGTAGCGGAGGCACCCGCCGCATGCGTCCCTGAAGTGCCGATCAGCCGCGCTCAAGCCCGGCGGATTGGGCAGGGCCGACGTAGCGGGTGAACGTCAACTCAGGGTGGCGGTCGTGAGCGTGACGACGAGCGGCCTGGTGACTACATTGCCGAAGTCACTTCGGCCCGGTTTCCGGTGAACGTAGGTACGTCCTCTACCTGAAGTCGATTACCGTCTGGCCTTCGATGATCTGGGGAGGTCCCGCCGCCACGCCAGGAAGGTTCTCCTTTATGAACGCGGCTGCCTGCTTCGTCGACTCTGTGGTGCCAGCCTCGTTCTCGAAGACGCTAATGCTGGCGCCACCGCCAGCGGTTCTGATGAGGTAGTAGGCGACGAACCCGTCGACCCCCCTGATGAGCGCTTCGACGTCCTTACGTCGGCCGACGAGTTCGTCGATCAACTTGGAGTTGCCCTCGTAATGACGAATGACCACATGCATGTTGGCATCCTTTGCTTTTGACGAGGCCGGTTCACCGGCCGGCTACATCCTCGCGCACGCAACAATTCGCCGCCCGAGGCAATCGAGACCTGCGCAGAAAGCCGAGGCTCGGGAGTCGCGGGAAGGGTGCCGATTCGGCGTTCTGCGCTTGGATAGGTGTCCCAAAATAATGCGCGCGCCAGTGCGGGTCGAGGGGTGCCCCCAGGGTGCCGATCAGCCGCACCGCTTCCCAGCGCACAGAGATACTGGGAGGAGCGGGATGCAAAGCGGCTTGTCCTACGATACGAAGCCCTCAACGGCCCGCTGC
The DNA here is from genome assembly GCA_003160635.1 of Acidimicrobiaceae bacterium. Taxonomy (GTDB): domain Bacteria; phylum Actinomycetota; class Acidimicrobiia; order Acidimicrobiales; family RAAP-2; genus Bog-473. Next base: position 443 of record PMLV01000061.1, on the reverse strand, counting down.
GCTATTTTGCTCCTTCAGGCACTAGTACGACTGGTGTTATGCCTCTACAAGTATTACCAACGTCTCGGGCAGCACACCGTCATACTCCATGAAGTCAGATGCGCGTTCAGTCTGCATCGCAGCGTTTACGGCATCCATGTCAGGTACATCCATGAGCAAGCCCACCCGAGAGGGGTTCTGAGGGTCGACGAATGTCCGGATGTTGGTCACTCCGAGCGATCCAAAAAACTCCTCACGCTTGGGCGAGGAGAGCCACAGATCCGTGTCCCTCACATCATGGTGGGCCATCACAGTGGGCATGTCGCCTCCTTCGCGTGCTGGGCCTGGCTCCGGGCAGGCACAGTCAGGATACACCTGCTACTAAACGGCGGCTCGACGCGGGTGCCCAGTCGTCCCGGACGAAGGCAGTGTTATGCGGGTGATTGATCGTCGAAATCGTTCAC
>PMLV01000036.1 GCA_003160635.1 Acidimicrobiaceae bacterium | reverse complement strand
AACCTGATCGTCCATTGCTACTAGGACGCCCCTGAAATAAGAGTCTTCTACGGCCTCGCGTTGGACCAGGTCTGGCGATTGATGCGCTCGAGCGCATCGTTGGGTAATACGCACTCGAATACGAGCATTTACCTGGGATAACGCACTCTGGGGCGGAGATAGCCAGGAAACTCGCGCTGATTGGTACGCCGGAGAGGCCCCTGGGGCCTTATCCAGCCGCCACGCTCCATCGATCACCGTCGTGGCCCAGACCCAAGACGGCCAGCCGAGCCAGGTTGAGTGCGCCGGCGCGGGTATCGGCGTCGGTGCCGATCCGTCGGCGTCCTCTCACTCGGGCGTTGCGTCCACCCCAGGCCCGGCGGGCGAAGTGCGCGATCTTGCGTTCGACCTTGGGACGGTCGTCGCGGTAACGCGCCTGCCATTCGGGCGTTGCCTGCTCTGCTCGGGCCGCCTGGAGCAATCCCTCGTGACGGCCGATGGCGATGGTGCGTCCGGCGCGTGACTTCGTACACGCCTTGCGGAGTGGGCAGTCTTTGCAGAAGAGTTTGAACGAGGCCCGTCCGCCACCGTCACGGGTGGGGTTGATGGCGACGCGCTGGCCGGCCGGACAGGTCACGGTGTGTGACACGAGGTCGACGCTGAAGCGGTCCTTGGTAAAAAGTCCGGTGGCGTTGCGCACCGGGGGCACCTTGGCCACCACCTCGAAGCCCGCATCGCCCAGCGCCTTGCGGGTAGCCCCGTCGGCATAGGCCGAGTCGCCGAGGACCTCGGGCTTGTCTTCCTCGTCGGCCAATCCCTCGAGCAGGTCGCCCACCGCGTCGCGGTCGGGCGTGTTGGCCGCGGTGACAGCCACCTCGTCGATGAGCTCGGAGTCGGGGTCGATGGACAGGTGAGTTTTGTAGCCATCGAATCGACGGTTGCGCGACTTGTGGCCGTGGCGGGCCTCGGGGTCGACGGTCGAGATGACCCGGTCTTTGGCCACACCGACCACGATGCGAAAGACCCCGTCATCGCCTTGTTGTGTGTCTTGACCGGCGACGAGGGCCAACAAGTCGGCGGCCCCCACCGCGCCGGCGGGAAGCGTCTCGCCGTCGATGGCGCCGAGGGCGGCTAAAGCGTCGCGGACGAGCGCATCGACCAGGGCTTCGCGCGCCGCCTTGTCGTCCCAGTCACACGGAGGCTTGCCCACAGTGGCGTACTCGTCGTCACGGAGAAGGACAGCGCGGACCACAGCGGCGAGTGGGCTGGCCGCCTGATCGAGGGCGGCGAGCACCTTGCGGATGGCGGCGCGCAGCTGGGTGACGGTGTCTTGGGTGGCCACGGCGTCATAGAGCGGGGTCGAGTCGAGCACCCGGGCCCGGGACTTGAGCGCCCCGGTCTCTTTGGCCAGCGCCTTGGTGTCTTCGAAGAGGCGCCGTGGGCGCTCAGAAGCCCGCAGGCGGTTGCGCTGACCGACGAGCGAGGTCGGATGGAACGACACGTAGCCGGTGTCGACGCCGGCGGCTGCCTGCCAGCGCAGGTCGAACTCGAGACGGTCGGTGGCTTCGGCGTCGCTCAGGCCTTCGAAGGCTTGGAGGAGCATCACCGTCGCCATCACCCGGGCCGGGATGGTCGGTCGCCCCCGCACTGACTCCTCGTAGAGATCGGCGAAGTAGTCGTCGTCGAAGAGCAGGTGGCCGTAGTCGGCCAAGAGCCGATAGATCGAACCCTCCTTCAGCCGATCACCGAGGATCTCCCCCGGATTCTCGAAGCGCTGCTGGGCTTTTGACCGACCAAGTGCCATGCCTCAAATTCTTGCCGACCGGAGCACAAATCGCGAGCCTTTGCGTGCGACTATTTCAGGGCCGTCCTAGAGGTGCACCCGGGCGATCTCGAGACAGAGCGCCTCGTCGGCGACCGAGCGGGCCGAGGGCGGGCGGGACTTTCTGGCGTAGTAGGTGGAGGGGGCGAACTGCAGGACTTCGATTGCGGTAGGGACCGCCCTTGGCCGGACACGTCCGGTTGCGGGCGGCCCCCCGCACAGATCCCAGCGTGCGGAACTACCGCACTGGGCTCCTGCCTTGGGTGCGAACGTCGAAGCGCACCTCGGGGTAGGGATGGCTGATGCGGGAGGGCGGTATCCATCGAGCGAGGAGGCGTTCCATCCGCTTCCAGGTCATGCGGTGGCGCTGGCTGCGACGCCGGAGGGCGTGTAGCCAGAGCCGGCCCACCTGTCGGCGGAAGGCGCTGATAGCCCCACTATTGCCGGGCACGGCGTAGTAGGCGAGGTGGCCTCGCACCACGCTGGCCAGCCACTTCCCCTGCTCGGGAAAGAAACTGGCCGAGGCGAGCAGGATCTCGTTGGCTCGGCGCAGCTCTTTGACCTGCTCTTCCGCTGCACGTCCGGGGGTGACCACGGACGTGCCCCGGTGTCGATCTCGGCCTGCTTGACCCAGGTGCGCAACGACTCGGTTCCTACCCCGAGCTGGCGGGCCACCCGGCCGATGACGCCTTGATCACCAGGATCCATCAGAGGCAGGACCTCGGCCACCCTTGGGCGACTTTCTGGCTCACAGCGCAGGATCGAGCTGTGCAAGCGCATCCATTCCCCGGTCCCTTTCGCCTGCAGCTGGCTGAGCGTGAGCAGATCAGCCTCGGCCTTCTCGGCGGCCTGTCGCTCACGGCGATCGCTCTGAGCATCGGCCGGTCACCCTCGGCGGTGTCTCGAGAGGTGGCTGCGAACGGAGGGGCGGCGGAGTACCGGGCCTGGCGGGCCCTGCAGCACGCCTATCGGGCTGCCAGGCGCCCAAAGGTCGCCAAGCTCGCGCCGGCCTCTCTCTGACCGAATCAGCACGTGGCTAAGAGCCTGGTGGTCCCCCGATCGGATCGCCAAGCGCTCGCGCATCGAGTTCCCAGACGCACGCGCCACCACGGCGGGATGGGACGGATCGTGCGAGACGTCGCGGTCTACAGGGACGCCCGGACGAGATCCTCGCTGCCCGGAGTCCTAGCCCGACGCCAGGGTGGACCCGCCGGAGCCGGTACGCGTTGGTGACGGACCGACAGCTCTAGGAGAGTGCCAGGGCGACAGCCGTGATCATCGGCGAGAGCCCTATCCCGAGGTACAGGTGCAGCGCCTATCCCGTGTCGACCAGGACTGGTGGCGAGCCACCCGATGAAGTGGTGCGACGCCAACCACGCCCGCTGGTACGGGCAGCCAGTGCCCGGCCCGACCCAGGGGGGCCGCTCCTTGTGATAGGGCGTGGAGGAAGGCTCATCGAAGCCGGGTCAGCATCAGCACCCCCGGCGCGCCGCCCATCGATAGTGGAACGGCTATTGCGCTGAGCCGGCTGGCCCGACAGATCGAGGGGCGCACCCCGGCCGTGCGTGCCGCCCGCAGCTGGCAGCCCGTTGGCCTTCAACTCTGCGAGGCACCCCACGCAACCTACGCAGGCACTTCCC
>PMLV01000052.1 GCA_003160635.1 Acidimicrobiaceae bacterium | reverse complement strand
TAGCGTGCGTTATGGCTGGTCAAGCAGCATCGAACAGTTTTTGGACCCTTCAGTATTCGGCACCGGCACCCTTACCTTGCCGTATTTCTCAGATGCCGCTCGGGAAGGTCTCCGGTGGCTCGCCCTCGTCCCAGAGCGAAGTGCGTTCGAGCGGTTCGACCGCTCGAGTGTGGTCGAGATGGATCACCGCGTCGAACTGCTCGCCGAGACGTGCAGGGAAGTAGTGACTTCCGCGTTCGGTCTGGGGACGGTAGATGACGCCGATCGCCCGCTCTAGACGTGGAACGCTCAAGGCATCGTGCACGGCCGGCTGCGCCGTGTCCAGCCAGAAGCGCGTTGCTCGGTTCTCGTGGAGGAACGCCTCGTGGCTGTCGGCCAAGGCGGCTCGCACCCGCTTGCGCTCGGCTGGGTCGCCCCAGTCCGTGGCCGCGGTGACCGTGCCGTCGAAGGTGGTGAACCCCACGAGCACGGACTCGTTGCCGTAGCGCTGGCGGGCGAGCTGCCCGACGTTGAGCTCGCCCCGTGCGCCCATATCGGTGGCGCGGGCGTCGCCCACGTGCGAGTTGTGCTCCCACACGACGACCTTGGTTCGGGGATTCTGGCGGTCGAGATGTTCGATGAGCGCATCGAGCGTGCCCGCCATGTGGCGGTCACGCAAGTTCCACGATGACACCTCGGCCCGGTACATCTGCTGGTAGTACTCCTCGGCGTCGCGTACGAGGCGGGCGTTCTGCTCGGCGAAAAAGAACTCGTCGTCGGTGATCCAGCCATCACGCCGGAGATAGGCGTCGGCCCTCCGCCGCAGCTCGATCAACTGGGCCACGACCTCGTTTTCGCACGGGATCGTACCTGAGTAGGCCAGCGCATAGCCGTATGCCTGTCCCTCGCCACCGACGTGATCGAAGCAGGAGTAGCGCTGACGGGCCCGCTTCGCCTCGTCCGGATCGACGCGGTCGAGATAGTCCACGACGGCTTCAATCGAAGCCCGGAGGCTGTAGAGGTCCAGCCCGTAGAAGCGGGCCTTCGTGGCTGGGTGGGCGTGGGCGTCGTTACGAGCTCGTAGCCATTCGACGAACGCGAGGACATCGCGGTTTCGCCACATCCACGCCGGGAAGCGGCGGAAGTCCGACAATGCGGCATTGGCGTCCTCGTCATCGGAGAGCCCCATCACGTAGCGGTTGACTCGGTAGGCGTCGGGCCAATCGGCTTCGACCGCCACTGCAGTGAAACCGCACTCGTCGATGAGGCGGCGGGTGATGCGGGCTCGCTCCGTGTAGAAGTCGTGCGTGCCGTGCGAGGCTTCGCCGATCAAGACGAAACGCCGGTCACCCACGAGATCGAGCAGGGCCCCATAGTCTCCGTGCTCACCCGTGATGGGGTGTGCGTGTTCCTCGATCGCGGCGGAGGTCAGCGTCGGACCCGTCAACGCAGTGTCACCTCTCCCCGTGCTCCATGCCCGTCCCCTTCACTCAGTGACCGGCAACGCGGCGTCGTGGTGAGCCGAGATGATCTCGGAACGAACCGGCTCGGCGAGATCGGCCAGATCGGCAGCCAGATCCACCAAGAGGTCGTCCACGGTGATCATCCCGACGAACCGCCCGTCTCGCACCACAGCCAACCGTCGCAGGGCGTGGGCCCGAAAGAGCGCGAACGCATCGTGCAGGTCGGCATCGGCGGCGATGGTGACCACCGGCGAAGACATGACTCCATCGACTCGGGCGTCGGAAGGCATCCCGCATGCGAGCGCTCTGCGGACGAGATCGCGGTCGGTCACGATCCCGAGCAACTGCGTGCCGTCGATGACGGCCAAAGAGCCGACGCCGCTGTGCTCCATGACCGCTGCGGCGGCGTGGATCGTCCGTTCTGGCCCTATCCCGATGCCCGACCGGCGCACTGCATCAATCGTACGCATGACTTCTCCTTTCAGCGGGAATGCTCGTAGGGCTGGACACTGGCGTCCGAGCCCGGGAAGAAGAGGGTGTTGTGCTCGCTGTCGCCCCAGCGCACCAGATACGGCGGTCCGCCGTCGGGACCGTGCACCTCGATCACTTCGCAGTCGCGGTCCGATTCACCGACGCGGTGCCCCTTGATCACGATGCGATCACCTGTTTTGGCCTGCATGTCGCCCTCCCTTCGGTCGCCAAAACGATCCTGCTCGCAATTCGACCTCCTCAGTAGGGTCGAAGGTCCCCTGGCCCACGTGTCTCTGCCGACAGGCGGGTTGAGCTTTGCCCCGGCCGGCGCCCCTGGCTCGGGAGTTAGCTGGGCCAAGTACATGGAATGTGCAGCCAAGAGGACGTGGACACCAGTGACCGTGAAGGACGGTGTCATGGTGGGGTGCGGGGCATATTTATTCGGATCCTGCTATGAACAGGCCGAATGCACTTCGCCATGCTGCGTATTCCCACCATGGTAGGAGGGCTTTGGTCGACTTGGAGGGTGTTCGTACTCTGGTAGGAACCAACCAGGCCGGACCGACATTGTCCCAGTTCAATCGGTGATGGGAGTATTTGTACCCCACAAGTACCGATCCGATGCATCTCCGACTCGGGAAGCCCGCGGAATGCGAGAATCAGCAGCATGGATCGGATCGAGGAAGCATTCCGGACGGTACGCCGTGCCGATTTCGTCCCCCCTGAACTCCGTGAAGAGGCGGACGTTGACGCCCCCCTGCCCATCGGATTTGGCCAGACGATAAGTCAGCCGACCACCGTGAAGCTGATGCTCTCCTGGCTGGATGCAATGCCTGGTGACCAAGTTCTGGATGTGGGGTCCGGTTCGGGATGGACCACCGCACTGCTCGCACACATCGTCGGCCCGCAGGGCATCGTCTATGCCGTCGAACGCATTCCGCAGTTGGTGAAGTTCGGCCGAGACAACTGCCGCCGTCTCGGTATTGAGAATGCGTTCTTCTCCCAGGCAGGTAGAGAGTTCGGCCTACGAGGACATGCTCCCTATGCGCGGATCCTAGTGAGCGCCAGCGCACGGGAGCCGCCCGTCGCATTGCTGGACCAGTTGGCGATCGGCGGCAAGTTGGTCGTCCCCGTGCAGTACGACGTCCTCGAGGTCACCAAGACGGCTGAGGACGAGTACCGGACAAGGAGGCATCCCGGATTCGTATTCGTTCCCCTGGTCTGACGGCTGG
>PMLV01000171.1 GCA_003160635.1 Acidimicrobiaceae bacterium | reverse complement strand
TCGACCACGTGCTGGCGTGGGTCCGGGGCGAGCTGGCCACAGCCGGCGGAAACGACGGCGCGGCGGTCACCGCCTCACTGGAAGCGCTCGAACCCCGCCTGCGGCGCTCCCTTGCGGACCCCGAGCACGCTGCCGCCCATTTCCGTCGCCACCTCGACCACCTAACCCGCGTCATCCAGGCATCGTGCTTGCTCACGGAGGCGGTCAAAGGGGGCGACGCCCAGAAGCAGGCCGCAGCCGCGCTGTTTGTGGGTCGCCACCTGGTTCCCGACCACAATCCCGAGGACGATCCGGGATGGCAACAGCTCGTGGAGACCGCTGTCGGCGACGACTTCGGGTGATGCTTGCCAGACTCGATCACCGGACCATGCACGTCAGGCAGTCTTCCTAGCCGAGACCGCATAGTCACAACAAGCGACCGGATTAAGCCAGCGGTCGTGGCCCACCCATTCCGACAGACGTCGAAATCGACCACTCCTGAATATCGTGTCAACCCGGCGACCGATTCGTGATTGGCGGATGCGCGAGCCCTACCCGACTAAGCGCGAAATGCTCGGTGAACCGACCCTCTTCAACGTCACCCACTTTGACACCTCCGGCGTCGCCGCTCACCTCAGGAGTCGTTGCTTACGAGGCCGAGCCGTCACCACCAGACAGGGGTGAGGTCCGAACGAGAGGATTTGGAGATGTCAGCGAGGCAGGCTGCCCCCAGCGGTGCGGAGCCCACGTTAGGCAGAATGCCCTCTTCTTTGGAGCCTACTGCTCGGCGGGGCCTTCGCCATTGCCGTTACCACGTGGTTGGCCAGGAAGGCATTAAGGGTCGAGCACGAATGGGCCCGAAGGGACGGCGTGCAACTGGATCTCGCCCGCCGCACCGAGTTCGAGGCGCGCTTGCAACGAGCGCTCGAAATGGCCAAGGCCGAAGTGCCAGTATTCGATCTCGTGGCCGAGGCACTTGGCGTCGCCGCACCCGAGTTCTGTGGAGAGTTGCTTCTCGCCAATTCGAGCCGGGCCCATTTCCGACAAGTTCTCGTCAGTCCCGCCGATGGCCATGAGATGGGCTGCGGAGTGGTCTCCCCCGAGGACTGCCCCGCCGCCGCCCGCGGGCAGTCATTAGTCTTTCCCTCGAGCCTGGCGCTCGATGCGTGCCCCAACCTGCGGGGACGCGGATGTTCTGCATTGTGCGTTCCGGTGAGCATTAGTGGTAACTCTGTGGGGGCTCTTCCATGTGACGGCGACCGAAGGCGCCGCGCCCTCCGATCATGTTCGACGCGATGTCGAGGTGATCGCCCGCAGAGCATCGGAACGTTTGGCGATGTTGCGCGCCTTCGAGCTTTCCCAGACCGAGGCCAACAGTGACTCCCTGACGGGTCTGCTCACGCGTCGTAGCCTCGAGAACGGGGTCCGCGACCTCGATCACTTCAAGCAGCTCAATGATGTCTTCGGGCAGGACGCCGGCGACCGGGCGCTGCGCACGTTCTCACACGTTCTGCGGGATTCTCTACGACCCGCCGACATCCCCTGTCGCTACGGCGGAGAAGAGTTCGTCATCGTTCTTCCCGGCTACGCGATTCCTGAAGCTGTGCAAGTGCTTGAACGAGTGATGCAGCGTACGGCAGAACGTCTCGCAGTGGGCCACCACCCGAGTTTCACGGTGAGCTTCGGGTTGGCCTCCTCGGACCAGGCTGCTGAGTTCCATCAGGTGGTCGCTCTGGCTGACGAGGCTCTCCTCCAGGCAAAATCTGCCGGACGCAACGAGATCGTTATCGCGAGTACCAACGAAACCTTGGCCCTACCAAATGCACCGAGCATTGAGTTGGCGGCGTCCTAACGAGGCCGACCTACATCTTGGACAGGCGCGCTTTCTATGCGAGGGGCGTTCACACAGGCGTCCGTGCGTGTCCCGCAATCGGAGCGCCAAGCGTGCGCCCACAATTAGATCGGCTTACGACGACGATCGAGTCTGGACCGCCTATCGGGTGAAAATCCAACGCGCCCGAAGGCGATCGTGAATCGATCCGAAGGCCGTTCCCCTGGATACACCTGACCTTTCGTCCCGTTATTGGGACGTCAACCCCTTCATGATCCGCTCAGTGGTGGTTCAATGGTGACCGAACAGGCTCGGCGGCGGTCGTATTTCGTCATCCCGCCATCCTAGGGATCGGCCTGGCCGAGTGTCGATGGAACCTTTTGCTGACCTCACGCGTCTATAACTTATGAAGGCCGTGATGGATGAGCCGAAGTCTGAAGTGACGCACGATAACGCGCCCATTGTTGGGAAAGTCTGGTTCTAAGGGAGGCACGGTCCCATGGTCGCCAAGGGCCGAGTGCGAGCCCGGGGCGGGGCACTCTCGTCAAATGGGAAGAGAAGATCCCAATCATATGAGAGAGGAATCCACATGAAATTCCGAGGTCGGCCTAGAGTTGGGCTGCGTATGGCAATTGCACTGATGGGTGCGACGGTAACGCTCGGTGCTGTCCTCGTGGCGATGGGGTCCAGCCCCGCGACGGCAGTACAGACAGCGACCATGTCGACCAGTTCGACGTCGGGACCGGTGGGTACCGTGGTGACCCTTCGGGGGAATGCTGGCCCGGGTTGCAGCGCAAGCTCATTTCCAACGCTCACTTTCGAACAAGGAACCACGACCGGCCCGGACGAGTTCATCGTCGTGCCGGTTGCCTCGGACGGGGCGTGGTCGGCGACCTTTGTCATCCCACCATTCGTCGGAGGATCGGCCACCCGCGGCCTCAATGGGGCGAATGTGGCGCCCGGGATATGGCACTTCGTGAGTCCTACGTGCGCGACCTCGCCGGGAACGGAGATCACCGTCCCCTTTCAGGTGACGGGAACATTCGCCGCGCAACTCGGATCTCGATTCGTGGGTATCGCAAGAACGCAGGACGGCAAAGGTTATTGGCTCACCCAGGCAGACGGGGGGGTCTATAGCTACGGCGATGCCGGGTTCCACGGCTCACTTCCAGCGGGACCCGGTGGCCTTGGCATAACACCGGTCGCCCCGATCAGTGCGATAGCGACCACTCCCGACGGACTTGGCTACTGGCTGGTTGACCGAGAGGGCGGCGTCTACGCGTTCGGTGACGCCGGATTCTACGGGTCGTTGCCGGGTGAGGGTACGAAGCCCTACGGCGTGGTGATCGGCATCACTCCCACTCCGAACGGGGATGGTTACTGGCTTCTCGGAGCCGACGGTGGGGTATTCGCATTCGGTGATGTCGGGTTCTACGGAGCTCCGACGAATGGGGTAGCGGTGACCACATTATTGGCAACAACCGACGGTAAGGGCTACATGGCGCTACCCGCCAACGGCGACGCACCCTTGACCCAGGGAGATGCCGCGTTACCCTCAGATCGACAAGCCGGTCCCATGGCCCTGGCCGCACTGGTTTCGGGTGGGGCCATCTCATCTGATGCCAAGGGCCTTTGGGAGGTAAGCACCGACGGAGGGATCTACACCTTCGGTGACGCCGGTTTCTACGGTTCACTCCCTGGTATCAGGGTCACATCGACGGCACCGATCGTCGGCATGACGAGATCGCCTGACGGAGGTGGCTACTGGCTGGTGGGTGCGGACGGCGGTGTGTTCACGTTCGGAGACGCCCAGTTCTTTGGAAGTGCGGCCTGACAGGAAGCAGTGCGCTGAGCCTCGTCGTCTATCCGCGTCCGACTTACGGATCGGCTTGCAGGATGGGTCTGCGTTCTGCCGAGGTTGCGACGTGGTATGAACTCGCAGGTGATTCTCGTGACGCCGCGGAAGGACCTGGTGGAGCGTTCGGCACCCTTCCTGCCTGCGGGTAGCGAGATCCGGCAGGTGTTCATCTGCCAGACCGCGCCAAACTACTTCTTCTTCCTCATCACGTATCTCACGGGGCTTACGATGTTCTGGATCAAGTACCGCTGCGTGGCTGTCACCCAGGACGCCATCTACGTGCTGGAGAGCACCAAGCTGTCGGGCGGCGCCAAGCCGCAGTCTCTGGTGGGCGTGTTGCCACGCCACACCCAGCTCGGTCCGGTCTCCGGCCGATGGGGCCGGGTGAACCTCCTCGGCGAGCGCCACTGGGTTCACAAACGTTTCCACCCCGACGTCACTGCCGCCGACTGTGAGGCCGGATTTACGGGCTGAAGGCATGTGACGGTCAGCCTGGTGCAGGGCTGTGACCTCGTCTAAAACCCCGATCGTGTTGAGCGCAACTCGCGCCTGACGGCTTGACTATCCGGCAGCCTCCTCGTAGGGCGCGCGTCCGCTGTTGACCCGAGGACGGATCCCGAATGGGACTCCGGAAACTAGCCAAACCAAAGGAGCGATTGTCCGTGAGGTCCGGCGTAAGCGACAGCCTTACCATCCTTTGCGAGCACGAATAGTGCCTTGGTGGGATCCGGTGGCGGCGGCAGCACCGTGGGGCTCACGATCGGGGCCAATGGCAAGCCCTCGTTTGAGATCCAGTGTCCACGAAGTGACTTCGCCGTGGCTACGAACTGGGCTCGGGCGTCGGCGGACAGATAGGCGAGCACTGCGCTATGGAAGACCACGAGCGTCGCGTCCGACGGGGCCTGACTGGCTAGGGTCTCGATGGTCTCGTTGAGATCTCCACTGACGAGCTGTGGCGGGTCCGTGCGGGCGATGTCGATCGCTGCGGTTAAACGTTGGCGGCGGGAGTCCTGCTCGGGCCACACCAAGGTCTCCAGCCAACGCATGTCCTCGCTTTGGGAGACGTCGAGCGGATTGAGATCGATGCCAGCCCGCCAGACGACCTCGGGCAGAGTCGCTGGCACGGGGACTGGGCCTTCAATCGCACAGCTCAGCACTGTTGTTCCAGGCCCTCGAGCTGGATCGAGGCGCGGCAGGTCACCGTACTGGTAACTGAATTTGTCCGGGTACAAGCACAGTCCGGCGGAGGCGCCGACTTCGAGCAACGCGAACGGTTGGGGCAGCTCGGAAAGAAGGGGTAGCAGGACAGCGCATCGACCTGGCTCATTGGTCTGCGTCCGTTTCGTCAAGATCAGCTCCGTGACCTCTGGCCACGCTGCGACCAGCTCGGTGCGGAACTCATCGAACGGCTGCGCAGAGACTCCGGCGTAGCGTGCCGCAGCGAAGACGAGGTTCGGTTGACGCTTCCAAACGGGCAGCTCGTCAATCAGGGTGAGCAGGTCAGCATCACTGGCAACTCCCTCAGCCCATTCCTCGTAGCAGAGCGACTCTCCACGTGCCTCGAACGAGGCAAACCTCCTATATATGTCCGCCGTTTGCATTTCGCGATTCTCTCACCTGTGCCCGAGTGTCCGACGACCGATCGGCTTGGGGCCGACGGCTGGGCCATCCCTATTGTCGACTCTCGACGCCAAGGCAGCGCCAACGATCCCGGTACGATCGCATGGACCCTGTGCGGGCACCACGCAAGGAGGATCATGTCGGCGTTCATCTTCAACCTCACCTTCGACTGCGCCGAACCACGGAAACTGGCTGGTTTCTGGTCCAAGGTCACTGACTACACCCCGGTCACTGAGCGAGACGACTTCGTGGCCCTTCAAGCCCCTGACAAGAGGGGCGTCCAGCACATCCTGTTCTTCCGGGTTCCCGAGCCCAAGACCACAAAGAACCGAGTACACGTGGACCTCGCTGCGAAAAATCCGGGAGAAGAGATCGAACGGCTCGTATCCCTAGGCGCGACGAAGGTCGAGTTCCGAGAAGGGAACGGAACGAGTGGGACGGTCATGCTCGATCCGGAGGGTAACGAGTTCTGTATCGGCTGAGTCGCGCGGATGGGGTGAAGGAGATGCAGACTCGCTGTTTACCTTTGGGGGAACGGGTTACGGACGAGTCGACGAGCTGCAGGGTCGGCGGCTCTCGGTGCCCGCAGGGGATGGAGGGGTGTCAGACTCGGAGCTCGCGGTCGGCGCTGAAGGAGGGAAATGCGACAAGGAGAGAGCGAGTCCTGGCGCTTCGCCCACGACTTCGACCAGATTCTTCACGCAGTGCTCTACGTGCGTGACTGCCTCGGCTTGGACGTAGAAGAAGCCAGAGGTATCCCGCCCCGTCTCGCCGGTGATATCCCCGATCGGTCGAACCTGCTCAACTCTGTTAGCCGCCACGAGGTGGCTCGGGACTGGCCGAACTGGTGGAACAAAGCCGTTGAGGAGCGCGGGACAAATCAGCTCGGGACGCGCGACGTCGAAAGGGACCCGTTGCGACGCCAGATCGATGCGCGTCACAAGCTGGTTGCTGATCCACCTGAGTGGTCGGCGCTTTCGGGCCAACCGGCGCTGCAGGAAGCCGCACGCAGCCTGTACCTCGAGGGCTGCCAGTGGTTCAGCTCGGCCCGGCGGCCTTTCCTGCCCCCGTCGAACCAGGACATCTTCAAGTGGGAGCTGGTAAGAGACTCCGCTGAGGCAACGGCCGCCGAACACGGGGTAAGCGTTGGGGCTATCAACGGTTGCGCTTTCGTGTTCGTCGTTGAGGGGAGCTGGTGGGAGCTGGTTTCGCCCGGCGTGGTGCTTTGCTCGGTTGCAGCGGCAACCACGCCTGCTAGCACCGTGGCGATCTTGCAAGACGTGCTCGCCTCACCGCTCGGGGAATAGGCGAAGTCACGCATCGGCGCCGCCGCCAATCATGGCACCGGACCACCCAAACGGGCGGATGTTTCAGCCAGGCCCGTGCGGTACCCAGGCCGAACCCTCTGCGACGATGATCCACGGTCCGAATAGGCACCGCTGAATCCGCTTGAGCGACTGCCCACCGTCGTCGACGGCAATGCTCACATAGAACAGGTGTCCGTGGACCCCAGCCACGCCCGCCAAGGCCTCGGCCGGTCGCTTCTCGATACCGCATCCGCCTGGGCGGAAGAACGGGGGTTGGCGGCTCTGACGCTCACGACGTACGCGGAGGTCCCCTGGAACGCGCCGTACTACAGACGGGCCGGGCTTCCAAGAGTTGACCGTTGACCAGATGAGCAGTGGGCTCCGTCATATCCGCGACCAAGAGAGCGCCAGATGGTTAGACGAGTGGCCCCGGGTAGCAATGCGGCGCCGACTCGATCCTCCAAGCCGTTCTTCGTGAGGATTATTGGAGCATCCGCCACGACTCCCGAGATTGTGTCAATCGGGGAACGCTGTTCGGGTCATTTCGACCTTGCACGATCGACACTGACTGATCACCGTGTGCCGATCCTGTTATTGGGGGTGCCCGTTGTAGTGCGGTGTTCGACCACACCCCCTGCTCCGTAGTCGTTGTGAACATTGCCGCGAGTTTGGACAGCGGAACTCGACCAACCCTGGGCGGTCCACCTCCGCCGATCGGGCCACTGAATACTGCCTCACCCCCTTGTGCTTCCGTACGATCCGGTGGCGTCCAGTGCCAGCTCAGACTCTCGGCTCCCAACTGAAGCGCCGTATCGCGTAAACCAGTCCGGCCACACCCCACGCTGCGACGATGCCTACGTCCACCCAGTCGAAACTCGTGCCGAGAAATCCGGCTTGCAACCCCAGCGCGAAATGCCGGACCGGGAATATGCGTGCCACCCAGATGATCCATGTCGGCGCATTGGCGCCGAGCGGAATGAAGATGCCCGAGAGGAACAGGAGCGGCAGGATCGTGGCGTTGACGATGGCGGGCGCGGCATCAGCGTTGGGGATCGCTGTGGTGATGGCGAATCCGAGAGCGCAGAAGCTTCCAGCGCCCACTACGAGCATGACGAGGAAGTGGACGAGCGTGATGCCGCTCGGGACCGAGGCATGGTAGGCCAGCCTTCCGAACGCGGCTGTGATGACCACGAGCAGGATTGCGACGAACAGCGCGTGCAGCACTCTCGCTGTGAAGTAGACGCCTGCCCGCAGCGGCGTACCGTTGATACGCTTCAGGATCCCCGCGTCGCGCTGGAAGGTGACGGTCATGGCGACGTTCGTGTAGCAGGCGCTGATCACCGCGAAGGCTGCCATCGCGGCGACGTAGTACGTCGACTCCTTGACCGTGCGTCCGGCGAGATGCACGCTCCCCGAGCCGAGCAAGGCGGTGAAGATCACTAGCCTCCCTGTTGCACGGAAAGG
>PMLV01000259.1 GCA_003160635.1 Acidimicrobiaceae bacterium | reverse complement strand
GTGGGCGTGCCCACGCCAGCATCGGTTTCCACCAATCCGCGTTTCCTGAGGCGTCCGCCCCACTGGTCTCCCACCGCTGCTGCCAGGTGTCACCGGACTGTTCGGACAGCCAGCCCAGCAGCCGGACCATCCCCAGTCGACGCCGTTGCTGCGCCCCGGTCTCGTCGAGATCGGACGAGGCGGCGATCATCTCGGCCAGCACTGACTCACTCGGCCGTTCGGTCGCTGGCCAGGTCCTTGACGAGCCTCGCGGGGGAAACCGTTCCCAGAGCTGGCGCATGTCCGGGCCGATCGACGGTGCACCGGCGCTGATCCCAAGCCGGTCGTCAACGACGGTCACGAGTTCTGACCACCGAACAACACGTCGAGCGATTCGGGCCGATAGCTGCTTGGCACATCGGCGGCACCTCCCGGCAGGTCCGGTGCGGCCAGCGGTTGGCGACGCCGATGGTGAGCGAGGACCCCAGCAATCACGTCGCCGGGCATCGGCGTCAAGTACAACTGCGTCGTCGACAGATGGGCGTGCCCGAGTACCCACTGCACGTCGGCCAACGGCAGCGCTGGGTCTCGGGCCATCCGGTAGGCGGCGGTATGGCGAAGGTCGTGCAAGGTCCAGTTGGCACCGAGTGCGGCAGCGGCGCGGGCGAACATGGCTCGTGCCGCGTGGTAGTTCAGCGGCCGGAACGGGCGACGCCGCGTCCACCACAATGGATCATCAGGCCCGGTCGGTATCTCCTGATCGATCGCGGACTGGTAGAGCCGGAGCCACACGAAGGCATCGGGGGAAGCCGGGAGCTGCTGAAGAGAGCGGGACCCTTTGCGAACCACCGTGACCAACTGCTGGCCCGGATCGACGTCGCTACAGCGCGCACCGAGCAGCTCGGAGGCACGGGCCGCGGTCGACACCCATAGGGCGACGAGCGCTCGGTCCCGGTGCGAACCGAGTTCGGCGAACACTTGATTGAACAGCGCATCGGGAATGCAGCGGGGGATCCGCTGGGCCACCCTCGGCCGGTAAAGGCCGACCCGATCATTGCGGTAAGGCTCCATTGGGTTGTGATGGGCATTGGCCCGGCCACCGCGACGATCCCTCGAGAGCGGGAAGGGGTTGACCATCGGGCCCGTCCCGACATCGCGGTGGAAGTCGTAGAAGACCCGCAGGACGGTCTCCGAGTGCGCACGCGTTGTGGGCGCGTACGTGCGCCCGGGGCGGGACTTGCCGGTCACCGGATTTGGCATGTTGCTCATCGATCGGGTGGTGGCGGGGCCTCGTGTTGCCTTGTGGGCAAATGCGAGCCATCGGCAGAAGTCGCGGGCCTCTGTTCGGGTTGCCCGATCCCAGGGGACCTCGATGGCCCAAAGGAACCGGAACCAGCGCAGGAGGTCCATCGCATAGGAGCGCTGCGTCGACTCCGAACGGCCCGATGCCTGCAGATCCTTCAGAAAGGTCGCCACCGCGGTCACCGGATCACCAGCGGCGTCGACAGTCCGGACGGGTTCCCACAAGTCGCCACCAGCAACGACCCCGCCCGTCCTCGGCACGATCAGCACCGAGAGATCACGTTCTTCGCTCATGGATCGGACCGTAGCCAGCTCAGGTTCTCATCCGATGCGATAACCCCAGTGTCAGGCACAGGTAGTTCAGTCAACAGGAGTACGTGGCGGCGGCGTCCTCTTTTTCCAACCCGCACACGTTGACCAAGGTGGAATCGAAGTCCCAGATCATCGGGCCGACGGGTGGATTCGCCGCCCACACGCGCGCACGGGCTTGGGCCAAGGCAAGCGGGATCGCCCGCAGCTCGAAGACGGCGGTGGCGTGCACGGCCCGCCAGGCCGTGGCGACTGACGCCACCGGACCGAAGAGATCCTCTTGTTCTCTCAACGCGGCGATGTCGGCCAAACAGTCCGCGCCGTCGGCGATGGCGACGGCCAGGTGAGGACGACACCGGGATCATGGGTGTGCCAGGAGATCCCGCAGTCGGACATGGCCACCGACATGGCCTCGGTCAACCCAGTGCGATCAGCCAACTCGGCCAAGAGCGCAGCACCGGCATGGCTGACCAAGTTCTTGCCGTCGGGTATCACTTTGGCGCGACGGACCGAGCGACTACGGTGCACTTTCAAGGAGCTCTCCTCCTGGTTGATGATCCTGTTGTGGTAACAGTGATTCTTCCAGGCAGGAGAGCTTTTTACGCGGACGCGCCCACCGCCGGTTCAGTGGTCGGACGAATTTTCGAGGTTAGGCCTTCGAGCCTTTGGAGCCATTCCTCAGAATCAGGGCCGGACTCCGGGAATTGTCCGGTCACCGTTACGCAACACGTCACATCCCCTTCGTCACGACCAAATGCATTCGCCGCCTCATAGACGATGTCGCGCTTACGCTTCCATGACTCCTCGTCCTGAAATCCCGTGTTCCAGATATCGGCGCGTCTGCCGACGATTTTTAATCCGATAGATTCACCGGAGCTACCGATGCAGATCCGAGGCGCAACCTCCGGTCGAGGCGTCGCCACCGCGTCATCGATGCTGAAGTATTCGCCGTGAAACTGCGGATGCTCTTCGGTCCACATTTTCCGACAGATCTGAACCACTTCTTCCAGCTGGCGAAGGCGCACAGCGGCAGCAGGGAACTCGTAACCGTAGGCCTTGTACTCCTCTTCCCTCCACCCAGCACCGATACCAAGGATGAACCGGCCTTGCGTCAGCACCTGAAGGGTTGAGGCCATTTTTCCGATGAGTGCCGGATTACGGTATCCATGACCCAAGACATGGTGCGCGACGTCGACGTTGTCGAACTTCGCCGCCAGCCAGGTCAACGTCGTCCATCCCTCGAGAAAGCCTTCCTTCTTCTCGTCGTCGAATCCGTAGAAATGATCCGCCATCCATACCGAGTCGAAATAGGGAAGTACTGACGGAAAGAGTTGCTCGGCCTGAAAGACCGTTATCGGCTTGAAATCGCTCCCGGCATGCGAAGCCGCCGGCGAGAGCCAGCCGACTTTCGCGTCATTCACGAGCCAAAAAGGAACTCGTCAATGGCACGGTGGTAGTTCCAGATCGTCATCTCCTGGGTCCGGTTCAGACGGTGCCCGTCGTAACTCTGAGAATGCATGCCGACGGCGACCTCTGACATGTTGGAGAAGTCCTGTTCGAGGATGGCCCCCAGGTCGGCCTTCCGCCAGTCATCGAAGTGCTCCGGCTTTGCGGTGGCAATGCCTTCGGTCGGTGGGAGCCAGAGGCCCTGCACGTCGAAGATGCACTTGTCGGGGTCTTTTCCATAAGGACGGGTCCGGTACGAAATGCACGTTCCGTAGTCGACGAGGAATACCGTGTTCGGGAAGACATGCCAGTCGTACATGCCCCCCTTGAGCTGGTCCTCGGTCAGCTCCGGGTAGTCGACGCCTGCGGCGCGAGCGTGCTTCTTCCGCAGCTGCTGGTAGATCGCATTGCCTTCAGGTCCATAGGCCTCTGGGATCGTGCGGAGTTCCGCTGCCGCTCCGAGATCGGTCGGCAGGTACAGGGTTCGAAGCTCGCGCAAGTTGTAGACGACATTGTCATACACGGCCTCCGGATTAACCCCGTACTCGGGGCGCAAGCGCGTAGAGCTGCCTTCGGCTCCATAGCGAAATACGTCGGCGTGCCGGGAGTGGTAGCGGAACAACTCGTTGAAGGTTTTCCCATAGGCCTCAGACTCCGCAATCGTGGGAGGGGTGGTGTGCTTGTCCGGCCTCAACAGCTGGGGATGGGTGCCCGGGACGTGCCAGCTCTCGTTGAAGGCGTCGAGTGCGGTCTTCCAATTGGTGTCGACCAACACCGACTTGTACCAGGCGACCCGCATGTCTTCGAGCTTGTAGCCCTCCAACCTGGTCGGCATAGGGTCGAGGAAGTCGAGTAAGGGCTCGGCGTCCGGATCCATGTTGATGAAGACCCAGCCTCCCCAGGTATCGACCTTCACCTCGGGGAGGCACAGCTCGCCAGCCGGACGCGGATCGAAGTTCTCCTCGTCTGCCAGGTACTTGAGCGATCCGTCGAGGTTCCAGCGCCAGGCGTGGAATGGGCACCGGAACTCGCCGATCCGGCCTTGCCCGTTGACGAGCCTGGTACCCCGGTGGCGGCAGGAGTTGAAGTAGGCCCGTAGCCCCTGCTCGGTCCTGACCACCACGATCGACTGGCCACAGATCTCGAAATCCACATAGTCGCCAACCCGCTCGACCTCGTCAAAGCGACAGGCATTCAACCACGTCCGCGGAAAGAGGCGATCGATCTCGAGCTGAAGGAATTCAGGATCGATGTAGCGGCCCTTTGGCACATACGCCGGACCGAGCCGCCATCGCTCGGGCACCTCAAGATTCGGTGCTGTCATCGGAACTTCGGTCGTGGTCATAAGTGCTCCTCCGTACGTGATTTTCCGGTCCGGGACATATCAGCCCCACGTTCCTGTTGTCGGCTTCCTCTCACGCGGCTGTAAACGGATTGACCTTGTCAAGCAACCTCCGCGTGTCGCATGTCTTTTCCGAGCCTTCCCTCGCCCTCGATGACGCGTGGAAGCGGCGCGTGCGACACGCCTCCAACGCTGAGCCGTACCTGGCCGAGGGTAAGCCGGATGACACCAGCCACATCCATGTAGTCGCACGTATTCCAGATCATGATTTTCACACCGCCCGAGAGGTAAGTCAACCTATCCTAGCTAGCTATGCTGTACTTGTGTTCCGCCGGAACATGGGCCGTCGTCGACCAGCGCCTGCCCGGCAACGGCGCCGGTGAGCAGCCAATGAGGCGGCAAGGCCAGATCGACCGATCCTATTGAGCCGGCCCTTGACGGCAATCCTGTGGCCAGAATCCGAAAAGGGATCGGTTCATGGCCCCGACGCGAGGGCGCCGACCATGCCCGGAGCCGAGGCCGCCCACAGTGCCCTCTAAGCGCTGCCGCATGCTTCTGCATACAGTTGACCGGGATGTCAGTGAGGGTTGTTGCTGCTGTGAGGCCGCGGTCCGAGATGGAGCTCCTCATCGACGACGAAATGCTTGACGCATTCGCGGTCGTGGCGTCGCTTGAGGCGGTCCCGGAGCGAGTCCGACGGCGCTGCGCTGGCGTTGTTGATCGAGTTTCCTTCATCAGCAAAGTTGAACATCCCTCCCTCGTGGGCTTGCTCAAATGAAGCGGCTGCCGAGTTGTGACGACATCGCCGGTGGTCGCGATGATCCTCGTCGACAAACGACTCAGTGACGCGTTCATGCGGAGGGCTGGCGACGCGGGCGCGACATGCTTTAGATGCGCTCACGACGAAAGAGGGTAGGGCATGAGCTGGGATTTTGAAACAGGCGCAGCGTAATGGATGCGGGCATTCGTGAGGGAGGAAATCGAGTCCTTTGATGTGTTCTGCCCCTACGTCGTCTATTGCCAGCCGCAGCGCGAGGAGATCAAGTTCTTGCTGCGCTCCCTCAAAGAGCCGGCGCGGGAGCGTGGACTCTGGGCTGTGCACCTGGTTCCCAAACTGGGCGGTCAGGGTTACGGGTAGTTAAAGCTTGCCCTGATGAACGAGATTCTCGGTAGGTCGCAGTGGGCTCCACGAGTTTTCGCAATTCAGGTGCCTGACACGGAACGCTGAGATCCTCACCCACTGGGACCCCTGAGCAGGAAGGGCGAAATACCTTGTGCCGCTTCTGGAGGGAGACATCGTTTCCCGTTACTCGATGACCGAGCCACAGGGGGGTTCCGATCCAGGAGCCCTCTTTACCCGAGCCGTGAAAAAGACGGGGATGAATGGGTGATCTCCGGGTGGAAGCTCTTCTCCTCCCATGCTCGCTAGGCCGAATTTCTGATCGTGTGGCGGTCACGGATCCGAAATCGATGCCGTATCGAGGAATGTCGATGGTCCTCGTGCCCTGCGAATCGGCTGGTCTCGAGGTTGTCCGGACATGGGACTTTCCAGCGAAGCCGAGGGAGAGGGTGCACACGGCTGGTGCATTACAACGACGTCCGCGTCCCGGCGGCGAACCGGCTCGGTGCGGAAGGCGGGGCTTCGCCGTGGCGCAAACGCGCTTAGGCGGCGGAAGCATGCATCACGCGATGCGATCACTTGGGATCTGCCAAGGTGCGTTCGACATGATGTGCGAACGCGCCCTCAGTCGCACCACCAAGGGATTCCTTGCCGATAAACAGTACGTACAGGGCTGCATCGCCGATTCCTCGATCGAACTTGAGCAGTTCCGGCTTCTAGTGACGAGGGCGAAACGTTGACAGGGCAATTCCCAGGCGCTGATGTCGCCGAGATAGAGGCCGCATGCGAAGTCCATCGCCTCTTCGACTGTGCCGACCAGTGACCCACTGGGCAAGACTGAGTTCTCGTAGCCATCCTTGCTCGCCAGCCATATGGCGAAGGTCCACTTGTGTTGGGGATGACCGGTCCAGCGCAGTCGGAACGGGTGGTTGGTCGTAGCCGTCTGGCAAAGTGACTTCGACGTAGGCGTAGGCGTAGGGGGCGCGGAAGCGGACCCTGGCCTCTTGCAGTTCGGGCCAGCGGCCCTTGTGATGCGCATCGAGGCGTCGATCGAGCTCGAGACGTGCTCGCTCGGGAATGACCACAAAGGCGATGTTACGGGACGGGTCGGGCCACTGCTAAGAGGCGACCTCAGCATCGCTACTGCGACTCTCCCTCTCGCGGGATAGAGGGAATGAGGACATGGAAACAACTGCATTACGCGAACAGGGCTGGTCGAACTCGGCCATCGCCCGACATCTGGGCCACAACCGCGAGACGATCCGCAACCACCTGAACGGGACTCGGGTGGCCGGCGAGGCCGGAGAGCTGGACCCGACCTCTTCGTGCCGTATGTGCGCGAGCGCCTGCGCGAGGACCCCCACGTGTGGGCTACCGCCCTGTTCGACGAGGTGACCGCACTGGGGTTCGGCCTGAGCTATGGTCGCCGCTGACCAAATCGTGCGATACCCAGAGTTGATTGCGTCAAAGATCCCCATTCTCGGACCCGAAGGTTCGCTGGCTTCCAATTTCCGACGCTCGACAACTCAGCCCAGCGAACTTTCCCGACTTTCACCGCTGGGATTTCATTCGTCCCTTCAGAAACGAAACCGCAATTCCTGACCCGCCTGAGCGTTGTTGTAGAGATCGAGCACCGTGTGGAGGCCCGACCCACTGAGCAGGTTATGCGCGTTGGTCTGGAGGTGAGCTCTCCAGAATGTCTCTGCCTCCGCGTCCCGTCGCTCTTCGACGAGCTTGACAAAGTCTTCGTGCTCCTTGAGCGCGGCGGACCGGAAATGATCATGCTCTCGATCCTTATTAACGGCGGCCTCGTGGCGGCGTATGACCTCGTCAAGAAGTCGTGCCATCAAAGCGATCGTCCGGTTGCTCGCAAGCGTCACAACGAGCTGGTGGAAGTCAGCCTGACTCTCGGCAAACGCGATGGGTTCGGATAGAACTTTGCGACTCTTCTCTAATCCCTCCTCCAATTTGGCCATATCCTCGCCATCCCAAGTTCTTGCCAAGAGACCGGCTGCCGGAGGCTCGAACATCATGCGGGCATGAGACACGTCTTCCAGCGTCGTCTGATCGAGTTGCAGGAGGATGCCGACGGCGCGGCCGGCGGCGGCCACGTTTGGAAGCAGCACACGGGCGCCCCCGGCTCCCCGGCGAACTTCGATCAGCGTCTCTGATTCGAGGATCCGAAGCGCCTCTCGGATCGTTGGCTTCGACACTCCGAGGCGCTCAATGAGTACGGCCGACGGTGGCAACGATTCACCCTCCTTGAGGACGCCCGTAACGATGTCGCGCCGAATGTATTCAGCGACAACCTCTGCCATTTTCGGGATTCTCAGGGGCCGGGCCAGTTGACCATACGTGCCCGCCGAGTCGCTCACTTCCTTGAGTGGGTCGGCCACAACTGGATCATACTGCGCTCAACCACGATGGACTGAATGAGTAGCTGCGATGGCGCTCTTTTCTTTTCGCAACTGCGAGGTGATTCATCCCGCCGAGGCGCAATCGAAACACGACACCACGCGCAAGTTCGGACGAACATTTGCTACCTGAACGACGATGGGAGGGTCGCTTCACCCAACTCCCGCCGAGCACCCTGCGCGGTGAGGGCACAGCTTCGCTGCTCCGTCGACTCGAGGGACGAACGGGGGTCGAAGCTCCCGGTGATTTGGCGAAAACGTCGCGTGATCGGGGCATCTCCCTCATATCGAGCCGTACCGGTATCTACCGGACTGCGGGCGGGTCAGGCCTTTCCGGCCGGGCACTTTCGAAGATGGATAACTTCGCCATGGCCTCGAGCTGCTCTACGTAGTGACCAACCGAATGATGCATGAGATGCAACTGGAGCATGGTCGCTCCGGACACCAGCAGTTTCTCGGCTTGGTCAACGGTTCCCTTCGGATCACCTGACGGATCGAATGGGTGGTCGTTCGACAGGACCACTTCGAGCGGCTGTTTCCGAGATTCCCACTCTGGAGTTCCTCTTATTTTACTAATCATCGCACCGAGTTGATCGGCGGAAAGCCCGAAGGGCATCCAACCATCGCCAAATTCGACAGCTCGACGGAGCGAGCGCGCCGTGCGCCCGCCGATCCATATGGGCATCCGCGTCTGAAGTGCGGGCGGGTCGACGACCATGTCGGAGTACCGGTAGTACTTGCCTTTGAAACTCGGCTGTCGCTGAGACAACGACGTCCGTAGCGCACGTAGTGCCTCGTCCGCTCTGTGCCCCCGGTCAGCGAAGGGAACCTCGAGAAGGTCAAACTCTTGCTTCAGCGAACCTACTCCGAGGCCGAGAATCAGGCGGCCATTGCATACGCGATCGAGTGTGCCGTAGCGCTTCGCAATCTCGAGTGGATGGTGGTACCCGAGCACAAGCACATTCGTTGCGAGTCGGATGGACGTGGTGACTGCAGACAGATAGCCAAACGTCGCTAGGGGATCCCAATAGCGCGCCCCGCGCACCGCCGCAACATCACTCGGAATCACTACGTGCTCGCTACACGTCACATGGTGGTAAGCAAAATGTTCGGCCGCCTGCGCCACCTTGGCAATGTCTGCAATGGTGCCGTCCACTTCCCAGGGGGCCGAGTAGCCGGGTAGCAGGATGACGACCGGCGTGTGAATTCCGCATCGCACCGCGGGCGTCACTCAGACATCCCACTGGGTCGGAAGGGTGCGCAGACCCCAACATCGGACGGATGCCCTGTCGCTCGAGGCCACGCGCCGCTGAGACCGGCTTTGTCGGCGCTCAACCGTTTCCGCCGATCCTGTAGATGATGCTTGATAGGCTAACATAGCTAACTACATAATACACCTGGCACACGGGAATGCATGGGGGCGTAGCACATGACTCATTTGATCGGGCAGCGAATCCTCGTCACCGGCGCAACCGGACTGATTGGTGGCCCGGTGGCCGAACATCTCGCAGTTGACAACGAAGTGTTCGCGCTTGCCCGCTTCAGCGACCCTGAGGCTCAAATCCGGTTGCAGGCGGCGGGTGCGAATCCGATCGTGGCGGATATCAAATTGCTGACAGCCGAGGATATTCCCGAAGGACTGGACTACGTCATCCATGCAGGAGCGACAACCGCCTCTACATCCGAACGCTCGCGGGCCGACACGTTCGAGACCAACGTCCAGGCGACTGGACGCCTGATGCGCATGGTTGGACCGATAAAGGGATTCGTCTACTGCAGTTCCGGTTCCGTGTATGACTATGGCGGTCCGCGCCCCCTCGCCGAGGACGACCGATTCGGACTCCACAATGGCATTCCGACGTACTCGGCCAGCAAGATCGCCGCGGAGTCCCTCGTGGAGTTCCTTTCTCGAGAAGAACAGATTCCGACCACCGTGATTCGGATTTTTACGGTGTACGGGCCAGCAGGGGGGACCGTGACGAGTCGAGTGGACCTTGTGGAGCGTGGCGAGACAATCCCCGTCTACCGCGGCGGGCCGAACCACCACTCCCCGATGTACATCGATGATGCAGTTGAAAAGGTGGAAATGGCAGCGATCCTGGCATCGGTACCACCCCTTGTCGTCAACTTTGGTGGGAGTGAGACCTGCTCGGTGCAGGAGTACACGAAGATGGCGGCCGACATTCTGGGCCTTGGGGTGTCTTATCGGGAAAGCGACTCGGCCTATTACCCCATATGGGCGGATGTGACGAAGATGCACGCCACACTGGGTCGGTGCAGGGTGAGTGTCGCAGAGGGTGTCCGGCGCGTCATCGAAGCGAAGGAGCTGCGCGAGGCCACTTCAGGAATTCACGGGATCCCTGGCTGAAAGGGCTCGACAACCCAACTGTCACGACCTGACTACCGCCCTGGAGCGATACCTGTCGACTACTTCGAGGGTGGCCTCGATGCCGTGGAGCTTGTCGGCTCTCTAGACAATGCCAGACCAGCAATTGCCGTTGGTCCGGATCCTGCACGCGGAAGGATGCGACGACCATTTTGGCCGGGCACATCACTCACCGGCAGTCAGACGGCACCTTCTTGCTGAAAGCGTTGTAGCTCTTTCGGCGGACAGCGAACAGAAAGGCGCAGCTACCGTCCGGCATCGATGCTTGGGAATGTCAACCTGAAATGGCCCCACCGTGCCCCAGAGCACAACCGTCAGAAGTGGGGCCAGATCAGATGAGCACACTCAGATGCTGATTCCCCCGTCGGGAAAGAGCGTCTGTCCAGTCATGAAGCCGGCGTCGTCGCTCGCCAAGAACGCCGCCACGCCACCGATGTCGAGCTCGGCTCTGCCGAAGTGTCCAAGCGGGACGGTGTCCAGCAGCGCTTGCTGGGCCTCCTCGGACAACGAATGAAGCCTCTCTATTGATCTCTCCGACCAATCCCAGGCCCGGGGGCAGATCGTGTTCACGCGGATGCCAACCGGTCCCCATTCTCTCGCAGCAACTCGTGTCGCAGCCCGGATGCCTTCTTTGGCAATCGCGTAGGAGAGGAAGGTCGCCCAACCTTGAACGCCAGCGATCGAGCCGAGATTAATAGTCGACCCGCCGCGTCCTTGCATATGGGGATAACACGAAGTCATGAAGTGAACCGTGCTGAGCACTCCACCCTCGAATGCGTGCCGAATGTTGTCATAATCGGTCTCGAGGAACGCGTGAGCGATTTCCGAAGGCAGATCGTGAGCGTTGTTGACGAGAATATCGATGGCACCAAAATGGTCGATTGTCGCCTTAACTGTGCGCGTGATGTCATCCTGCTTAGCAACATCACATATGCAACTGAGGACTCGCCCACCCAAGGTCTCGATCTCCTCGGCAACCATTTCGAGGGTTTCGGCCGAGCGCCCGGCGATGGTGAGGGCAGCTCCCTCTCGGGCAAAGGTACGCACAATTCCACGACCAATCCCGGCGCTTGCTCCGGCAACTATCGCGACCTTTCCCATCAAGCGTTCCACAGCGCCGTATGGAGGTGGATTTAGAAGCCGATGTCGACGATCTCTCCATCGAACGGTCCCGAAACGCGCTGTGCCGCCTGGAGCAGGAGCTCGGGGTCAAGGCCTGCGAGGTGGCCGTCGATCAGCCGCTGGTAGTTACTGATGAGGCCCTCAACGTGGGGGGACAACCTCATGTAGTCGAAGCCGCCAGCGTGTAAACCCTTCTGCTGTTTCGGCAGATTCGAGTAGTCCTGGCCGGGGATTTTTGGCCAGCGCGGGTCATCAGATGCCGTCGCAACTGGAGTCGGCGGGGCCAACGGCTCGGTGCCGGGGCGGTAGCGGGTGAGTGACCACAGCTCGAAGAGGCATTCCTCCGGACCGAGCGGCCGGATCCGATAGGACGACGCGCTCGAGAAAGTCGGGAGCAGGAAGTAGTTGGGGAAGCAGAAGAACACAGCTCTGTTGAGATTCTTCTCATTGATCATGTGGAGGTCGGGACAATCGATGCCTGCTCGTTCGTTCCAGGCCATGACCGCCGTGTTCAGCTCGCGGTACCAGGTCTCGGTGGCACCGGCCAGGTCCTTCGGCAGCTCGAGATTGCGCAGACCCTCGGCGATGCGCACGTCCTTTTCATGGATTTCGCCCTGCATTCCTTCGCTCACCACGCGCATGAATGAGATTTGCTCGTCGATAAAGGCCTTTGAGTCGATATCCGGGCTTTTGCCGGCTCTGCGCCCAGCGTCGAACGGAGATCTCAAGCCGGTGCTGACGTCGCGATAGACGTCAGCGGTCCCGGCGGCGATGTAGGGCGAGAGCTGGGGGTGGGTCTCCCTGGAGTGGTAGCCCTCCATAAATGCCTCCATGGCGAGCTTCCAGTTGACTGGCAGACGGCCGGCCAGATGCCACTCGGGCCACAGGGTCTCTGCTTTCCAGGCGTCGAACATGGAGGCAAAGGGCTCAATGCTCTCGCGCAGTCCCGGCGCCTTGTCATCGAGGTTGATGAACGCGCAGCCATTGGAGATCTCGACTCGGCAGGGTGCGAGTGCCACATCGGCGGGTTGGCGGTTGGACTCATCGAACAGATCGGGCTGGTAGATAAAGGTGTTCGCCCCGTCGAGGCCGTAGCACCAGCCGTGGAACGGGCAGATGAACCCCGACCGACAGTTGCCCCGGTCCTTGACGAGCTCGACGCCACGGTGGCGGCAGGCATTGTGATAGGCGCGCACCGTCGTCTCGTCAACCCGCACGACGATGATCGACTTGTCGAGGATCTCGTATTCGACGAAGTCTCCGGGGTTCGGGATCTCAGCTAGGCGGCAGGCCATCTGCCAGACGTGGGGCCACAAGAGTTCGCACTCCATGGCATAGAACTCCGGGTCGTAGTACCGCCGGGACGGGATGCGGTCTGTCCGCTCCACTGCGTGAGGGACGGAAAGCGCCGTTCGTGACTTGCCCATCAGTGTCATGACAATCCCCCACTGGTGTTTTTCAGCTGTTGACCACATCTCGAAACAGCATGTTTCGATCCCGGGAATGTACTTCTGGAACGTAGGCCTGTCTAGTGGCAAACCTAACATAGTTAGCCTTTCTATCTTGCTTGTGTTCGTATACATCGAGTGATAACATGAAAGTTGCAGATCCGAAATCCAATGGGCACACACTGCTGGACCGAAAATGGGGGGCGTATCGTGAACCGGATTATGCGTCAGGCGTGGGCGACCAGTGCGGCGTTCATCGTTGCCGCCGGGATTCTTGTAGTCGTGAGTCCACAGTCGGCCTCGGCTGCTCAACCGCCGATCACGGTCGGAATCGTGTGCAGCTGTACCGGCCCCTTTGCGGGCCAGCTCGGCGTCGGCCCACCTGCCTACCAGGCTTGGGCAAAGTGGCAGAACTCCAAGGGCGGCATCGATGGCCACAAGGTGGACGTCATCGTCAAGGACGATGCGTTGAACCCGGCGACTTCGAGCACCGAGGTACATGCGCTGGTCACCCAAAATCATGTGCAGGCCCTCGTTGACGACTCGGACGTGGACGCGGCGTGGGATGCCTATGTCAAAGAACAGGGGGTTCCCGTCATTGCCGGACTCTCGTTCCCGGAGAATTTCACAACCAACTCCGATTTCTTCCCTGACGGAGAGACCCTGGATGCCTACAACGTAGGGTACGTCGATGCGGCAAAAGCCGTAAAGGCGAAGAACATCGGTGAGGTCTACTGTGCCGAAGCAGCAACCTGCCAGGAAGGGCTGACTGCTTTCTTCTCCACGGCGAAGGCTCTGGGATTACCGGCGTCGTTCAGTGAGGCCGCCTCGGCGTCAGCGCCGAACTACACGGCCCAGTGCGTGGCTGCTCAGCAGGCCGGTGTCCAGGCCCTAGAGCTGGCTCTTGCCGATACCACGGCGGCGAGCGTCGCCGGTGATTGCAACAAGCAGGGCTACAACCCGTGGTACATAGTGGATCCGGCCGCCAACTACCCGAGCCTTCCGGGTCTTCAAACCAAGATGATCAGTACGTCCGGCGCGATCCCGTTCAACGTAAAGAACACCCCTGCCACCAAAACGATGTACGCCGCACTCAACAAGTACGAGCCTTCTTTGGTGACATCGGTGAACTTCAATGAATACGTCGTGCAGTTTTGGGCGGCGGGATTGCTCCTGACCGCGGCCGCACAGAACGCCGGGTTGAAGTCCGGTCCGGTGACGTCAGCGGAACTTCTCAAGGGTCTCTACAAGATAAAGAACGACACCCTTGGCGGACTAACGCCGGCTCTGACCTTCCACAAGGGAGTACCAAACCCGGTCGACTGCTGGTTCTACCAGGGTACGAAAGGCGGACATTTCACCACCCCCTTCGGGCTCAAGCCGGTATGTCAGAAGCCACCGAAGGCACTCTCCTAAACGAGAGGAGATCAGGCGCCGCCAGATCGGTACGATTTCGCGATACACGTGATGATGGTGTTCAGTAATGCCCTGGTCATGCGGGACAAACGCGTTCGACGACTGGCGTTCGGACATGCGCCTAGCCGAAATCGACAACGCTGATAAGTTAGTGGCGGCGCGACGATTCCGGCGACCGGTATTGGACAAGCCCCCCAGGCATTCGGCCATCCGTGAATTCGAGGGCGACCCCCGCTCTGGGTTCTTTGGGCCGACAGCGGTGATCCATAGAACGTCGTGAAATCGGAGGGTGCCAAGAGCGGTGACGGCGAAGACCGAGCCGGGATCACTCGGCCAGACTGAGAAATAACAAATGACCGCGCTGGACCATGACCTGCAGCTCGTATCAGTGAATGACCACCTCGTCGAGCCAGTGCGACTCTTTTGAAGACCGGTTACCGGCACGATTGGTAGGCGCTCCTCCATTGGTCGTAACCGACACGGATGGGCAACGCAGTTGGGCAATAGGGGACCAGCTGTTAAACGTCGCCTCAACAGCGGTGCTCACGGCAACCGCCGGACAAGGTCATCAGGTCGAACGAGTGGCCAACATGTGCAGAGCGGCCGAGGAAGCAAGTACACGACCCGAGGCGATGGACGTTGACTGTGTGACGGTGCTAACGATCTTTCCTCATTGCATCGGGCTTTGCCGGAGAACGCTTGAGGTTCTTGGCAGACAGGGGAACGTGGGAGGCCTGCGTTCGAGCGTACAACGACTACGTCCCCGTACTGCTCGACAGCACCCGATCGACTTGTCCCCCATCGGCATCGTGTCCCTCGGGAACCCGTGCTATCCGAAAACTCGATC
>PMLV01000220.1 GCA_003160635.1 Acidimicrobiaceae bacterium | reverse complement strand
CCGCCCGGGACGAAATGGTCTGATCGTGTTGCCCGCTGGGGACCATGCCGGTTACCGGATCCAGCGGCACCGCCACCGATGGTTGGTCCGCACCCCAACCGACCGCCAGGCACACGGCTGCCGACGGGCAGCTGACGCCCACCAGTACCCCCTTGGTCGTGACGCTCTGACCACTCTGTCCCGTCGAGGGCGCACCGGTCGCCGGATCGAGCGGCACGGCCGCACCGGCCGACGCACCTGCGTTCTCCCCCACCGCCAGGCACTGGGTGGTGGTGGGGCAGGCCACCCCTTCGAGCCCCACGCCGCCGGTTCCTGGGATCGTCTGGACGCTCTCCCCCATCGCGATCGCACCGGTGGCCGGATCGAGCGACACCGCTACGCCCTGTCCGTCCGGAGCATGGCCTACGCCCAGACACCGGGTGGTCGACGGGCACGCCACCGCTGCCATGAAGATCCCGGGGATGCTCTCCACGCTCTGACCAGCCAGCACGGCCCCGGTCTCCGAAGGGAGTGGAGATAGTCCGGCGGGAAGTGCCGCTGTTGACTGGCGCACCGACCGAGCAAGATCCACTCCGATGGTTGGGAGGCAGGTGTCACAGTAGACGGAATCGTCAAACAGGGTGAATCAGCTCAAATCCAATGACCGTTGGAACGGTCCCGTATGCAATGATCCCCTGAATGAGGGTAGTGACTACTCCTTCGTTCTTCGCGGGTGCCGATGAACTGCGCGATCAATTTACCGGGCTGGTCGGTCCGATTCGCTCTATTGACGAGAACCGATTTGTTTGGGACTACTGGCACGTCCCCGACCAGTACACCTACTTTCGAACGTTGGCGCTGAATGTCTTCAGGCCGTCCTTAATAGGAGCATTTGTAGGTGCGCTGACTAGTTGGGGCCTGGCCCACCTCGGTACAGGGCAAGTCACCTCCCCATGGCTGAGCTTTTATGTCGACGGGTGCCGTCAGGAGTTGCACACAGATGTTGTCCAAGGCATGTGGTCCTACGTGTACTCCCTCACCGAATGGGACGATAGGCATTTCAGCGGCGGCGAAACATTGCTCGGGGGATCCCGACTGCTCGACTACTGGGGATCCTATGACCCGACGAAGTCACGGGAGTCCAGGCATTTGATCGAGCGAATCCCCGCTCATTTCAACCAACTGTGTGTCTTTGATTCACGACTACCCCACGGAGTCGCAACGGTCGAAGGGACCCGGGACCCCCTTCAGGCGCGGGTAGTTCTGCACGGCTGGTTCCACGATCCCCTGGCGACCTCTGTCGGACCGCTGAGTCTTGAGGCTGCGGCGCCGACTCTTGCTACGGTTCGCGCTCGCTGGCAAGAGGAGAAGGAGCGCTTCGGACCTCTTATCGGGCAAGCGACATGGAGGCTGACCGTCGACCAGGATGGGAAGGTGAGGGTTGTCGAACTGGTCGTTGACAACCTCATCACGACCGAGACCGGAACTTCAGGCCCATCCGAGACATTGACGGCATGCGAATCTCTTCTGAGACGAACCACGTTTCCGAAGAGCGAAGGAACGTCGATTCTGCTGTTCCCACTCTGACGCCTGACGTTCGCCACGATGGAAGCCGTTATGACATCCGCGTGACTCGTTGCCGCTCGGTCGGGTGCGGGGTGGATGATCGAGCTGGACGACGTAGTCACGGGGTCCGCGCAACCGACAAGCGCCGATGTTAAACATCACACCGTGGCCGACGAACCACTTGTCGCACTTGTGATGGCCGCGTACAACGCGCGACCGTTCATCAAAAGGGCGATCGACGCGGTGAGCAACCAGGATGTAGCGGACTTCGTGTGCTGCATCGTCGACGACGGTTCGACCGACGGAACCGCTGATCTGGCTCGACAGGTAACCGCCAAGGACCCCCGATTCATGGTGATCGTGCAAGAGAATCAGGGGCAGGCGGTCGCCCGCAATTTCGGGATGCGTCACCTACCCAATTCCAAATACGTCAGCTTTCCAGATGCAGACGACGAGTGGCATTCCGACGCGCTCAGGACTCTCATCGAGGCCGCGGATGCCTTCGGAGGGTCCGGCTCCCACGCGTTGGCTGACAAGATCGACGTCGGTGGCAATCCCCTGTTTCCCAACTTGTTCGCTCAGTTCGGGCGCGACCGCTTTGTCACCCGACACCTGGCGAGACACCTGATTCCTGTGCAAGCCCCGAGCAGTTTCGAAAGCTTGGTGGAATCCTGCACTGTGTACCCTCCGGGCCTTTGGCTCATGCGCCGGGATATATTCGAGAAGGCCGGCGGCTTCTCCCCGTGGTTTCAGAACTTCGAGGACTGGGATCTGCTCATTCGGGCATCGCGGTTCGGAGACTTCGCCTTCGTCGACAAGGTGATCCTCAAGTATCGTTCACATCCGGCTCAGATCAGCCTTCGACCTGACGACATTTTGGCGCTCATCGAAGTGAGGGCCAAAACGTTGAAATCTCCATTGAATACACCACCTCAGCGCAAAATGGCCGCCGCCGCGTGGAGGACCGAGCAGTTTCGTTTTGCGTGCCAATCGGTCACCCTCATCTTCAAACGGCCGAAGAGCGCTCTCACGTCAGTGAAGGCAATAGGTGACAGCGTCCTGCGGTTCTTCGCCGGGGCGGTCAACATCCTCGTCCCGGTTGATGACAACGACCTTCGTCGTTGAATCGTGCGCGAGGCAGCGTTCCCCTGGATGGAGGCGGCGCCCGGATTCGAACCGGGGTACGGGGCTTTGCAGGCGCAAATTCGGGGTCCATTGGATGTCGCTGCGGTCCGGAAAGCGCAGGTCATGGGCCGTATGGGTTCGGTGCCGTCCGAGTTGGTTCAAGGGAGCCGCGGCATCCACGCGGCATGAAACTCGACTCTATGAAGACTTCCTAGGCCCCGTACCCTTACACGGCGGAACGAAGAGAACGGTTCGGATGCGGCGATTGCATAACTATCTATAAGTATGTAGTCTTGCAGACATGACCGCACTTCGCATGCCTGTCGCCACCGCCTCGAGAAAGGGAGTCTCGAAGCTCGCCGCCGAGGCCGAACATCATCGAGTGATCCTCACGAGCCACGGTCGCCCGGTTGCGATCGTCGATTCGGCTGAGCGTCTCGACGAGGATCTGCGCCGGGTCCGCGAGGCCACCCGTTCGGTCGTCGAGACTGCTGCGGACATGGCTCTCGGTCGGACCAGCCGATTCTCACTCGAAGAGGTGTGCGCCAAGCTGAATATTGATCCGGCAAAGGTCCGTGAACGTGCTGCAGCAAAGCGGGTGTGAGACGGGGCAGCCGCTTTCCGAACGATCAAGCCGAGGTTGTCTTCGCCGACATCATCGTCGAGCAGCTAGAGCGCTTCACCGAAGATGAGCGGATCGAGGTCCTGGCCGAGATCGTCCACCTCTGTGGCGACCCCGCTGGAAAGCACCCTCTCCATGCGCCTCTCTCGGGTTGGAACACGCTCGACGTCCTGAGCGGCCATTATCGAGTGGTCTACAAAGCCACCATCTCCGAGGGCGTCGGCCTCCTAGAGGTCCTGTGCATTGGTCCGCGAT
>PMLV01000296.1 GCA_003160635.1 Acidimicrobiaceae bacterium | reverse complement strand
TCGGACTAAAGACTGGCCACGGGCACATACTCAACAACAACTTACGAGGAGGAGCGACCCTTCGAGAGATTCGCAACGCGTGCCCGAGGAATTATGAGAATGTGTCCGGGCATTGCTGGGTTCAGAGAAGAACGCAATCCAGTTCCTCCCCTCACAGACCACCTCTACAGTCCTGTCTTCGCCGCGCTATTGCGCAGATCACTGTGGCCTGCCCCCGGTTAGTGATCCACCTGATATGTCCCCCAAATCCTGGACCGATTTTGTGAGAATGGCGGATTGATCCTCGAGGGAGGAAGACATGCCGTACACGTATGCCTCGCAGTTTCGGTCCATGGCCATTGAACAGGTCCCTTCGGGGAAGAGGGTGGCTGAGTTCGCCGCCGCCTTGGAGATCACTCAGGCCACCGTCTTTCGTTGGGTCGGCTAGGACCGTATCGATCGCGACGAGATCGCCGGGACACTCACAGCGGAAAGTGCAGAGCTTCGGGTGGCCCGGCGTCGTCTCGCCGAGCTCAAGTCGGAGCTGGTCACGGTCAAGCGGGCCTCGGCGCTGTTCGCTGAGAGGGCGGTGGTGCGCCCAAAAGAACTGTGCGGGATCGCGGCGACCTTGGCGGCTGAGGGGCACGGGTCCAAGCGCACCTGTCGAATCATCGGTTTGGCCCCTTCGACGTTCTTTAGATGGAAGCACGTTCCGCCGAGCAGCCGCTCGATCCGTCGAGCCTGGCTGACCGATGTCATCGGTGAGATTCATCTTCGGTCCCGAGGAACCTATGGGAACCGGCGCGTCCGGGCCGAACTGACCGATGCGCATGGTCAGATCGTCAACAAGAAGTTGATCCGCTCGATCATGGTTGAACTGGGCATCAGCGAACTTCCCAAGCGAAGAAGAGGGAAACCAACCCCGCTCCACCAACTGACAACTGACGACCTGGTCAATCGCGACTTTCGCCGGGACGGCCCCAACCAGCTGTGGATGACCGACATAAGTACAACGACGATCATCGCCATTCGGGGATTGGACTTCATACCCCCGCCGATGTGCACTACGGCCGGGCCGAAGCCATCCGAGAACAACGCGGCGTCGTCCTTCTCGACGCCTACGCCAAGCATCCCGAACGATTCGTCCGCAAGATCCCGACCCCACCGGCTCTCCCGGCAGTCGTCTGGATCGATCAACCCGCAGAGGAGGCCACCGACTCACTAAATCGATGAAGAAACCGTCTCAAAACGGTTGACATGCACCGGGCTGCTCTCCCTCGCTAATAGCCCGAACGCCCTCCACGGCCACAGTCACATCGGGGGCACCAAGCGCACCCAGAAGGGTTGGCTTCACCGAACTCTCGAAAACCCGGAGCGGCACCTTGAGCCGTGCCGCCAATAGCTTCGGTGTCTCGATCGATTCCCGTGCATGGCGGCGGATGTGGACGGCGGCCACATCGGTCCCGGTTAACAGACCAATTTGGATCGCCGTCTCCAATACTGCTCTGGCGTCGGGCGTGGTGTCGAGGGCACTAAGACAATGCTCATCGTCTTAGGACGACACGGCGCGAAGGTGTGTAGAACCTCAGCGGTGTCATAGGTCCATCGTTTGCCGTGTCGGTTCGGTTGTCTAGGGCCGTTGGTCACCACGCGGGGTCGGGACGTTCGGCCCTGCTGGCCGATGGCGTGCGGGCCTAACGTCGTCCTTGAGGTGATCACGGTGACCAACGAAGAGGTATTGGCCGAAGCGGTCCGGGGCCTGGGTGAACCAGGCGCGCCCTGGCGATCGCGGCGTGGCGGACCGAGCCACGCTCGTCGCGTTGACCTGCTACCGAGAGGGGAGCACGGTAAGCGAGGCGTGCCGTCAGGCGAGTGGCTTCGTCCAAAGCTGGAGCAACCATCCCGCACACATGAGCCGAGATCACAACTCGGTAGTACGGCTTGTTTCGTGATCAGCTCGGCACAGCTGAAATCGAATATCTTCGGTTATCGCCTCTCTCAGCCGGAGCGCGTCGCCAAGGGTGCCTATGAACAGGTGGGCGTGCTCGAAGACCCAGAGGTAGAGCTGCCTGGTGCAGGTGCGTCGCAATGGAATCACCTGACTGTGCACGGAGGGACCTTTGGCCCTAACAACACCGAAAGCCTCGACGCATGATGAGCAGGAACCGTCGGTGGTGGCGACCATTGACCCGAATCGAGAGGCGCCCTACGCATGACCAGCAACCAGTTGCAGGTGGATGTGCAAGAGGAGCTCAAATGGGATCCGAAGGTGGACGCGCGCCACATCGCCGTCACCGCGCACGATGGGGCGGTGACTCTCACCGGGTACGTGCCGACCTATTTCGACAGGATGCGCGCGGTCACCGCCACCGAACATGTCCACGGGGTCAAGGCAGTCGCCGACGAGCTCGAGGTGCACCTTCATGAAGCACATGCCAAGGAAGACTCCGACATCGCGGACTCCGTCGTCCACATTTTGGAATGGAACAGCGCGCTATTGGATCAAGACATCAAGGCCACGGTCTCCAGCGGGCGGATCATACTCACGGGCGAGGTCGACTGGAACTACCAACGTGACGAGGCCGAGCGAGCGGTGAATCACCTGGTGGGCGTCACGTCGGTCACCAATCGCTTAACGGTAAAGTCACGGGTGGCGGCAGCCAAGGTGGAGAAACAGATCACTAACGCCCTGGCTCGACACGCTGCGCTCGATGCTCGCCAGATTCACGTCACCATGTCTGGCACAACGGCGGTGCTGAGCGGTCACGTCCATTCCTTCGACGAGGCTCGCATCGCGAAGAATGCCGCCTGGTCCGCCCCGGGGATCTCGGCTGTCGATGACCATCTCCTAGCCATCCATCCCTAGGCAGGCTTCTGGCGGTCTGCTTGCCCGACTGCATCCTTGGCATGCTGTACAGAAGGTGAAATCGAATGACAACTAGCAATGAAGAGATCTCCCGGGGCGCCTGGCAGGCGACACTCGAGGCGCTGACCGTGCAGCATGAGGGAGATTTGGCGACCATCGAGGTAGCGGATCTCGATCTCGGTGATCAATTCGAAGCAGAGCACATCCCATTTTCCTACATTGAATACGATCCTCACGATGACGCGGTCAGCGTAGGAGTCGGCGGACTGGACGGCAGATATCCGGTGATGCTGCGCCATGCGGTCGAGCATCCGCAGAACATCTTCATTCACACCTCCGAAGCTGGCTCCGTCACGATTGAAGTCCGTTCACCTGAGCGAGCTGCGACACTCATTACGCTCTTGGCCCTACCAGAACTGCCTGCCTGAGACCCCTGCAGCTATCCGGTTCGCCGCGAATAGCTCACGCAATTGGGAACAAAGTCCCGCTATGGGTGTTGCACTAATTGAATCCAGAGGGGATTCGGAAGTGGGTCCAAAGAGAATGATTTGGAGTAGACCTTCGCAAGGTTTGACTGAGAAGTAGGCAGTCAGCATCATATAAAACTGTGGCAAGCGGCTCGTAGATAGGGCGTTGCAGCGGTAAGGGGCTTACCCCCGGTGAGTGCCCCCCAAATGCGGCCCAAAGAACCCAGAATACAAGTAAAGCGCTTGATTCCCACCTAATCGTGGGACGGGCGCTTTCGTATGTATGGGGATCCTTAAAGCGGCGCCGGCACTTGTTGGGATGCGGTCGCCCAGAGCGCGAAGCCGATCCTCGCTCGACGACGAGCGTCATCGATGGGCGGTGATTGTCACGCGCTATTTCATCCCGGTCCACAGAGCGAGGCCGTATGTGGCTGCTCCCCGGCCTCCGGCGAACGAGTTCGGCTTCGTAACTGACAAGCGCACGCTGCAGTCCAAGGCGTCGTCGCATACCTGGACGATGAGGTGACTACGTTGACACCCCAGGGCAAGGACCGCCGCAGCCCAATGTCTTCGTTAGTGACGCTACCTGCGGGCTCAGCCGCGCAAAGACTGCGGCGCGAGTTAGGGAACGGAGCGAACGGCTAAACCAATGGCTAGGGCGCTGTTGATTAAATCC
>PMLV01000035.1 GCA_003160635.1 Acidimicrobiaceae bacterium | reverse complement strand
AGGACGAAGTCGCCGTAGACGTTCCGGGGAGATCCTTGCCACAGAATGGTTTGGGCGAAACCGCCACAAAACCGTTCGGCTTAGCCTGCATCATCCAGGTGCACTCTTCCTTCGGGTCGTGCCCGAAGTTCGTGGCATAGTCGAGGGATTGCGGCAGGAGTCCGTTGACGTTGTACGACTTCAGGCCCCGCAGATCCTTGATGACGGCCGCACGAGTCGGGTTCTTGCCTGCCAGCTGGATGCCCTTGATCATGAGGTCCGCTCCCGCCCAGGCCTCGTACTGGCTAAAGGTCGGGAACTGAGTCTTGGAGAAGTGCGCGTACTTTTGCAGCGCGGCCGCCATCTGCTTCGTGGCTGCATTCGGCAGGGAGAAGGGGCGGAACAACGAGAGGAAGTAGTCACCCTGGAGTGTGTGCCATGCCGGCGACTTGATCACGTCTGGTTCGAATCCAGTAGCGAAGACCACAGCCTTTAGTTTCACACCGGCCTGCTCAAGGGCAGTCGCCAGGGCGTAGTTCGAGTTGTTGTCCATGGCGGGCACCATC
Source organism: Acidimicrobiaceae bacterium (assembly GCA_003160635.1). Taxonomy (GTDB): domain Bacteria; phylum Actinomycetota; class Acidimicrobiia; order Acidimicrobiales; family RAAP-2; genus Bog-473. The sequence goes on along the minus strand of PMLV01000035.1, from coordinate 17,345 downwards.
GCATCGATGTTGTGCTGCTTCGCAGTCAAAGCTTCAGTCGTGAAGCTCACGCCACCAAAGGGGACGGAGGTGTCCAGTACCCCGACCTTGCCCCCGGCGCGCTGGAAGGATCTCGCCGTGCTGATGGCCGACCGGGCGGACGACGGCGAGATGCCGTAACCATAAGACCCGATGATCGTCCCCCCGTGTTGCTTGAGGAAATTGCCCGTGAGCGTGTTGACCGGGTACTTCGGATCGACGCTGCCGTTGTCCGCCGCGAACATGTTGGTGTAGGGCTGTTGACCCCATTCGGGGCCGTCGCTATAGGAACCCGTCACCGGGATACCGGCTTGCTGTGGGTACTTGGCGGCGATGAAGAAGAGCGGACTCTGGGAGACGATGCCGAACGCGCCCTTCGAGATGGCGCTCTGGACGGCGGTAGCGATGATGGAAGGGCTCGTCTCATCGTCAATGACGAGAGGTACGAGCTTGTGCCCGTTCACACCACCTTCTGCGTTCTGCAAATCGATCCGGGCCGTGAAGCCAGCCGGTGACGAAGCGTCCTCGGATGCGCCGGGCCCAGTGAGGGAACTTATGTACGCGATGGTGATCGGCGCGGGGGATGCCGCCGCCTGTCCGGCCGTCACCCCGAACGTGATGAGTGACGCGAATATGGCGGTCGTTAACAAGACCTTGCTCATCGTCCGGTGCACAAGCATTTTTCCTCCATAGTGATTGAACCTCTTGCGCTTCTTCCATAGGCGGTCGGACACTCGGGCGAACCCCGCCGCAGACGCCGACTTAATTGCTCCTCCACTGCTCGATCTCATTTCGCCAACTTCCCCCTTGCGAATAGTTGGAAATCCCGATTCGCTGTGTAGTGGTTCCGGGAGAGGAGGTCGGAAATGAAAGGACCGCTCGGTCCAAAACACTCGGAGCGGGCCTCCCTCCTTTCAGCGGAAACACCATATGACAGAAAAAGAGAGCTTGCTTGGTCAATGCGGAGGGTTCCATTACCCGGAGGCAAGAGCGCTCGATCACTCATGCGGCCGGTGCGAACTCGAGCTCCAGTCGCTGGAGCCCACGGAGGATGTACGTCGGGGCGTACTCGTAGTGTCGGGCACCTGCAGCTCCGTGTGCCGACTCCGAGATCCTGATGTCCTCCATACGCCCGAGAATCCGCTCGATACTGATGCGCGCCTCGGTACGGGCCAGCGAACCCCCGGGGCATGAGTGGGGACCCCGCCCGAAGGCAAGGTGCTCACGGGCATTGGCCCGATCCACCCGGAATTCTCCTGGGCATTCGAAATGGCGAGGATCGCGTCCAGCGGCCCCGTTCAACACCATGAGGGTGGTGCCGGCCGGGATGTCGACCCCACCCACGGTCGTCGCCCGTCGCGAGAGCCGGAAGTCGCCCTTGACCGGGCTCTCCATACGAAGACACTCCTCCACGAAGTTGGGGATTCGTTCACGATCCTCCCGCAACGTCTGCTGCAGGGCCTCTCGCTCGCCGATCAGTTGCAGCGCCGCCGCGAGGAGGCGGACGGTGGTCTCCTGACCGGCTGAGAACAGGTTGGCCGCCACCCGCACCACGTCGATGACCTCGGGTGTGGACCCGTCGGGAAACGTCGCAGTCGCCAGCCCGGTCAGCACGTCCTCGCGTGGCTCGCTCCGGCGGTCCTCGACGTACGTCGAAAAGCGATCGTAGAGGAACTCCAGCGGAGAATGGCCGAGCGTGGCCGACCCGGTACTCCCGAGCCCCTGGTCCGGGCGATGGCCACCCTGTAACTCTCGGCGAAACCACTCGTGGTCAGACTCGGGCACGCCGAGGAGGTCGGCGATGACGTACAGCGTGAAAGGAGCGGCGAAGTCCCGGATGAACTCGCACTTCCCGTTGGCCACGAACTCGTCGATCTGCCTGTCCGCATGGCGCCACATGAACTCCTCGTTCTCCCGAAGCCGCTTCGGCGTCAGGAGGCGCATCAGCATGCCTCGATGGGCCTTGTGCTTCGGAGGGTCGAAGGTGGTGATCTGGTCGCTGAAGGGCAGTTCGTCGCGGTGCTGCTCAATGAGATCGCTCACATCATCGCCCTCGAGCGGGACGGGGAACCCGGGGAAAGGGCCGGTGACCGAGTTGCACGACGAGAACGTTTCCACGTCCGTGTAGACCTTGAGCGCCTCGTCGTATCCGGTCACCATCATCACTCCGTGGTGAGGTTCCAGCTGCACGGGGCACCGACCACGCAGGTAGTCGAAGTAGGGGTACGGGTCGACCACCAACTCGTTACCCCGGAAGAAGTCGATGCTTTCGAAGTCGCTCATGGGCTCCCCTCACGCCGTGCGGTTCCCGACCCTCGCTCCATGCGGATAATTACATTCTCTCTATGGAAGAATAGCTGATTCGCCGGGATCGTCACGGGAGCGTCCTCCATCTGGGGTTGCAAGTCCCAACACATCGGCAGGGAATGAATTGACCAATCGGTACAAGAAAAATACCATAGCGCCTCGAGCACATGGCCGCCCACGGGGTGCAGGGCCGAGGTGTCCTCATCGACGTCGCCCATCACCTTGGCCACGACTGGCAGCCAGTCAACCTTGCGACCCTCAAAGAGATCATGGCTGCGGACAAGGTGGTGGTCGAACCAGGAGACATGCTCCTCGTCCACACCGGATTCGCCACCCAAATCCTGGCTTGGAACAAGAACCCGGACCCGGCGAAGATCCAGGCCATGCATGCCTACCTCGACTCGCATGATGAGTCGTTGCTGGAATGGATCACCGATTCGCAGATCTCGGCGCTCGTGGCGGACAACTATGCCGTCGAGGGGTTGGTGGCCACAGGGATAAGAGCCCGCACACGCTGCTCCCGATCCATCACCTGTGCCTCTTCAAACTCGGCATCCCGCTCGGCGAATTGTGGTACCTCCACGAACTCGCGACCTGGCTGCGTGAGCACAACCGCTCCCGCTTCCTGCTCACGGCGCCTCCGCTGCGACTTCCCGGAACGATGGGAAGCCCCGTGACGCCGGTTGCGACCGTCTGATGATGCCCCTCGCACCCGGGGACACGGTACTGAGCGGTTGGTCTACTCTGAGCTCGCTCTCGTGGACCTCAAGCTGTGTCACCGCTGAGCCGCGAAAACAATCAGGGGACACATGGAATCGCTGACACACGATCGGGGCGCGCGTCCCGCCGACTCCGACGTCGACATTCTGGTGGTCGGGGCAGGCATCACGGGCATCTACCAGTTGTATCGGGCCCGCGAAGCTGGGTACTCGGCAATGTTAGTGGAGGCGGGTAGTGGCGTACGGGGTACGTGGTACTGGAACCGTTATCCCGAAGCGAGGTTCGACTCGGAGAGTTACACCTACGCCTACCTCTTCTCAGACGAGTTGTTCCAGGAGTGGGACTGGCAGGAGCACTTCGCATCGCAACCGGAGATCGAGCGGTACCTCAACTACGTGGTCGACCGGTTCGACCTTCGCCGGCACATACGGCTCGACACCAAGGTCATCTCGGCCATTTTCAGCGAATCGTCGGGAACGTGGACCGTCCGGGCGGGCGATGGAGCAGAGTTCCGGACGCGCTTTCTCATCGCCGCAACCGGCGTCCTCTCGGTGCCGTACTTCCCGGATGTGCCCGGACGCGGGGACTTTCGAGGTGAGTCGTGCCACACGGGGCTGTGGCCGGCGACACCGGTTGATTTCAAGGGCAAGCGCGTCGCCATCGTCGGCACCGGCGCAAGCGGCGTACAACTGGTACCAGCGGTGGCCGGCGAGGTTGCCTCCCTCACGGTGTATCAACGAACGGCCAACTGGTGCACCCCGCTCAACAACTCACCGATCACCCCGGAGCAACAGGCGCAACTCAAGGCCGGATTCGAGGCGATGCGCCAGACGCTGGACTCGTCACGGAGTGGGTTTCTCCATGTTGCGCACGATCGCAAGACCTTCGAGGACTCGAAAGAGGAGCGGTGGGCGCACTACGAAAAGATGTGGAACAGCCTGGGGTTCTCGAAGTTGTCGAGCAACTACATCGACATGACGACAGACATGGCAGCGAACGCGGAGTGGTGCGAGTTCATTTCGGANNACGGGCTATTACGAGGCGTACAACAACCCCAACGTCTCACTGATCGATCTCAAGGAAACACCCATGGTGCGTGTGGCGGAGACGGGAATCGAAACTGCCGAGGGATTGCGGGAGTTCGACATCATCGTGTGGGCCACNNTGGGCTGACGGTCCCATCACCTTCCTCGGGCTGATGTGCCACGGCTTCCCGAACTTCTTCTTCCCTGGCGGGCCTCACGGCGCGGCCGGCAACAATCCGCGGTATTCGGGCGACCAGTCCGACTTCATCCACCGGGCGCTGCTCTACATGCGCGACCACGGTTGCAGCGTCATCGAGGTCCCCACTGCCGCCGAAGATGAGTGGACGACCATGGTGGATACCAATGCGGCGCTGTCCCCTTTTACAGAGAGCAGCTACTTCTACGGATCCAACGTTCCGGGCAAGCCGCGCCGGTACCTCATCAACCCGGGTGGGCGGCCGAAGCTCCTGCGCATGATGGCCGAAGTCGTCGAGAACGACTACGAGGGCTTCTTGTCCTGAAAACCCTGGTCAATCGGGGGAAAATCCAAGGCTGTACTGATCAGTACACTACAGGCCCGTGGATACCGATCGATCGGTCGCCTCCGACTTCTCGGACGACGACCTCATGGAGATGTATCGCCGAATGCTACTGATTCGAGGCTTCGAGGACCGGGTGGCCGGGCTCTACCGCGACGGTGAGGTTCCAGGATTCGTCCATCTCTCGACAGGTCAAGAGGCTTCTGCCGTAGGTGCGTGCTGGCCCCTTCGTCCGAGCGACGTGATCACGTCCACCCATCGCGGTCACGGGCACTGCCTGGCCAAGGGCCTCGCTCCGCTCGACATGTTCGCGGAGCTCATGGGTAAGGACCAGGGAACGAATCGCGGTCGAGGTGGCTCGATGCATATCGCCGACCCACCATCGGAATTTTCGGCGCCAACGGAATCGTTGCGGCCGGTCTTCCGATTGCCGTGGGAGCTTCGGTAGCCTCGCAGATCCGGGCAGACGGTGGCCTGGCGGTCGCCTTCTTCGGAGACGGCGCAATCGCGCAGGGTGCATTCCATGAAGCAGTGAACCTCGCGGCAGTGTGGCAACTCGGCGTCGTCTTCTGGTGCGAGAACAACGGGTACGCGGAGTTCTCGGCTGCAGCAACGCAGCACGCCGCAACACTCGAGTGCCGGGCCGCTGGTTACGGAGTCGACTACGTCGCAGTCGACGGCAATGACGTCATCGCCACTGCCTCCACCATGCAGCGAGTCGCCGAAGCCGTCCGCAGCGGACAGGGCCCCGTCATCGTCGAAGCCAGCACCTACCGTTGGCACGGCCACTATGAAGGGGACCCACAACGATATCGGTCACAGGATGAAGTGGATGCGTGGAAGGATCGGGACCCCATAGCCCGGCATGCGAGACAACTCGAGGCGGCGGGGTTCAGTGCCGAGGAGGTGGCCTCGCTCGAAGCAGCGGTAGCCCAAGAGCTCGACCAGGCTGGCGAGGCGGCGCGACTCCTCGCACAACCCGATACCACCACCCTGGGAAACTTCGTGACCCGCCCTCGCCCGCTGTTCCCTGAGCCGCCGCTTCCAGCACTGGACGCCCCTACGTTCCGCATGATGGACGCTATCCACTCCGCCCTCGAGATGGAATTAGCGAGTGACAACCGCGTGTTCATCGCCGGCATCGACGTCGCCGCAGGGGGCAACGTGTTCGGACTCATGCGCGGTCTCCATGACACCTTTGGTGACCGTGTGCGCGACACACCGATCTCGGAGACGGCCATCATGGGTCTTGGTGTCGGGGCTGCGATGGCCGGCATGCGGCCAGTTGTCGAATTGATGTACCTCGATTTTGTGGGCGTGTGTTTCGACCAACTCCTCAATCAGGCCGCCAAATTGCCATTCATGACCGGAGGCACGGCGCAGATGTCTCTCACGGTCCGGACCCAATTCGGCGCGGGGCGCTCGTCGGGAAGCCAGCACTCACAAAGCCTCGAGGCGTTGCTCGCCCACATTCCGGGACTGAGCGTTGTGATGCCGTCGACTCCGGCCGACACCTACGGTCTGCTGAGGGCGGCGATCCAGGACCCGAATCCCGTGGTATTCATCGAGAACCGGCTCCTCTACGGCATGAAGGGGCCCCCAGCCACCTTCTGAACACATCCTTCCGATCGGCAAGTCGATCGTGGTCCGGGCCGGCAGCGACATCACGGTCGTGTCGGTGTCACGAATGGTTCATGAGGCGCTCGCGGCCGCCGAAGCCGTGGCGGCCGAGGGTATCTCGGTCGAGGTCATCGATCTCAGAACCGTGGCCCCGCTCGATGTGGTAACCATTCTCGAGTCGGTTCACAAGACGAGTCGGCTCCTGATTGCACACGAAGCCAGCGTCCCGTTCGGCATCGGGGCGGAGATCGCAGCCACGGTGGCACGGGAGGGGTTCTGGGATCTCGACGCACCGATCGTCCGCATCGGAGCGGCACCCACGCCCCCTCCCTATGCGCCGAATCTCGAGCGTGCGTGGTTACCGGATCGAGAAGACATCACGGTTGCGCTGCGACAGCTCGCGCAGCTCTAGTCAGGTGGCCTCCCCCACTCCGAGCAGCCGATGCGAACGTCATGGGAGGCGTATCCCGGCTGCATATACTGACCAGTTGCTCAAGACCGTCAAGCCACCTGGACCGCGGGCGAGCGGCCCGTCGTCAGGGAGACGAAGGGTCGGAAAGGAGAAGGGCGATGTCTGAGGACACGAGCCGCTCCGAGGGCAGCGAGGAAGAGCGACGGAACTTCCATGTGGCAATGATGTATCACCCCAGTCACCACGTCCCTGACCTCTCGGAGGCGGAGGGTTGGTTCGAGCGCGTCTTCGGGCGTCCAAGTTCAAGCCTGGCGTCGATGTCGCGTGGCGCGCCGCCGCGGCCGGGATATCCCAACGACTACTCGACGTTCACGTCGATCAGCGATGTGCTCTTCGACACTATCGACCCGAAGCGTTACGTACTCCTCGGAGTGCAGCGTTACGCAACAGTTGCGCAACCCCATCTGAAAGGTTTCGGTTGGTACATCGAAGGGATGCCCGAGCTCTATCGTGAGCTGAAACAGCACGGCATTACGGTCACGAGCCAGCTCGACGAGCTCGCTGACGGAGACGACCCGCCAACGGCTGCTGGATCCGCCATGCCGCTCTACTTCACCCTGCCGGAGAATGTCGGATTGCGCTACGAGTTCCTCCCGGCCATCCCCTTTCCCCTCGATCCCCGAATCGCGCCAGATTGGTCAGTACCGCCGGTCTCAGACGAGGACCCTCTGGGAATCGAGTGCTGCTCACACCACACCGTGTTGACCGTCCGTCCCGAAAGAGCCTTGAAGCTCATCGTCGATGTGCTGGGCGGGAGGGTTGTCCACAAGGGTCGTGATGAGATCCGTGGCACAACCGGTACGTACATCAGCCTCGCCGACTCCATTCTCAACTATGCGGTTCCAGATGCCGGCACGGAGGCGCACACGGACTGGGCCGAGGACGAACCGAACGACACGTATCACTCCATCACATGGAAGGTCGCAGATCTCAATCGGGCCGAGCGCCACCTCCAGGCGCAAGGGGTGCGAATTCAGCTGCGATCGGACGACACGCTCGTCACCGATCCCGCGACGAGTCTGGGGATTCCGTGGGGGTTCACCAGCAGGCTGACGCCTGGCGATCCACGGTCACATGGCTGACAGTGCCCCAATGGCACGCAATCCGGGGGCGGACCTTAGGAAGGAGAGGCACCACATGAGCAAGTTCAGCTTCGATGGCCGTGTCGCGGTTATCACCGGCGCCGGTCGCGGCATCGGCCGGGCCTACGCACACCTGCTCGCCGAACGCGATGCCAGCGTCGTTGTCAATGATCTCGGCGGCACGATGGAGGGCGACGGCACCGATCCCGAACCGGCCCGGAGCGTTGCCGGCGAAATCGTGGAGGCAGGTGGAAAAGCGATCCCCGAGACAAGCGACGTATCGACCGTTGACGGCGGCCAAGCACTCATCAATGCCGCGCTCGATGCGTTCGGACGCATCGACATCGTGATCAACAACGCAGGCAACATCAGATGGGGCGGCCTTCCCGAAGCAGACGCCGAAAACCTGGAGAGCCATCTCTCTGTGCATGTGGGCGGCTCGTTCAATACGGTCCGCGCCGCGTGGCCGCACATGGTCGCGCAAGGTTACGGTCGGATCGTGATGACGACCTCGTCGGGCATGTTCGGCCTCGTCGACAACCTCGGATATGCCACCGCAAAGGCGGCCGTCATCGGCATGACCCGTAGCCTCAAGGTGGCGGGCGCCCGTCACGGCATCAAGGTCAACCTCATCGCTCCCAGTGCCTCGACGCGGATGGGAGCCCACCCCTCGGACGGGCTCGACTCGCTCAAGCAACCGCCGCCGAAGCAGATGGAGCCCGGGCTCGTCGCGCCGATGGTCGCATTCCTCGCGCACGAGGCCTGCGAGGTCAGCGGCGAGATCTACCTGGCCGGGGCCGGGCGATTCGCCCGCGTCTTCATCGCCGCCACGCAGGGCTACGTCCCTGCCTTGCCGGAGGAATCGACGATCGAGGACATTGCCGAACACTGGTCCAACATCAACGACGAGAGTGGCTATTACGTCCCGGCCGATCTCCAGGACTGGGCCGCCCATTACATGGCCCACCGGTAGCGCCCCCACCTCAACGTTCTCCCTACTCGCCGGCCGTCCTCGTCGCCATGGTCACTTCAAGGCCATCGGCGTGATCGGAGAGCCGACCGACCCCGTGACCTTGAGGCCCGGGGCACAGAAGAGGCATTCCCAAATACCGTCCTCTTCGCAGTCGGCCGCCAATCCTTCGAAGTTGAACATTTCGCCGAGGGTGAGACCCATGTCACGGATCGTGACCTGGTGGAACGGGATGCTTCCGCCCGCGATCGGACTGGGCCACACCTCACAGGCCCAGTTGTCCAGTGCGAGTGCGGCAACCTCACGCTCGTACAGCCACCGGCAACTATCCAGTCCCGGACCAGGCTCATTGCCCATAAAATGAGCCTTGTCCCCTTCGAGAAACCACTGGTACGAACCGGTACGCAGGAGCAGGATGTCGCCTGACTCGACCTTCACCCCCTGGCGCTCCTCGGCCGCCGAGAGGTCGGCCGAAGTTATCTCGTACGAGTCCTCGAGGCGATCGACGCCCTTCAGCCTGGCAATGTCGAGCAGAACCCCGCGCGAGATCAAGTGCTCCACAGCCTTTGCGAACGAATTACGCGTCGCACCCCCGATGTTGTTCACCGATCCCGCCGGAGCGTTGTTGTAGAACAGTCCGCCATAGCCGACGTGCGCCAAACTGTCCCACTGGGTGGCAGCCTGCAGCCCCATGATCACCATGTCGTCGGCGGATACCATGCCGTCGGGAGCACGCGCTGTGTCCGAAGGCAAAAAGGTCATCACGTGCACGGGGTTGATCCGGAACCCACCCGGCAGGAACGGCCCGTCCTTGTCGAATGGCATCCCAAGATCGAAATTCTTCCCGGTCTTTACCATCTGGGCGGTCTGTACGCGCTTGGCCGGTGTGACGAAGTTCAGCGTCCCGATCTCGTCATCGTCGCCCCACCGACCCCAGTTTGCTCAGCTCCTTGCCGAGCTCATGATGCGGCCACGTCTTCCTATCCTCGCTCATGTTCCCCCTCCCAAGTGGAAACGAACCACCACATCACTACATGTACTGACCAGATGGTCCAACGTACTCCAGTCGCTGACTGAACGGAAGCAAATGACCTCCGCTCCCCCGTTGACCGCGGTCACCGCAATCCTGTGCGAGTCATCGATCCCGGAGCTCCCGCTTCAGTACCTTTCCTGAGGGGTTCCGAGGAAGGGCGTCGATGAATTCGACTGCTTTCGGGATTTTGAATCGCGCCAGCTGCCCACGGCAGTACTCAATGAGATCCTCCGGCGTCAGGGTCGCCGCCGCGTTCAACACGACGTACGCCACCGGAACCTCGCCCCAACGGGCATCGGGGCGCCCGACCACCGCGGCCTCGAGGACCGATTCGTGCTCGTAGAGAACGCGTTCGATCTCGGAACTCGCGATGTTCTCTCCACCAGAGACGATCATGTCCTTCAGCCGATCGACGATATAGAGGTAGCCGTCGTCATCTTTCATGCCGATGTCCCCGGTGTGAAACCAGCCACCCTCGAACGCTGTAGCGGTTGCGCCGGGATCACGCCAATAGCCCTTGAACACCTTCGGGCCACGGAGAACGATCTCCCCATGCTCATGCGGAGCTACTGAAGCTCCGCCTTCGTCCCAGATGTCAACCTCGAGGTACTGGCAGGGCGTGCCGACGCTTCCCAACTTGCTTCTGGTGCTCGCTCTGTCGAGGAACGTGTCCCCTGACACCGTCTCGGTCAATCCGTAGGCGTCTGCGAACCATGCGGATGGAAACGCTCTCTGGATGCGCTCTATGAACGGGATCGGCATCTTTTCCCCACCACCGATAATCAGCCGAACGGACGTGAGATCTCGTTCCTCGATGCGTGGCAGGTCAAGGACTGCCCGCACCATCGCGGGCGCCATCCATATTGCAGTGATACGCGAACGTTCGATGGTATCGACGACCCTCTCGGCGTCGAACGTAGAGTGAATGATGGTTGTCGCCCCCACTGCGATCAACGAAGTGGTAGTCAGGTCAAGCGCTCCCACGTGGTACAACGGGCCACAGGCGAGCCCTACGTCAGCGCCGGTAAATCCGCACTCTGCGATGTGGGCATAGTTCTTCCAGGCCAGATTTGCGTATGTGATCATCACTCCCTTCGGCCGCCCGGTCGTCCCCGAGGTGTACATCAATCGATGGACGTCGTCACCGTGTACGTGCGCACGCGTGAGAAGAACAGGCGCGTCACCTAAACCGGAGAACTGCTCCCAGCCTGCGACATTCGTTGCCGAGATGCACACGCGAACAAGCCCATCACACTGCTTCGTCGCCTCGTTCGCGAGGTCGACGAGCGCCCCGTCACAGACCAGCGCGCGAGCTTGCGAGTGCTCCAAAATGAACCGTATCTCTGCCGCCGCCAGTCGCCAATTGAGCGGCATCACAATCGCTCCGAGGTAATTCGCCGCGAAGATCGTTGCGAGAAACTCGATGTTGTTATAGGAAAGCAAGCCGACGACGTCACCGTTGCCCACGCCCCGGCGATGAAGTCCAGCTGCGGCGGCAGCGGAAAGATCCGCCATCCGCCGATAGGTGACAACGTCGTCCCCGAAGACGGCAATGGCTTTGTCCGGGGTGAGCCTGGCGTGGTGCTCGAGCACACCGAACCAACTCATGTCTGGACTCATCAGCGACCGAGGCGCGTCGATCATCAATCGGTCATCTGACCCGGGCACTTCCCTATCCATCAAAGAAGACTCCTCGCGCTTCACTCCGGAGCCGCCGGCAAAGGGCTCTCGCGCCCACCCTAAGGAAGGCCACATCTGCCGCCCGCCGCCGCCCTAACCGACCTCGCCTAAACCGACCAGTCGGTCTATGTTATATGGTTGGTGAACACAGCTGAAGGGGGCCGGAACGGTGTCAATGCGAATGAGTAGGCACTCGATCACCTTGCCTTTCCGCACCAGCGGGGGCTATTCGCTTTCTGCGGCCCTGCAAGAGTAGGCCGATCTGCAATGTCGACTCCACCAAAGAAACGGACGGCTCGCCTCACACCGCGTCCCGTCGCCGAATGGTCCCCTGAGAGGTATCACGCCCTCGCCGCATTCCGGTCGCCTTCAACAGAAAGGGTTTCTTCCCCGTCGCCTAAACGACGCACGAGCCCAGGGAACAACGCCCTTGGCACCTTCGCCTGCTATCCAGAGCTGGCCAAGGCGTACCTCACGTTCAACGGTCACGTCTTGTACGGTTCGAGCTTGCCGGCCCGCATGCGCGAACTGCTGGTACTCCGGGTCGCCGTGCTCAGAAGGTGTGAGTACGAATGGGCACAACATGTAGTCCTTGCGGACACTGCCGGCATTTCGCCCCAGGAAATTGACTGGATCGTCGAAGGCCCGGACAGGCCCGAATGGGGTGAACTCGATCGGTCGCTTCTACGAGCGGCCGACGAACTGGTCGCGGAAGCTGAAGTGGGCGATGCAACGTGGGCGGCGTTAGCCCGGCACCTGGACGAGCACCAGTTCATGGACCTGGTCTTCACGGTCGGCGCCTATGAGGCTCTGGCCATGGCCTTTCGATCGTCCCGCGTCGAGCCCGACAGCGACCTTGTCCCAAACCTCCCGGTCACGACCGGAGCTTGGGATCAACCGAGTGAAGGGAATGCGTGATGGTCGTCGCTGTCGTAACGGGAGGCGCATCAGGCATGGGCCGCTCCATCTGCCACAACTTGGCCGGGCGGGATAACGCAATTGCAGTCGTGGACTCGAACGGAGAAGCTGCCGAAACGGTCGCAATGGAGCTACGAGAAAAGGGCGCGCACGCCGTCGCGTGTCGAACTGACGTCAGCGACCGGGCGCAGGTGGACGATGCCATGCACACAGTCCGGAGCGAGCTGGGGCCGGTGGGGATCCTGGTGACCAGTGCCGGAGTCGCCAAGTTCGAGCCTTTTGCCGACATCACATTGGAATCATGGAACCGCGTGATGGCCATCAATCTCACCGGCACATTTCATTGTGTGCAGGCGGCACTCCCAGACATGGTGGAGGCCAAGTGGGGACGTGTCGTGCTCATCTCGTCGTCCAGCGCGCAGCGCGGGGCTCCTCGCATGGCGCACTATGCCTCCTCAAAAGGTGGCGTGATTGCCTTGGCGAGGACCCTGGCCTTGGAATACGCAGCCTCTGGCATCACGGTCAACAACATCGCTCCCTCGAGTATCGATACCCCCATGGTGGACCAATGGCGGGTTTCCGGAGCCATCGGTTCCTCTGACGCGATGGCCCGCAACATTCCCGTCGGACGGGTAGGAACGGGCGACGACGTCGCGGCAGCCTGCGCGTTCCTTTGCTCGGAGGAAGCGAGCTACATCACGGGCCAGACCCTGAGCGTCAACGGCGGCTCGTATGTCACGTGAGTACTGCCTGGCGCCAGCGCCACTGCGAACAATTTGATCCCGGCGCATCTGCGAGTACTCGTTCGGACTCCGACACCGCGAAGGGGGAGGGGCCCCATCCAGGGCCCATCCCCGCTGGTCCGCCGGGTTCTCCCAACGACGACTGCTCTCTCGGCGGATCCAGGGAGTCCAGCAACGTGTAATGTACTGGTCAGTACAGGCTTTTGAACGCGGGGAACGGCGATGCCAGAACGGATCGAGATACCTGACTCATTCCCCAGCGTAGGGGGGGTCAGCGACAAACGGGTGGTGATCACCGGAGCCGGGCGCGGGCTGGGTGAGTTGATCACCCACGCGTTTTCACGTGGTGGTGCGAAGGTGGTGCTGGTGGCGAGGACCGAGCGTGAACTCAAGTCCGTCGCCGATTCACTGCCGGGGCCCACCATGGTGTTCTGCGGCGACGTTCGAGACGCTGATTTCAACGAAGCGGTGGCCGACGGAACGGTCTCTGAGTGGGGCGGCGTGGACGTCTGGATCTGCAACGCGGGGATCTCACCGATCGTCGCTGGGCCACTCGACACCGCTCCGCAGGTTTGGCGAGACGTCATCGACGTCAACCTCACCGGGGCCTTTCTTGGCGCTCGCGCCGCCGCTCGCGTGATGGGCAAAGGAGGGAGGCTCATTTTCACAGGCTCGGTGCTGGGTGAACGACCATGTAAAGGTCTCGCCGCCTACAGCGCCTCCAAGGCTGGACTTGTCGGCATGGCGAAGGGATTGGCACTCGACCTGGCATCCTCAGGCATAACAGTCAACGTCGTCGCACCTGGCTGGTTCGATTCCCCCCTCGCTGACGCATGGAAAAGCAACGACCAATTGTCCGAGTTCATCTTGGGACACACCGCACAGAAGCGCTGGGGGCGATCCGTCGATCTGGCCGGCGCCTTCCAGTTCCTCGCCTCCGAGGCGGCGGCATTCGTGACTGGGACCGTGCTCAATGTTGACGGCGGCTACCTCCTCGCATGAGCCACGCTGGTCTGGGACAGATGGCCGTCCGAACAGTGGGAACGGCCTCAAGGAAGAGGGGAACGTGATGGGCACGGAGCAACGGGTGATCGCAATTCTTGGCGCAGGCGGGGCGCTTGGCGGAGCCATCTCGCGCCAATTGGCGGGTGAATCCCTGGCCGGTTTGGTACTGAGTGACGTCAATGCCACTTCTCTCGACGGCACGATCGGTGCAGTCTCTGACGGAGTTCCTCTTGAAACGACCCTCGCTGATGTCAGCGACTTCCAGCAGGTCGAAGCAGTCGTCGCACGGACAGTAGAGCGGTTCGGCCGCCTCGATGTCCTGGTCAGCAATGCCGGGGTGCTGTCGCCCAATGGCCGAATCCATAATCTGGCCGCGGAGGACTGGGAGCGAGCGTTCCAGGTCAATGTCCTGGGTCAGGTGAATGCCATCCGTGCCGCGGTCCCGGTGATGCGCGAGCAAAAATCGGGCTCGATCATCCTCACGGCCTCGGTCGCAGGTCTCACGGCATGGCCACATGCTGCCCCCTACTGCGTGACGAAGGCTGCCGTCATCCACCTCGCCAAGGTGGCTGCCGTCGAGTACGCGCGCGACGGAATACGCGTCAACTGCGTGTGCCCTGGCACGTTCCTATCAGGGATGCACGCGGACCTTTCTCCCGGAGCGATCGACGCGATTGCGGCCAAACATCCGCTGGGATTGGGTTCTCCCTCTGATCTCGTCGGGGCCTACTCGTATCTGGCGAGTGACGCATCTCGCTGGACAACAGGCTCGGCGATCGTTGTCGACGGCGGGTACGCCGCGCCCTAGCGGTGCGTTCGTCCGGAGATCGATCCGGACAAGGGCCTGATCAGGAAGTCGCCGACGTTCGGATTTCCACGTCGCTCTGATCGACTGGTGCTTCCGAGCCCGTCCTCACAACGTGTCTGCGAGGACTCGCGAAACTCCGTCTGCGATGACCCCTGACATTACGGGTGACGAATTGGCCATGCCCCATATGAAGATGTCCGCGAACGAGGCTGCGACCTGCTTCGCCGAGAGACGCCCGTCGGCCTTCAGCCACAAGTACGTGTAGTTATGCATCCCAAGCCATGCGCGCGCTGAGAGCCGCGGATCGCGCGATCGAAAGTGGCCCGACGCAGTACCTGCCTCGAAGACAGCCTCAACCCGTCGTTCGTATTCTCGTCGCCTCTTTCGGAACTGCTCGGCATTCTCACCTGTCAGCGCATGAAACTCGTGCAAGAACACCCAGACATGATCGGGGTAGCGGACGATGACATCGAGCAGTTCCTGGCCGAGCAACGCCAATTGATCAGGTGGGGAACCGCCGGCGACCGCCACGCGATCCGCACCGATCATGACCTCATCCATGACGCGATCGTGGATCGCTGCGAGGAGCTGCTCTTTGGACCCGATGTAGTAGTAAAGGGCCCCTTTTCCCAGCTGGTTCGCTTCACAAAGCTCGATTGTGCTTGTGGCGTGATACCCGCGCTGGGCGAAGACATTCGCAGAGCAGTCGATTATGGCCTTGCGACGCAGGTGCCATTTGGCGCTGCGCCGGGACTCGTCCTGAGATTTAGCCTGGGGCATCTTCTAGCCTTGTCTGACCTCTAGTAGCCCGATCCATCACCATGAGGTGATGCCGTTCAATGCCACTAATCCGCTGGTCACCGTATGTTTTCATTGTAGCAGGCACGAGACCTACCATCTCAGCAACCCAACGCTCGAGCGATGACCACGTGTTGGATCTCGTTGGTACCCTCTCCGATCTCGAGAACCTTTGAATCGCAATAGAACCGGGCGACAGGGGAATCGAGCATGTACCCCACTCCCCCATGGATCTGTACAGCTTCTGATGCTGCTGCGGTCGCCACGCGACTCGCCTTCAGTTTCGCCATTGACGCTTCCTTCAGAAACGGCTGGCCACTGTCTCGCAAGTAGGCGGCACGATACGTCAGCCATCGGGCCGCCTCCAGCTCGGTCGCGATGTCGGCCAGCTTGAATTGCACCGCCTGGAATTGTGAGATGGGCCGACCGAACTGATGACGCTGCCGGGCGTAGTCCGTCGCCAAATTGAGGACCGCTTGGGTCAGGCTGAGCGAGAGCGCTGCGATCGAAATCCGACCAACCTCGAGGGTTGCGAGGAACTGGCGTAGCCCGAGCTCGGGATTGCCGATGAGGTGATCATCAGGTACCCACACGTCGTCAAAGTACAGCTCTCGCGTGTCGAGTCCTCGCCAACCGATGCCCCGCATCTTCGGTCCCATGGTGAACCCTGGCGTGTCCTTCTCTACGACGAAGCTTCCAAACCTGGGATCCTCACCCCCTGATTCCGCTCGGGCGAGCAACGTCACTCCAAACGACATGTCAGTACCAGCGTTGGAAATGAACGCTTTCCGGCCGTTTATCCGCCAGCCGCCGTCGCTCCGCTCTGCCCGGGTAGTAATACTACGGGTGTCCGAACCAGCGTCAGGCTCGGTGAGTCCGAAGGCCCCGAGCACGTGTCCTGCAGCCAGCGGACGCAACCAGCGCTCGCGTTGCGCGTCATTGCCGAACAAATACAGCGGCAGCGAGCCGATGGTCACGTGGGCCTGCCAAGCCGCCGCAACTGATTGATCCGCCAGACCGATCTGCTCCATGGCCGCAACGAAGCCCACGGTCGACATGCCAATCCCTCCCCACTCTTCTGGAATCAGCATCCCCAATAGACCCAACTGGCCCATCTCACGCAGAAGTTCGGTCGGACACTCGGCGCGGTCCCAGGCCGCTGGCGCGCGGCGAGCAATCTCATTGGTCGCGAAATTGCGGCAGAGCTCGACGAGATCGCGTTCGTCTTCGGTTAGTGAAAAGTCCACCTTCGGAAGGTTAGTAGACCAATCGGTACAATATCCAGGGCGGTTTGCCCGACCATTCGGAGGTGCGGAGTGCAGTCGCACCGCACAGGACGTGTCAAGGCCAGGGGGTCGTCAAATGCGCTCCGGAGTTCGAGGCACATGCGTCCTAAAGGCGAAGCCGCAGTTCTTGTCGTGCCAAGAGGCTGCTGTACAGGTCGAGCACGGTGTGAGGTCCTGAATCTCCCAGCAAGTTCTCCGCATTGGTTTGAAGGTGGGCCCTCCAAAATGCCTCCGCCTCCACGTCTTGACGCGTTTCGAGGAGGTTGACGAAGTCTTCATGCTCTTTGAGAGCGGTTGTGCGCAGAGGATCATGCTCCGGAT
>PMLV01000157.1 GCA_003160635.1 Acidimicrobiaceae bacterium | reverse complement strand
TTGATTTAATCGGCGGCACGTCTGCGGCCACTGTCAAACGTGGTCATATTCATCATCCCGTGCATTTCTATCGCCTCTACAGCAATTGTGAAGGACTGTGGAAAACATGGCCTTCGTCGAATGCGAATAAATCATCATGCCCCTAGTCTGTCGATCTTCACGCACTTTCTCCTTACGTTGAACATGGACGGGGCATGTTCGGCTGCAGGAGATCATCGATCCGCCCGCAGCCGAACATGACGCGGTTCGTCAGGGGGAGACGAACGACACCCCATGCACACGGGACGTTGGGGTTGGAGGAATACAACTTCCATCATTCCTGTGCCGAGCTGATCCCAGAAACCAGAAGGACCGCCCTTTCATCGAAAGTACTTTGACGTCGTACTACTTGTCAACGACGTCCCCACAATTGATCCGTCGCCTTCGCGGCGCGTCAAGCATGAAGTGAAGGTGTGTACTCGCTATCCGTCGCATGGATCTTCAGGACGTCTCCGCCAGAGGGAGTCCCTGCGTGGAACCTTGCCGACGCTCTCGTTGTCCGAAGCAGGGAACCACCCGTGGCCCTAGGGCGCTTCACCCGGATCAGGGTAGTCGCCCAAGGCCTCAATCACCTGTTTCGGAAGGATGTCCCACCCGATCTCCGGCCAATTGAACCAGCCACTGGACGCGAGGGTACCTCCGTCGGGGTGCAAAGTTGAGCCCGTGATGTAGGAGGATAAATTCGACGCCAGGAACACCACACAATTGGATATGTCGGTGCTCTTCCCTACTCGTGCCAAGGGAAAGCGAACTTGAGCACCGATTTTCGTCGTAGCTGCGGGCTGGGCTCCAGACATCATCAGCATGTTCTTCGTCGGAGCGAAGTCCGGTGCCACGTTGTTGACACGAATTCCGTAAGGTCCCACCTCTACGGCGAGACTCCTCGCGAACTGCGTGACACCTGCCTTCGCTGCGGAATAAACCGCGAAACCGGGTGCCGCTCGGTGGGCCTCAACAGTCGTCAAATTGATGATACTTCCGCCGTTACCGTTCGCGCGCATGAGCGGAACAGCGATTGAGCACGCGTGTAATACGTGCATCAGATTTGTCCGCAATAGCGCATCCCATCCCTTAGGTCCGGTGTCGGTGAACTCCGCTCTGAAAGTTCCACCTACAACGTTGACCAGGGTGTCCAGGCGACCCCACCGCTCGACTGCGGCGCCGAACAGGGCCTCCAACACCCGCCGATCGCGTGCGTCTCCATGATTGACGACTGCTTCACAACCCTGCTCTTCGAACCAACCCCGAAGCGCTTCGACCGCGTCGACATCTATATCGACCACGGCAAGCCGGACACCGTTCGCGCTGAGGTCCTTTGAGATGCCTTCGCCCAGACCGCCCGCGCCGCCGGTCACGACCGCGACGGTTCCGGCAAGACCAGCCCGTTCCTCAAACCAACCCATCACCAACCCCTTTAGGCACCCGGACCCCCGTAATGCAAGCGAGCATAACCATCGCTAGTTGTGGGGAATTTCGTCGAACGGAGTGCCCCAATCGAAACCTGGCTCACGAGGGAGACCGAGAACCCGATCGCTGACATTGTTGCGCTGGATCTCAGTCGTGCCTCCCGCAATCGAGCGGCTCCGACTGGTGAGGAAGGTATGAGCCAATCTCCGTCCGGTTCCGTCATTTGACGTCCACGTCACTCCGCCTGCCCCTGCCAGGTTCAGAGCCAACTCGGCCCGGCGCTGCACCAAGGTATCGTTGCCGATCTTCACCAAGCTCCCGTAGCCCGGAACCAACCGTCCTCGCTCGATACCCTGAGCCAGCCTCGATGACAGCAGGTTTTGGGCCTCAGTAGCGACGTGGATGCGAACGATCTCGCGGCGAACACCGGAGTCGGCGTCCCTGTCTCTCCTTTTGGCCAGACCCACAAGATCGGCAACCTCCAATGTCGCGTCTGACCGTCGGGCCCAGGCCCGGCCCGGCCAGAGATGCTCGATCTCGAGGAGCCTCCTCGTCACCCGCCAACCGTCGTTCTCCTCGCCCACGAGATTTGATTCCGGCACGATTACGTCTGAGAAAAACTCCTCACAGAACTCAGCGTCTCCGTTCATCTGCTTGATTCGGCGGATCTCGATTCCCGGCGACTTCAGATCTACAATCAGGACCGAGATTCCCTTGTGCTTCGGAACGTCCCATCTCGTTCTGACCGGACAGAGGGCAAAGTCCGACACATGCGCTCCGGTACTCCAGGTTTTCTGGCCATTGAGGATGAAGGTGTCGCCGTCCTTGGTCGCCGAGGTGAGGAGACCAGCCAAGTCTGAACCGCCGCTAGGCTCCGAGAGGAACTGGAGCCACCGCTCCTCCCCTGAGAGAATCCTCGGGATATGACGCTGCTTCTGCTCATCTGTGCCACACGAGACCAGAGTCGCTCCCGAGATGTTGATCGATACGCCAAACAGCCGAATTGGAATGTCATAGCCTTTGGCCTCTTCCATGAAGACGCGTTCATGCTCGAACGTCAGTCCTTGTCCGCCATACTCCACAGGGAATGTGAAGCCGGCGTAGCCGGCCTTGTGCAAACGGGCTTGCGTCTGTGCGGCTTCAGCGATTCGCTCCGGCGATGGATCCTCATCGGATCCCATTAGTTCGACACGAGTGAGGTTCTTGGCTAGCCACTCCCTGGCGGCCAATCGATACTCCTCAAGTCCGGCCCTGTCAACCTGCTCATTGGCCACTTCAGCTCGATCCCTTTCCTCAAGTTGGAGTCCCCGGCAAGTCCCTAGGCGAGCGCTGGATCCATCGATCTTTGGGGTGTCAATCCTCATTTGCATATGCAGGGTAATGGCAACGTCCGGCGGAACTATTCTAGCGATCGGTCTTGATGGAGGCCTGCCCCAGCGCTGAATTCAAGCGTGCGCTGGTCCACACCGGAGCCGTGGACCAGAAGGTTCGAACGAGTATTCATTCGGGCGTTGAAAGAGCTCTGGAGCTGATCGGCACGAGAACGCTACCTGACGCCATGCGAGCCACCCGGGTGCAAAGGGTGGTGTGCTTCACGGGTTGCTTTGCATCGAATGGGTCCTCCTCGGCCGCCGACTTGCTAGCAGCCGTCCTTCAACGCTTCATCTACCTCAATAAAAGCGGCCCGGATCACTGTGCTTACAGGCCACGTGTATCGCTTCGAGGATATCCGCGATCCCATGCGGCAATGGAAGCTGGGACGTTGAGCGAAAACCCAGTCGTCGCTATCAATAAGGGTAGATGCGCTCAAGGCCGAGTCATCGTGCCGGCTACGTTGGTCCGAACGTTTCCACGAGATCATCGCTGTCCATGGCCACGGCACCCAGCCAGCGCCGAAGATCCCGCGTCGAGCCCCAACGTGTCTCGTAGGCCTTGCTGCGCTTCATCCAGATGTGCAGGTGGTGCTCCCAGGTGAAGCCGATCCCTCCATGCACCTGAAGTGCATATTGGCTAGCCAGCGCGCCAGCGCGGTTCGCCGCGAGCTTGGCGACACGTGCGGACAGGGCTGCATCCTGATCACCACTCGCAAATGCTTTCGCAGCGGCCCACGCTGAAGGCCGTGCACTTTCGATGGCAGCGTAGACCTCGGCCAGCATGTGTTTCACGGCTTGAAAAGACCCGATCGGTACGCCGAACTGCTCCCGACCCAAGGCGTATTCGACACTGAAGTCCAAGAGGCGCAGGGAGATACCATTGAGCACGGCTGCGGCAGACGCTGCACCTCGCGCCTTAGCTTCAGCAACTGGCTCCGTGCTTCCGTTGAGCCGGCTGCCAAACGACCGGAGTACTGCCAGACTCGTCCCCAAGTCTTCAGAGGGTACGGGCACACGGTCGTTTGCCTTCAATTCGGCAATATGCAAGACGCCGCCGTGCTCCACGAGAGCAATGTCTGCGAACTCCCCGAAAACGGCAGCTGGCATGTCCTCAAGCTGGACGGTGGCGATAACCTCGCCCGCTGCGATGGCGGGGAGCCATCTCTCCTTGTCCGCTGCGCTCGCGTACTGCGTAACGAGCGGCACTACTACGCATATCGTCTCGACGACCGGCTCCGGGAGGGCGGCGTAGCCAATCTCCTCGGCGATCGGCGCCATGATGCCACCGTCAAGACCAAGTCCGCCGAACTCTTCGGGAATCGTGGCCGCCAGGAGCCCGACTTCGGCCAACCTCGACCATCGTTCCCTTGATCTCTGAGCGCCTTTCAGGTCGGCACGTAACCGCTCGACCGAGCATTCCTTTGCAAGGACGTCTCGCACGAGATCTCGGAATTGGACGGCCTCTTCCTCGAAGCCGACCAACATCACGAGCCTCCCCGAGGAAGACCGAGGAGTCGTTCGGCGATGATGTTCTTTTGGATCTGGTTCGTTCCGCCGAAGATCAGGGAAGCTCGCGAATACCAGTACTCGTTGCGCCAAGCTGCCGCTCCGGGAATTGAGTCACCGTCATCGAGGAATCCGGCGCGCTCATCGAGCACACCCATGCCGGTCTCGAAGAGCTTGGCCTGCAATTCGGACCAATAGAGCTTGTTGATACGAGCAACATCGCTATCTCCGGTGCTCCGGAGATCGTCCACCACGCGGCTCATGTAGTGCCGGTACGCCATCACGGATGCGAACAAGTCCCCGACGTCTTCTTGGACCGATGGGTCGCGGGTCATACCGCTGGAGTCGACGAACGACTTGAGCGTATTCAGATTTCGGAGGTACCTGACGTAGCTTCTCCGACCGGGCCCACGCTCGAGGTTTAGAGCGGCCATGGCAATCCGCCAGCCGTCCCCAAGTCCCCCGACCACATTCCATAAGGGAACACGGACATCGGTAAAAAAGACCTCGGCGAAATCGGAGCTGCCATTCATTTGTCGCAACGGCCTGACCTCGAGCCCAGCCGTCGCCATGTCGACCATCACCCAAGTGATGCCCGCATGCTTTGCTGCCTGAGGGTCTGTGCGAACGAGAAGGAAGATCCAGTCGGAGTAGGAGGCGTACGACGTCCAGATCTTCTGCCCATTGATCACCAGCTCTTCACCATCGACACGCCCATGGGTCCGGAGCGCGCCGAGGTCGCTACCTGCACCCGGTTCACTGAACCCCTGACACCACACTTCCTCGCAACGCAGCATCGGCATCAGCCATCGATCCCGTTGTTCTTGGGTCCCGAATTGCATCAACACGGGACCGGCCAACATGAGCGCCTGAATATTGATCCGATCCGGAGCGCCAGCCCGCTCGTATTCCTCCTGGAATATCATTCGCGCCAGTGCATCGGCACCCCAGCCGCCAAACTCCTGCGGCCAATGGATCGCCGCGTAACCAGCCTCGTACAGCGTCCGCTCCCAGGCACGGTGGGGTTCCGACGTACCGAGCTCGTCGGGGCCGCGGAGATCGCGCGGCGCATGCGCTTCGAGCCACTCTCGGAGCTCCTGCCGCCACGGCACGGCCGCGGCGTCGGCCGTCTGTGCCGTTGCCATAATTGACAACTGTAGCTGCACTTCTTGCGCCGCTTTCGGTCCGCCACGCCAACTCTGACTGCCATCGACGCGATGCGGCAGCTGGTCCGTAACGAACACCCGGGCACCACCAGGATCGCGGATAGGATGAGGGGGTGACCGCAGCGGAATTCGACCTCGTGGTGCGTGGCGGGATGGTCATCGACGGCACCGGTCGGCCCGGAGTCCGCGGTGATGTCGGAGTCGTTGGTGATCGAATTGCAACTGTCGGCGAAGTGAAGGGGCGCGGCCGGCAGGAGATGGACGTAGAAGGCCTTGTCGTCGCACCGGGCTTCGTTGATGCGCACACGCACATGGACGCCCAGGTCTTCTGGGATGACCTGGGCATGTCAACGTGTTGGCACGGGGTGACAAGCGTGGTCATGGGTAACTGCGGGTTCACGCTGGCACCGGCTCGTCCCGATGCACGGGCACTCGTGGTACGCAACCTCGAGCGAGCCGAAGATATCGCCCCCGAAGCCATGGCTGAAGGCATCGAATGGAACTGGTCAACATTTTCCGAATACCTCGACGCCATCGACGCCCTGCCGAAGGGGCTGAATTACGCTGCATCGATTGGGCACTCCGCACTTCGTACGTGGGCCATGGGAGAGCGGGCGTTCGAGGAAGAGGCCAGTGCGGACGACATAGCCGTTATGGCTACGGAGTTGCGGGCCGCCCTGAAAGCGGGCGCTGCAGGCTTCACGACCTCAAGGTCGCTGGCGCACATGACCTCCGACGATCGACCAGTCGCCTCACGGCAGGCCGCGTGGGAAGAAGTGGTGACACTGGTCGAGATCATGGGCGCAGAGAGCACGGGCGTGTTCCAGCTCGCCCCCGAGCGCCTTTTCGATCCACAAGCACAGCAGAACTTTGAAAGACGGCTGAGCCAGCTGGCAATCTCCAGTGGTGCGGCCATCACCTTTGGCATGTTCGCAATGCCCAATCTCCCTCAACCTTCGATCCAGCTGCTTGACGAGACCGCCGCTCGGGGTGGCGAGATGTACGCAATGACTCATTGTCGTGGCGTGTGCTCTGCCCATTCTTTCCGAACTCGCCTTGGATTCGACAGCCTCCCTGAGTGGCAGGAGATCCGACGGCATCCCCTGTCGAAACAGCGGGAGCTCCTTCGCGATCCCGAAATCCGACGCAGGCTCGTACATGCTGCCCACCACGGCACCTATGGCGCGACGGCGGGACCCGAGGCATCGCGGCCGAACTTCGAAACAATGGCCGTACTGCTAACGCCGTACCTCCGTAATCCCACCGTCGCGGAGGAGGCCCAGCGGCGTGGTGTCGACCCGGTGGAGGCGATGATCGACATCGCCTTGGAGCACGACTTCGACGTCTTCTTCGTTCAGATGCTGATGTCCCAGGATGACGACGACCTCGTCCCCCTTTTGCGCCATCCGCGAACGGCGATGTGCTTCTCTGATTCCGGCGCCCACGTCAGTCAGATCTTCGACTCGTCGATCTACAGCTACCTTCTGGCTTATTGGGTACGCGAGCGCCAGTTGTTCACGTTGGAGCAAGCCGTACAGATGATCACATCGCGCCCGGCTGATATCTGGCGGCTCGCGGACAGAGGACGCCTGATGCAGGGGTATGCCGCCGACATCACGATCTTCGATCCCACGACGGTCGCCCCTCGGATGCCCACCGTCGTGGAGGACCTTCCCGGCGGGGCGGTGCGGATCGACCAGCGAGCCGACGGATATCGTGCCACTATCGTCAACGGGAAGGTCCTCACAGAGAATGGCGAACCGACGGAGGCCCGCCCGGGCCGACTACTGCGGGCTCGGTAGTCCCGCTGCGCTACTCGTCCAGGAACGCATAGCGCAGCGCTCGTTTGTCCACCTTGCCCATCGGGGAACGTGGAATATCATCCACGACGCGTAACTGCTTCGGCACCTTGTATCTGGCAATTCGACTCCGACAGAAGTCGAGGAGTTGCTCCACCGTGATCGACTCCTCCTTCACCGAAATCAGGCCGACCAGACATTCGCCCATTTCATCGTCTGGGATCCCGAACAACGCGACGTCGCGTACAGAGGGATGGTCGGCCAGGATGCGCTCGCACTCGGCCGGATAGATGTTGACGCCGCCCGAGATCACCATGTCGGTGACGCGCCCCGTGATGTAGAGATAGCCGTCTTCGTCGACATGGCCGATGTCGCCGAGAGTGAACGTGCCAGGAACCACATGTGCCGCGGCCGTCTTCTCAGGGTCGTTGTAGTAGCGGATTCCTTCTCCTGAGTCGTCGACGAAATGCAGGACACCATCGGCCCCCGGGGGACACTCTGCACCAGCCTCATCCAGCACGAGCGGATGAAAAGGAGGGTTCGCTTGGCCGACAGACCCGGGATGCGTCAACCACTCCTCCGATGTGATGGCGCTGATTACACCGCTCTCGGTCCCCCCATATGCCTCCCGAAGTACCGGCCCAAACCATTCGATCACCGCGCGTTTGAGCGGTATCGGACACAAACTGCCGGTATGAGCGATCATCTTGATCGACGACACATCCGCTGCTTCTCTCCGCTCCTTGGGAAGTGAAAGCAAGCGGACGAAATGCGTAGGCACCATGACCGTCGTTCCAATGCGGTGTTCCTCGATCGCCTCGAGAGTCTGCTCGGCATCAAATCGGTCGATAACGACCACCTTATGACCCATGAGCAAGAGTCCGACTGCGGCATGTGGTCCCGAGTGGTAGAGAGGACTAACGACGAGATGAGGGCCCAGGCCCACGCAGTGATGTCGTTCGTAGAGATCTAATCGCCCTGCAACGGTCGGAGTCATCCGAGTCGGCACCTGGACCCCTTTTGGCCATCCCGTCGTGCCGGAGGTGTAGATCAGGTCGAGATCCGCAGGATGCTCTGTCACAGGCGGCGAGCAATCGCTCTGGCGGAGCAAAACCCCCCAGTAGGGGTCGGCGACCTCGTCGAGCACGCTGACATCAACCTGGGCACATGCAGCCGCTGCCGTTCCCGTGAGGCTGGGAGACGCCCAGATCGCCCGGGCGTTGCCATCCCGCAAGAGGTACTCCACCTCGGAGGCCGTGAGGTGGTAGTTAATCAGAATGCACCCGACTCCTGCCCAGGCCGCGGCGGCGTAGGCGAGAATGGTGTCAGCACAATTGGCGCCCAACACGGCCAGCCGAGATCCTTCTGGGAACCTAAACGCGCGTAGCGCATTCGCCATTCGCGCCACTCGTTCGGCAACCTGCGCCCAAGACAGCACGCCGGACGGGTCGATGAGTGCAGGTTCTTCGGACCTCTCGCGCGCGCAATCGAAGACCGTCGTGGCATGTTTCACGAGGAGATCCACTTCAACTGATTATCCTCAAGTCGACAGATACGGAGGGAATTATCGTCCTCAGTTTGACGGTTACACTTCACGGCTAGCCCCACACTGCAGTGACCGCACCGATGATGTCTCGGATATCCCGGTCCCGCAAAAGTCCATAGTTGTAGAGGCACACCTCCTCTAGGCCAAGTGGGGCCACCAATTCTAGGTAGGCCCTGACTCGTCCCCCGAGCCCCCCTTCGTCGGGCACTCCGAGCAGCGGAGCCATTCCGCCCGGCACACTATTGCGCATAGGAGTTACGAGCGTCGTGCGCCCGATGGCACCGGCGCGGGGGTGTTCGACCTCTACTAAATTCTCAAGGCGTGCCGCATCTCGCTGCCCCACCAACAACTGATCGATCACGTCAGCAAGTTCACCGAACAGTGAATTCGCGTCGGCGCCCAGAAGTGAGGAGTACGTCGTCCACGTGGTCGTGGAGAGTCGCGACACGATCGATCCGCCGACACGCGACCGCACTGCCCCTATGAGGTCGATAGAGGCTCGTTCGTGCTGGACGACGAACTCGTGTAACTCGGGATCAGCCGAGATCTCCCCGTCGCCAAGCGTAGCTTCGTCAACCTCGCCAGATTCGCCGGGATTGATCTCCCCGATAATGCTCTTCGTAACAATGCGACGCAGTCGCTCAACGTCGAGGCCCGACGACGCCGCCTTCGTCACGCAACTCTGGCAGAAACATAAGGCGAGCAGATCTTGAGCGAGGGGGGGCACATCGACCAACACCCGCGGCCGCAGCCACCCGTAGTCGTACCCTCCCGGAGCGACGCCCTCGAGACGGATCAGGTCCACCCCGAACTGATCGACGAGGTCCTCGCACAGAGTGGCGACGTACTCACGCACGTCGTCGTTCGAGGCACACACTCCCGATCCAACGGGGTCACCTCCCGGGAGGACCCGCGTGCAATCGGGGTACGCGTCCACGATCCAGGGTTGATACAGGACGACTACCCAGGCGTTCACCGCGAGGCCAAACGATGGCGCCCGCTCGACGATCGCAGGCCATGCGGCGCTGATCTCCCGGGATGACACCGAGGGGCGGATGCGATGGTAGCGATCGATTCGGGCCGGAAAGTGAACGGCACCTCGGGGACTTGTGAATGTCCGGACCGAGTCGCCGCGCGGCGAGAGCGTATCGATCGGGTGGTACGAGGCCGCCAAGTCGATGGCGTCGATGCCATGACCGGCCAGATCCTCCAACACGCGGTCGACTCCGATTCGCGCCACGTCCCATGGGTAGGTGTACGCCGTTACGCGCACTCGTCTCACCTCACCTTCACTGCGCTTTCGGAGCTTTTACTCCGGGTACTGGCTCAAGTCGAGCACATTCTCAACGCTCGTAGAGCATGGCGTCCATCTCACTACACCGTCGGCACTTTTGAGGGGCGGCGCCCAGCTTGGTCGCGACAAGTTTCCCGACAGCGTCAGACCTCCATACGCAGCCAACTCGGATCGAGGTCGGTCACTTTCTGACACCCCATAAGCACCATCGTGCGAGCCATGTCCTCGTACATGATTCTCAAGATGCGTAGGACACCCTCCTCCCCCGCCGCCATCAGGCCGTAGAGATAGGGCCGTCCGATCAGCACGGCGCGGGCACCGAGGGCAATTGCCTTGAGCGCATCGCCACCGCGCCGCACACCACCATCCATCAGTACTTCGACCTGGGATCCCACGGCTGCCACGACCTCGGGCAGGACGCTGAGCGACGACGGTGTGCTCTCAAGCTGCCGTCCACCATGGTTGGAAACGATGACGGCATCCGCTCCAGCTTCGACACAGGACCGCGCGTCATCGGCCGACAGAATGCTCTTCACGACGAAGGGCCCGGACCATTGCTGGCGGATCCACGCCACGTCGTCCCAGGTGAAGGGCGAGATGCGCACCGGATCGTGGTCGGCAGGGTTCCACTGGGAGGTGCGACCCTTCGGTGAACTCCGTTTGGGGATGTTGGGGGCTCCTGAACCCCCAGGGACCCTGCGGGTCTCCCCGCTCGTGATCGTTTCGATCGAGGATTTCAGACCGCTCAACAGCCAGCGTGGTCGGGCCAAGACCTGGGGTGCAAACTTGACGATGGTGCGGGCATTAAACGTGAGTCCGGCGGCTGATCCATTGCGGATGTCCTGGTCACGCTTCCCTGCCGTGGGACTGTCCATTGTGACGACCAGCGCGTCGAAGTTGCTCGCCGACGCCCGGGCCATGAGATCTAGCGCCATGTCGCGATCAGTGGCGTATAGCTGAAACCACCGAGGGCCCGGCTCAGAAGCCAGATCCTCGGGAGCGGCGCCGGCGAACGTGCTCAACGCGGAGATCGTCCCCGCCTGATGCGCCGCACGTGTCACGCCCAACACGCCATCGCGGTGCATGAGCTGGACCAGCCCACACGGCGCCAAGATGATCGGCATCGAGACCGGCAACCCGAGCACCGTGGTCTCAAGCTCTGGGTGAGGCACCGAGACTCCGGCGCGCGGTCGGAAGCTGAATCGACGGAAGGCCCGCTCGTTCGCAGCTTTTGTCACATCGTCCTCGGCACCTCCGTCCACATAGTCGAAGATCGACCTGATCACATTGCGCCGCGCAAAGCGCCGCGCATCCGCCACGTTGACGATTCGGTCCACGACAGTCATTTCAGCCAGAAGTATATGCGGATGTCCGACCGGACCTTTGGTGGCAGAACGCATGCTTTAGTGGTCTCGGCCAGCGGTGTACCACCAGGCCCTTGGAATGCGGGCTCCGATTGTCTACCCTGTGGGTCGATCATGTGGATCTCACATTCCAGAGGCTCGCTGCCGTGCGCGTAGCTGTAATCGGTGCCGGTGCCATCGGTGCGGTCGTCGCCTCTGCCTCGGCGGAGGCGGGCCACGACGTCGTCGTATGCGTACGCACCCCATTTAAATCCCTGGAGATCATTCGCGAAGACGTCGCTTTGGTGGTGCGCGCGCAAATCGCCACCGTCGCGCCCGGCCCTTATGCAGACGTTGTATTTGTAGCCGTCAAGGCGATCGACGTGGCATCAACAGCTCCCCATCTGGCGGTGCTCTGTGGCCCCGAGACTCTCACCGTGGCGATCCTCAATGGTTTGGATCAGGCGGAGCGCGTCGCCCCCCATGTTCCCGCTCATGCAGGGCCGGTAGCCCCGGCAATCGCGTACATCGCGTCCGAGCTAATCAGCCCTGGGCGGGTGAAGCACATTAGTGGCCATCTGCTCGTGGTCCCAGAAATATATGCCGAGGTTGTCGGCGCGGCGCTAGGCGCCGCCATGAACGTGCGGGCAGCCAATGACATGGTGACCGCGTCGTGGGAGAAGCTTCTTGGGAACCTGGTAGCCAACCCCATCACTGCGCTCACGTTGCGCCACATGGACGTCATGCGGTCACCTGGCATTCCCGAACTCGGGCGGAACATTCTGGTCGAGGCATGTGCGGTTGGTCGGGCCGAGGGGGCGAAGCTGCAGGACAATCAGGTTGATCTCGTCTTGGAGCGCCTCGGGAAATTCGGGCCAGAGACCGGCAATTCAATGCTCTACGACCGGCTGGCCGGACGGCCCACGGAGCACCAATTCTTGACCGGGGAAGTCGTGCGACGGGCTACAGAACACGGCATCGCCGTCCCCGTCAACGAAGCGCTGCTTGCCCTCCTCGAAGCACAACAGCCGGGCGCCGACTGAAGTCAGTCTTGCGAATCTTGCGAACCACCTAACACGGGAGCGGGTCCTCCGCATAGGCAAAGCGTGGATCCTTCGGATCGGAGCACCAATTGGCGTCGCGCTCGTCATTCGTACTGCACCCGCCTCAGCCTCGTCCGGGTGTCCTCAGGAAGGAATTGACGTGGCCCTATCCCCGTCACCACGCACACCGATGAGGTGAAACATGCGCCCTAGCTGGCGATAGGGGTCCCGTCGGCTGGCTTCGAGTTCGACCGACAGGAGGTCCTCGCCCGGCTCAACGGCGGGGGCATTGAAGGAACTCCACCAGTCGGTGAAGAATCCAACCCCGTACCAGGCGGAAGTCCTTACTTCTCGCTGTGCCAGCCACCTGCCTAATTCTTCGACGGTGTCAGCCCGAGTGGCGACACCGAGACCACACGTATTCTGCGTCCGATCGAATGCCGAAAGTGCCTCACTCCACCGCCCTGCCAAAGCGGGCGGCATGACGAGCGCTGACTGATTCTTGACAACTAGGGAAACGATCCCACCGTCTTCGGCCAACTCCGCCAGAGCCGAGAGCAATACTGATGGGTCCTCGATGTATTGCAGCACCGCGTGACACATGACCCCAGCAAAGCGCCTGCCTTCCACCGCCGAGACAGCATTTTCTCCATCGGCTCGCACCAACGTCACCCGTTTCCTGACCTCCGTCGGTTCGGCTGCCAGCAAGTCGGAGGCACGTCGGAGCATCTCCTCCGAGGGTTCGACGATTGTGATCCGATAGCCGTCACGTGCCAACGGCAAGGCCTGATGTCCGGCACCGCCGCCCACATCCACGAGATCGGCCGGCGGCGGTGGCAGGTGATTGCGTAGGTTGTGATCGATCAGGTGCGTGCGGACATGACCCTGTACCGATTCGTAGTACTCGAAGAACCGGTCGGCCAGTGGTGCCCACGTATCCGGCATTCAGTTCAACCTAATCCAATCCAGGCTCGCACCGCCTGAGGTACAGTCAGATTACGGGTGCGCTAACTCCGGTCGGTGAAAACGGGAAGGCTCTTCCAACCGCGAAGATCCGCTCCTGTAATCGCCATCTCTGCGTTATCCCAGTCCACCTCCCAATCGGGGAACCTTTTGAGCACCTCCTCGAGTGCTATTCGCCCTTCCATTCGGGCAAGTGCTGCGCCAAGACAGAAGTGCGCTCCGAATCCGAACGTCATGATCTGACCCACCTCGCGACTTACATCGAACGCGTCTGGGTCCGCGAAGCGCCGCTCGTCTCGGTTGGCCGCGCCCGGCAAACACATGATCACGCTTCCCTTCGGGATCATACGCCCGTGCACCTCGACATCCTGTGCGGCCTGACGCGCGACGTTGTAGCTAGGGGGTTCAAACCGCAAGAGCTCGTCGACGGCATTTGAGATCAGGCCCGGGTTCTCGACGAGGAGGCGCCGCTGATCGGGGTGCTCCGCCAGGACCTTGCCCGCCCAGCCGATCAGGCGTCGGGTGGTATCGGTCCCGGCTCCATTTATAAGGCTTACGTACGTGAGGATCTCGTCGCGACCTAGTCGACGTGTCACACCCTTCTCGTCTTGGATCTCCGCGCTCAACAATTGACTCATGATGTCATCGGATGGGTGCTCCGCTCTCCAGTCAATGTAGTCACTAAAGACTCGGCTGGAATGTTCGATGAAATCATCGATGTCGGCAACGGTCTCCTCGTCGTCCGTCCTCTCGCGTTGCTGGTCCCGGATCGAGTCCTGGTCATCGTCGGGAATGCCCAGAAGCATGCCGATCACACGCATCGGCATTTGATCACCCAAATTCCTCACGAAGTCGAAGCGTCCAACGCCGATATGTGGATCCAGGGCACGTGCGCAGAAATCCCTGATTTGGGGTTCGAGAGAGGTAACTCGCCGAGGTGTGAAGAGCCGCGACACCAGGGACCGATGGACGGTGTGCTGCGGTGGATCTTCAAAGATGAATAGACCGGCTGGAATTTCGGCCCCGGCTTTGACGGCTTGGATGAATTCATAGGTGGAACCCAGGCCAGAAATAAAAGTTTCGCGGTCGGACAATCCGCGCTCCACGTCGGCGTAGCGGCTGAACGCATAGAAGTCCCGCTCTTCGTTGTAATACACGGGAGCTTCGTCACGCAGTCTTTGGTAGACCGGATAGGGATCGATGGCGATCTCGTTGTCGAATGGGTCGTAGTAGACCTCGGTCTCTGCAAGCGTCACGAAACGATCGTCCCTTCTTCTGGAATCCCTCCGGGTGCCGCTGTGTTCGCCCCAGCCGAGGAACTCTTATGTTCCCGAACCGTAGAAAATACCACCGAAGGCGACGTGCGGTTCACCGCCAACGTAACGTACGGAATCTGGGGCTCTTGTGTCGGTTTGTTCAAACGAGTCGGATGCTGTTGGCGATGGGTAAGTCAACCTCAGCATCACTAACAAGCCCCTCAACCTTGACGGCGCCGGGTCTTGGCATCCGAGATCGCTGGGGGCACATAGCCCGCATCGCTCCATGAGAAGTTGGACCCTGGGGGAACGATCTCGTCGATGCGGTCGAGAATGTCCTCCCCAATTCGGATATCGGTCGCTCCCAATTGGCCCTCGAGATGCTCCATGGTACGGGGTCCTATGATCGCCGACGTAACTGCCGGATGAAGCAGCACGAACGCCAAGGCCATGTGGATCAATGTCAAACCGGATTCGTCTGCGAGCCTTCCTAGTGCATCCGCGGCATCAAGTTTTGCCTGATTTCCCGGCGTTGACAGGTCATAGCGACCGGGCACCCGATCCGCACGACGGCTGCCGATGTCACCCACTCCCTTCCGCCACTTCCCACTCAGCCAACCTCCTCCCAAGGGGCTCCATGGGATCACACCAATGTTGTACTTCTGGCAAATCGGAAGCGTTTCGGATTCGATGCCGCGTACCAAGACGGAGTACGGCGGTTGTTCAGAGACGAAGCGTTCTCGGCCGCGTCTTTCGGCCGTCCATTGGGCCTCGACGATCTGGGAGGGCGGAAAGGTTGAAGACCCGACATATCGCACCTTCCCCTGCCTAACGAGATCAGTGAGCGCACCGAGGGTCTCGTCGATGTCCGTATTCAAATCTGGGCGATGGATCTGATAGAGGTCGATGTACTCAGTGCCCAGCCTCCGAAGGCTGTTTTCGCATTCCTTGACGATCCAGCGCCGCGAATTCCCGCGCATATTCGCGCCTTCCCCCATCGCCATGTTCACCTTCGTGGCGATCACCAATTCATCGCGCCGTCCAGCGATCGCCTTTCCGACGATTTCCTCGGATTCACCACCCGAATACACATCCGCTGTGTCAATAAAGTTGATCCCGGCATCTAGTGCTCGGTCGATGATCTTCAGCGCGTCGTCGTGATCGGGGTTCCCCCAAACACCGAACATCATTGCGCCGAGACACAGCTCACTCACCGTTACTCCGGTCGTACCAAGGATTCGATAGCGCATCCGAGAAAGCTATCGTGTCTGCACCAACGTCCGATCCCACTTCAGTGCCGATGGTGCTCGGATATACGCAGGCTCGGACATACGGAGATTGATGCTCGGAAAGTGCAGGATCCATGGATGGCTCGCCGCACGACACTTGACGGTTGACGGGACCGTGGCGGCAACCGACTCTGAGGAGGACCTTGCGCCGAAGACTGTCCAACCATGTCGATTTTCGTCGGTTGGACACTTATCAGCACCAATTGCTGGACGAGTATTCAATCCCAAGTGACGGATGGTACCCGAGAACCGTTATCAGGGCAATGGGGAGAAATCGACCCGCAAGTGGTGAACGGCGTCATGGGGTCAAGGATCCTGACGCGGAACAGCGTGACATCGAGCACTTGCTCGACGCAACCGGAGGCGACGCGTCACATTGCTTCATGTCGGCGGCGTCTCCAGGTGTCGTGTCCGTGTTCTTTCGGAACGACTACTACCCGACCAGGGAGGACTACCTCTCGGCACTCGTGGACTTCGACCCGAGTACCAGGCGATCGTGGAGGCTGGGTTCATCCTTCAGCTCGATTGCCCGGATCTGGGCATGGGTCGCCATGCAGTTCTCGAGGGCCAGCGATGACGAATTCCTCCGCGAAGCAGAACTCAACGTTGAGGCTCTCAATGCCGCCGTGTGGGGGATTCCTTCGGACAGGCTCCGCATGGACGTGTGCTGGGGCAACTACGAAGGGCCGCATCACAAGGACATCGCCCTGAGCAGGTTATCGACATCGTCTTGCGGACGGCTCCCGCAGGGATCGCGCTGGAAGCATCCAACCCACGCCATGCACATGAGTGGGCCGTGTTCGAGCCTGTTGACCCTCCCGAGGACAAATACCTCATTCCTAGCGTGATCGATTCCACCAGCGATTACATCGAACACCCTGACCTCGCAGCGCAACGCCTCGATCGCTACATCAGCGTCGTCGGGCGACACCGTGTCGTGGCGGGCGCTGACTGCGGGTTCGGCACGTTCGTCGGTGCTTCCCAGGTCGAAGCGAACATTGCATGGGCAAAGTTCGGGTCGCTCGTGGAGGGAGCGAAGCGGGCATCCCAATAGTCACCGGGGCGACAAGGATCTGCGATTCAGCAACTCAGGAATGGGTCGATGGCTGCCGCTCGTCGAGACGTAGGGGCCTCTGGACGCCCGACTACGCAGAAGAAACCGGCCTGGCCTGGACGGAGAGCGACCGTCGCCCGCGCCACACTTCGCCTCGGCGATGGTCAGGAAAAGGGCAGCTGCACAGGGAACCCGTGCACGGCCGACCAGGACTGGCTGACCAAGCATTAGGATGGAATTCCGCCTGGTGGCGCGAGTGAAGGGAACTTGCCATGACCGAGTCGACCTCAGATCGCTATGTCGTGATCTCCTCGGACGGGCACGCCGGTGCCGATCTGAGGGACTACAAGCCATACCTGGCACGCGAGTTCCACGACGAATTCGATGCATGGGCGGAGGGCTTTACGGAACCCTGGGCCGAGTACGACAAAGAGCTCGCCGACACCGACGATCCAAACATCCGCATCGGCGTCGCGTCCGCCTCCTCGTTCTACAACTGGGACAGTGACAGTCGGCTGAAGCATCTCGAAGCCGAGGGGATCTGTGCCGAGGTGCTTTTCCCCAACACGGTCCCTCCCTTCTACCCCTCCGGCCCCGTGACGGCGCCCGCACCGGCAACGTCAGAGGAGTACCGCTATCGTCGCGCTGGTGTGCAAGCCCACAACCGATGGATAGTCGACTTCTGCGCGCAGGCACCGGGTCGACGGGCGGGGCTGGGGCAAGTCTTCTTCACCGACATCGACGAAGCGATCGCCGATGCGCGTTGGGCGAAGGAGGCCGGGCTCGCTGGGATCCTGATCCCTGGCGACCACATCAGCCATTTGCAGAATCTCTACGAGCGCCGTCTCGACCCGTTCTGGGCGGCGTGCGAGCAACTTGCCATTCCAGTCCATCGACACTCCATCGCGGTGGGCCCACCTGAGACGGAGGACAGCGGGCCGGCCGTCGTCGCCGTGGGGGCGCGCGAGACGCACCTGTTCTTCCAGCGGGGGCTCGGACACCTGATGTTCGCCGGAGTGTTCGAACGTTATCCCGACCTGCAGTTCGTCTTCACCGAGACGGGCTGCGCGTGGATCGCGAACGAGCTCCGGAAACTGGACATTGAAGTCTCAATGGGCAAGACCAAGGGGACCACGGCGTACCCGCTCTACCACCGTGCCGTTGAAGGGCTGAAACTGACCCCTTCGGAGTACTTCCGCCGTAACTGCCACGTCGGGGCCTCACTGATGATGCCCATCGACGTGGACGCCCGCTACGACGTGGGCGTCGATCAGATCATGTGGGGCAATGACTATCCCCACCACGAGGGAAGCTTCCCCTACTCGAAGCTCGCGATGCGTCTGTTGTTCTCCGGCCTTCCCGAGGACGAGGCGCGCAAGATCCTCGGCACCAACGCCGCAAGCGTGTATGGCTTCGATCTCGACAAGCTGCAGCCCCTCGCGGACCGGATCGGTCCCACGGTGGACGAGATCGCCGAAGCTGTGCAAACGGAGGAGCTTCCTGCGAACAGCCTCGGCCACACGGTGTCACATGCGATCGCGGCCGCCCACGCCGCCTAGCAGTCAGAAGCCCTGAACCTCGCAGAAGCTGGCGAGGTGAGCCCAGGTCGCAAGGGTCAATCAGGTTGACCTCGTCCCCTGCCGACGAGCCACTCCAGTCGGAGACTCGTCAAGCGCCAGGATCCGTCAACCTTCTCGTACGTGTCGAAATAGTGGCCGAAACCGTCGGTCGCGCGTCCATCGGCAAAGCGCGCCATCATGTGCACCGCCCATATCCCTGTTGCGGTCGACGGCGAGGTCAGCTCGATCTCAGGCATCAACGCGTGATGTGCTGTGGTGATTTCTGGAGGATTCGACCGCACTCGCTCCATGAACGCGTCGGCACCGACGGTCGGGCCGGCGCCAGTATCACACGTGAAGTCCTCGGTGATCGTCGTTCGCAGTAGGTCCCAGTTCCTCGTGTCCGCGGCTCGCCCGTACGTGGCTTTCACCGTCTTGATGGCTTCGATGTCATCCATTTCCCTGTCCCCCGATACCAAAACGAACTGTCGTTGAAGTGTACCGACACGAAAACAAGTCGCGCCTCCTCCTTCACAAGCGAGCCCTCGCCGCAAGGTCCGGCAATCCTGACCGGGGTCCCGCGAGTCGCACCGGGACAGTCAGGGCGAACTTGGGGAGCGGCCTGAAGATGCGCACTGGAGGCGCAATCCGTGATATCAGTAGGGTGTCGGGAGCCAATAATCAGACGCAGAGGATCCAAGGGAAACGCGGGGGACGGGAGATGACGGGTGCAGTAAGTACATCCGACACCGCCGTCGGCAGCGTGCGGTCGACGGCGCTGTCACATGTGAGGATCTGCGATCTGACGGGTCTCCTGGCGGGGGCGGGCGCGACCCGCTTCCTGGCGGCCTTCGGTGCCCAGGTGATCCGGGTCGAGGAGCCCCTGACGGACAAGCCGCGGTGGGACTTCCTAAGAGGGGGCAGGACGCCCGACGGCCGCCAGGGGATCAACCTCGGAGGCAATTTCAACAACCACAACGTCGAGAAGCTCGGCGTGACCCTCGACCTCAAGAGCGAGCGGGGCAAGGAGCTGCTGTCCCAGCTCATAGAGGTCTCGGACGTCGTCACCGAGAACTTCTCAGCACACGTCATGGAACGGCTCGGCTTCGGTTGGGATCGGCTCCACGAGATCAACGACCGGATTATCTACGTGTCGAACAGCGGCTTCGGCAAGACGGGCCCCTACTCGAACTTTAAGTCCGTCGGTCAGGTCGTACAGGCCTGCAGTGGCCTCAGCTTCAACTCGGGCTTGCCCGACATGCCGCCCGCGGGATGGGGCTTCGCCTACATGGATCACCTCGGTGCGTACCTCATGGCCACAGCGGTGCTATCGGGCCTGGTTGCCCGAAACCGGACCGGAAAGGGGCAGTGGATCGACTTCGCCTGCGTGGAGGCCGGAATCGGACTCGCGGGTCCAGAGCTGCTCGACGCCATCGTCAACGGGCGTCCCATGCGTCGCAACGGCCGCCCGAACTCCAACACGGAAAACTTCCCCTCAATGGTCCCCCATGGCGTGTACGCGGCGGCGGGCGATGACTCCTGGGTCGCAATCGCCTGCCGGGACGATGACGACTGGCACCGGTTGGCCGAGATTGTCGGTGAGTCGTGGGCGCTCGACCCACAGTTGACAACGTTCGCTGGGCGGCAGGCGCGGCGCGAAGATATCGACCGCAGGCTCGAAGAGTGGACCACCAGGCAGGAGCGCTCAAAGACCGAGGATGTCCTGCGGAAGGCAGGCGTACCCGTAGCCCAGGTCGCGATGCCCGAGGACCGCATCGAGCACGACCCGCGGACCTCGGAGTGGAACCTCTGGCCGAAAGTGCACCACGAGGAGATCGGCGATACCCGGGTCGAGGGCATCCCAATCCACCTATCGGAAACGGACTGGTCCATCGCTCACGGTGGGCCCTGCCTCGGGGCCGACAACGACTACGTGTACGGGGAGCTGCTTGGCCTCTGCGACGACGAGATCGCCGAGCTCCGCGCCCAAGGGGTGATCTGACATGGCCCAAGAACCCTCAGACGTGCACCCCGAACCCATCAGAGCGATCCTCGAGGGTGTGCGGGTCGTGGAGCTCGCCAGCGACCGCGCGGCCTATGCGGGCAAACTGCTCGGTGACCTCGGCGCCGACGTTGTCGTCGTGGAGCCACCCGGCGGTCACGCGTCACGTCGTTACGGACCGTTCGTGGATGACGTTCCCGACCCCGACCGCTGCCTTTGGTGGTGGAACTACAACACCTCGAAGCGCAGCATCGTGCTCGACCTCGACACTAGCGAGGGTCGCGATACCTTCCGCGCTCTGGCGCGCGGCGCGGACATCGTGATCGAGGCCGAGGACCCGGGCGTGCTCGACAGGCTCGGCATTGACCACTTGCAGACCAGAGCTGACCAGCCTGAGGTGATCTGGGTGTCGGTGACGCCCTTCGGCCGCATGCTCCCGCAGTACCACGAGCCCACCACCGACCTCACACTGCTCGCCGGCGGCGGCGCTGTGTGGAACTGCGGCTACGACGACCATGCGATTGCCCCCATCCGACCAAGCGGCGGGCACGCGCATCACACCGCAAGCGCGTTCGCCATGCTCGGAGCGCTGACTGCACTCGTCCATCGGGACCTCACCGGGATCGGTCAGCATGTCGACGTGAGCATGCACGCCGCCAACAACGTGACCACCGAGGTCAGCTCGGTGGATTGGCTCTTCGCCCGCTCGACCCTCCAGCGTCAGACTGGCCGGCACGCGAGCGCGCATCCCACGATGGGGATCCAAGAACCCGCTGGTGACGGCCGCTACGTCACCACACCGCTCGCTCTGACGAGCGCTGCCAACTTCCATGTCGCGCTCGAATGGCTGCGCGAGCTCGGGATCGAAGAGGAGTTTCCCGAGGCGTTCTTTCTTCAAATGGGCATTGACCGCGGCGGCGTCTCAATGAAGGTCCTCGGCACCGATGTTGAGGCAACCGCGATCTACGGCGCGGGTCGAGAAGCCATCTGCTTCATTGCTTCAAAGCTCTCAGCGACGGAATTCTTCTCCGAGGCCCAACGTCGCGGGATACCGTGCGGCGCAGTGTGGTCGGCCGATGAGGTCCTCGAGAACGAGCACTTCCGGGCGCGGGGCTACCCGGTCCAGGTCGACCACTCAGAGCTGGGCCGCTCCATCACCTACCCGGGTATCCCGTTCAGCGGAGAGCAGATACCCACCGGAATCCGGCGCGCCCCATTGCTCGGCGAGCACACCGCCGAGATTCTCGCGGAGCTACGGGACTAAGAGGTCATCCCCCGAGCTGGGCCTTCAGACTTTCCAGGGCTGCTTGGTATTCCTTGTGTGTGCCCTCGATCATGAAATCCTCCGTCTCGATGTCCCAGGTCACCAGCGAGGCCGAGTCTCCCTGGGGGATGACCGCGATGGTGCCGTCGATCACGTTCACCATATGGTCAGGCCCGAAGAACACCGAGAAATCGAGCGGATGGGCCAGCGAGTAGCTGTAGGTACGCGCCGCGTCATCGTGGTTGACGAGTCGCTGCACGAGATCGAAATCCCACGCTTCCTTCGAGACCCTCCGTTCGTCACCCTCGAGGACGCACGACTCGGTATTCGGGATCCACGTGATGTCGCCGAAATCGCGGACTCGGGCCCAGACCACATCGGCCGGCTTGTCGATGACCGTCTCCGCGTGTCGCTTCTGCATTTTGATACTCCTCTCTCGTTGAAACTGGTCTCTCGTTGAAACTGGGACTCAGTCTTCACGGGCGAGCCGAACGACGCCAGCCGCCGCCAATCGCTCGATCTCAGCCGCACCGATCCCGAGTTCGCTCAGCACGGCTGCGGTGTCCTGACCCACCGCCGGTGAGGGGTCCGGCGCCACGATGCACGGATCGCTGCGCACCGGCGACTTCATTGTGACGGTGCCCTGGGCGGCCGGCAACCACGTGATCCGGCTTGCCAGCTGCGGGTCGTCGACCGCCGTCTCGGTCCGATTGATCGGCACAACGGGGACGTCCGCATCGGCGAAGACGCGCATCCAATGAAGGAGATCTTCGGATGCGATGGCCGCAGCCACTGCGTCGTCGATCTCCTTGTCCCCCTGGACGATGTACTGGTCCTCGGGGACACGTCCGACGAGGTCGGAGCGTCCGATAGCCTCGGCGAGGCGCACGAAGAACTTCCGTTCCAGGGCCATGAGCATAAGCAAACGCCCGTCGCGGGTGCGATAAGCCTGGGTCGTGGACCGAGCCTCCCCGTCAGCGTGCGGTGGTGCGGGCCGAGGGATCTCCGCGGTGCCCGCCACGGCCGCACCTCGCGCCGCGGCAACGTCCTCGATCCCAATGTTGGCGAACGACGCGGCATCAGCCTGCGCGACGTCGAGCAACACCGATCGCCCCGTGCGGCGGCTCCACGACAAGGCGGCAAGAGTTGCCGTCGCGCCGAACAGAGGTGCCAGGAGAGACCCGTAGTACACGTGGCGTGTGGCCACGCGGGGCCGGCCATCGTCCTCCTCGACCGCGGCCAACCCGGAGATCGCGTCGAAGGCAATACCGTGGCTCGGCATGTCGCGGTACGGACCCGACTGTCCATAGCCTGAAAGCGAAGCCATGACCAGGTCCGGCCGCAAGGCGGTCAGCTCCGACCACCCCAGTCCGATGCGCTCGAGAGTGCCAGGGCGCAGGCCCTCAATCAGTATGTCCACGCGGGGTACGAGCCGGCGCAGGAGTGAGACCCCTTCGGCGGTCGACGTGTCGATCGCCACGCTGCGCTTCCCCCGATTCCAGCGGCGATGCAGACCAGAGTCGTCGAATCCGGGTTGCTTGGCGATCAGACGCGTGGCGTCGCCCCGCCGGGGCGGCTCGATCTTGATCACCTCGGCGCCGAGGTCGGCAAGGTGCATCCCGAGCTGGGTCGGGGCGAGACTTGCGATCTCGAGCACCCGGACGTCGTCGAGGAAACGCACCCCTGCGCCGTCCCCGGCGCGCTCGGGCGAGGACACGTCAGCCCTCGATCGGATCGGTCCCCGCGCCGGTGCGCACCCAGTACCTGCCGTCGGAGTCGAACGGGGCAAGCTCCGCCGTGCAGTATTCGAGGGTCCGATTCGCGTCTCCCCGTTCCTCCACGATCCAGTGGAGCTCGTCGAAGACGTACCACCGCTCGATGATCCGGTTCACCAGGCGGACGTCGCGGACGCGGTACCGTTCGAAGAAGGCTGAGAAGTATCCGCGGATCTCCGCCTCACCATTCACGTTCATGAGAATCGACTCGTCGGAGAGGTAACTACGGGTCGCCATCGCTGCGTGCGGCGCGTGCGCCGCGACGATTCCGCCGACGTCCTCGGCGCGTAGCGCCGCCAGGTACTCCTCATGGGCGGCAAGCGCAGCGAGGCGCAGACGCGGCAGGTCGGGATCGTCGACGGGCAGCAGACCATTGGCGCGACGGCCCACGATGCCGACCTGGAGTTCACCGAGCACGCCGTCGGTGCCGACCGGGAACAACGTCACCGTCTCGCCGTCGCTGATGTAGCCATTCGCGACGACGGTCAAGGTGCACACGCCCTGGGTCACGGTGTACCAGCCCTGCCGAAGCTCGAGGAGCGCGCGCCAGCGGTTGATCTCGATCTCCTTGCGCAGCACCGCGTACTGATCGCGGATTGTCTCGACGGATGTGCCCGTGAGGAAGTGGAACGCGCCCGCATCGTCGGCCTCACGAGCGAGAGTCCAGGCAAGGGGGGCCTGGGTGGCAAGCGTGGCGGCAATCTTGTCGACGTCCTGCGTGTACTCCGTCTCGATGTGACGCCACATCAACTCACCCGACCGTTCGGCGAGGGTGGCATGGGCGACCGCTTCCTCATGCAACGACTGGACCATCTGCTGGCTCACGTTGTTCACCCCTCCGCGTCGAACGCCGATCCGCGACCCCGGATCGACGTGGATTTCACGTTAACACCGGACATCGGACACAACCAGCAAAGACCTTGCGGTGGAGGGTACCTCTGAGCGGGTCGGACTACTCCCTCGGCTCCCGAACCCCCACGAGGTGAAACATGCGGCCGAGCTGTCGGTAGGGTCACGCCGGCTCGCTTGGAGTTCCACCTCGAGGAGGTCCTGGTCCTCCTCGGCCACGGAGTCGAAGGGATGCCACCAATCGGCGAAGAACCCGACGCCATACCATGCGAGCGTCCGCATTCCACGGGTTCCCAACCATCCGCTCA
Source organism: Acidimicrobiaceae bacterium (assembly GCA_003160635.1). Classification (GTDB taxonomy): domain Bacteria; phylum Actinomycetota; class Acidimicrobiia; order Acidimicrobiales; family RAAP-2; genus Bog-473. The sequence goes on along the minus strand of PMLV01000157.1, from coordinate 17,947 downwards.
ATTCCTCGACGGTGTAGGCCCGCGTCTCAACTCCGAGACCACGTGTGTTCCCACTCCCGTCGAAAGCCGCGCACGCTCCCCCATGGCCCACGTGCGTAACGCCAAATGACCGATCGATGCTGTGCAATTGACACCCTTTTGAAGCACGTCGACCGCATCGAGGTACTCGGCGAACGTTGCCCAAGTCTACGTCACGCCTTCTGCCATGGCCTCCGGGGCGATATCTTCCGCACGCTCGAGATTACGAACCACCAGTGCCCGTTCGTCCGGCCTCGCCGGCGCCAAGGTGAACCCGCAAGACCCTCGGCGTCGACCTCCTCGCGCCCATCAGCGTCGACGTCACCGACAGCCACAATGCGGTCGCCAACCACCGCGACGTCTCCCGAAACCCGGGCGCTCCGGAACCGTCAACGACGATGCCGCCCCGAATGACCAAATCAAACCCTGACCTTGTCGGCGTCATCCCGCAACCCTCCCATCCTGTCCACTTCAAGACCAGGGGTCACACCCGGCTGGCGCCTCCGTGGTCCCCAATCAACCCACATGTACCTTCCGACGGGCCAATCGCCACGACCCATCGGCGTAGCGGAACTCGTCGTGGTACCGACCCACGTACTGCACCGTCGGATTCGTCGTGGTGTCACGAATGAAGAGAAAATATGACCGGGCCGTGGCCGACGTATCGTCAACGACCCGCACGGTGGTGGTGGTCACGACGTGGCGGGATGTGCCCCGTCCACTCATGCCCGACTTCACCCTGTCGCGCGCCACTTCCAGGATTTGGGCGCGGCCACGTCGCTGGCTGTTTCCCGTGTCAATGACGGCGCCCTCTTCCACCAGTTCGGCGTACTCCTCGACTTCGCCGTCGTCAGCCAGCTGCGCCAATCCACTGATCAGGTTGCGAATGGCAAGCTCATCGGCCACCACGTTTCGCCCACCGGCTGTCACTGACTCTCCTCTCAGCCGAGAGCCCGATCGAGCTTCACGATCGAGGAGGCGAGCGGGAACCTCACGGGTCATTTCATCGATCGCCTTGTCGGCGACCCCCGCTGCTCGAAGTGCGGGGAGTACCACCTCAGGGACGGTGGTCAGCTTCCAAGATTCGCCCCCGCCGATTGATGCGAAGACCTCGGGGGTGAGTATCTCTGCATAGCAGGGGCAGTCATGGGAGAGGATCATTTGCCCGGCATACCCTTCTTCACAGAGGGACGCCACGACACCGACACGCTCGTCAATGCTGAGGAGGGTACCCAAGCCGAAGCGGTCCATCCCGATCACGAAACCTCGGTCGAGGATCCCATGCAGGTACTGGAGGTTCGTCGAATCTCCCGCGTGGCCGATGACCACGCGGCCAGGATCGACTCCCTCCTCTTCGAAGACCGAACAGGCAAGCTCACCAGTCCTGTGAGGCGACGAGGAGGTGTGCACCGTCACAGGCAGCCCCGAGCGCCGTTGAAGCCTTGCACACACGCGCAACGCGTACTCGTACTCCCCGTTGAGCGACTCTTCGATCCGAGCCTTGATCATCCCGACCCGGATGCCCGAATGACCAACTCCCTCGACGATGTCCCGCTCGAGGATGTCGACGGCCTCGTCCACCGACTTCGTCGCGAGGAAGTATTTCGGAACGTCAAAAAACCCCGTCGAGACCACGACGTTCACCCCGCTGCGGCGCGAAGCCTCGGCAACGATCTCAACGTCGCGACCCATGTCGAACGGGGTCGGTTCCACCACGGTCGACACACCGTGCTCCTTGGCATCGGTCAGGTATCCAACGATCTGGTCGATGACTGCCGCCCGATCGAAGATTTGCGGGTACGCCTCCTTCAGACCCGGGGTGGACGTGAACACATGCTCATGCATCAGCGTGAAGCCCAAGGCATCGGTCTCTATCAGTCCAGTTGCGGTCTGAACCCCCATCGATGAACCCTCTCCCTCTCAGCGGTCTCCGTCGCTCCGTCCGGGACAGAGCCTACCAATGATCCCGCTTTCAAACCCTCGAATCGCTCACACGGCTGTGCCGTGGACCGGTCGCTCCTGTTCGGAGAGGGCCGGGGTGAAGCTGGCCACTTTGCGTAATGTCCGTCTCGGCCCGTCGGCTGCGACGTTGGGCCTCGCATGCTGAAGGGCGAGGTTGTCCCACACGACGAGATCACGATTGTGCCACTCGTGGTTCAGCAATTTTTCGGGATCGTAGAGGTGGGCAAACACTTCGCCGAGTACCTCTTCGCTCTCATCGGGAGGAAGTCCCGCGATCTCCTGCGTCATCTGCTCGCAGGCATTGAGGATCGTCTCTCCGGTTCTCGGGTGGACGAGGCAGAGCGGCATGACCGTCGAGGGAGGTTGCTCGACCTCTGAGATCAGAACGTCGTCGACATTGCCCCGCGGTGTGGACGGCATTGCGGCCATCGACGCGTGCGCGTAGCGGACCTGGCAGTCTCGCCCATGCGCTCACCGCACTCGTGAACATCGTCGGCGTCGCTGGCTCTTCAACATCCACTCCGTAGAGCAGATCACTTCACACGGACGATCCGACCACATCATGTCGGAATGGAACTGCAGGCGCCCGAATGGAGCGGCCGAGTTCGGACGGTCGTTCGAGACATCGCAGGTCGGCAGAGGGGTGTGATCCCCTGGCTCAGGAGCCCTCGCCGTCGTGCTCGAGCAGGCCTTTGAGGTGATCGACGGCCTCTTGGTAACCGTGTCGAATCCCATCGAGAAACTGATCAGGGGCCTCGACGTCGTAGGTCACCCGCGAGGTAGCCTCGTCGGCTGGAATCACCGTCAGTGTCGCCCGGACGTGGCCGACCAATTCCGCCACGTCGATGACCTCGCCGTCCCCCCTTCGGAGCTGACTCTCACCGTTCAAATCGGTCAGGCGGTAACCGTAGGTCCGGCCTTCGTGATCGTGATCGAGTTGGCGTTCGACGATGTCCAGCTTCATCCCGATCCTGCGGACGATTCGGTCGTCGCCGCTGAGCGTGCACGACTCGACACCGGGATACCAGCTGAGGTCCCCGAAATCACAGACTCTTTCCCAGATCACATCCGCCGGCCTTGCGATCACCGTTTCCGCTCGTGCCTTGCCCATACGACACCACCTCATAGTGTTCGACGACACGGTCGTCACTTGGACCCGATTCGTGCAGCTACCCGAGGACCACCGGCATCGAGTCCCACCCTCGTCCCTGAATCGAAATCATGCGGAAGACCTCGTTGTCATGATCGACCTCCCAATCCGGGAAGCGGTTGAGGACTTCTTCAATTGCGACACGAGCTTCGAGGCGCGCCAACGACGCGCCAAGGCAGAAGTGAGGGCCGTATCCGAATCCCAAGTGGTGCTTCATCTCTCGATGTATGTCGAATCGATCCGCGTCGGGGAAGACGCGCTCGTCGCGGTTCGCCGCCCCGGGCAAGAAGAGAACGATACTGCCTTCCGGAAGGGCCTCCCCGTAGAGAGTGACATCGTGTGCGACGTACCTTCCGACGATCTGAGCGATCGGCTCGAAGCGCAAAACCTCCTCAATCGCGCGAGGAATGAGCGAGCGATCCTCAACGACTGCTCTCCGCTGTTCGGGGTGCTCGCCGAGAAGTTTGCCGGTCCAACCAAGGAGGCGGTTCGTCGTCTCGTTGCCGGCTCCGGCCAGCACCATGACGAAGGTGAGCACCTCGCCACGGGTCAATCGACGAACGACCCCGCCCTCGTCCTCGAATTCCGCGCTCAACAGCACCGTCATCACATCATCCGCTGGATGTTCGTAGCGCCAGTCGATGTAGTCGGCGAACATGTCACTCGAGAAACCTGCGCCAACATCCAAGGGCTTTCCCGGCTCGCTCCGCATCGACCTCTCGAAGTAATCACGGATCGCCTCTTGGTCGTTCTCCGGGATGCCGAGCAGCATCGAGATGACCATCATCGGGATCTGCAGGCCGAGATCGAGGACGAAGTCGAACTTCTCGGCCCCCACGAAGCGATCGAGGAGACGGACACAGAAGTCGCGCACCTGCGGCTCGAGCAGCCTCATCTGCTTCGGGGTGAACAAGCGTGACAACAGGGCACGGTGGATGCTATGGGTCGGCGGGTCCTCGTGGATCAGGGTGCCGGGTGGTATCTGGTGGCGTCCTTCGATCACGGCCCTGGTGATCTCGAGGATGTTGCCCCGACTCGAAAGGAATGTCTCGCGGTCGACCAGGCCACGCTCTGTTTCGGCGAACCTGCTCACCGCATAGAAATCATACCGTTCGTTGTAGTAGAGCGGCGCCTCGTCGCGCAGGCGAGCGTAGACCGGATAAGGATCCACATAGATAGCGGCATCGTAGGGGTCGTAGTAGACCTCACGGTTGGTTGCGATCGTCATGCGCACCCCTCCTTGCGTAAGGAGTCGGCGTGGCGATCCCCAAAGCGCTTCCGACGTACAGATCGAACGCCATCTCGACGCAAGAGGGTATCACTAAGTCCTTCGGCAAACTGATCCGTAACGCCGGACGATCAGCGAAGCGGAGGTCCGGCGCCTCGGGAACTCGGCCTGCTCAAGCGGGTGGGGTCCCGATGGCGAATGCCATCAAGCGGCAACCCTCGGGGTTGGGCCGCAATCCGTGGTCACTTCCCGCCATGATGATGCAGTCACCGGCACTGACCGGATGTGACCCGTCACCCAGCATCATCTGGCCTCCTCCCTCCAAGATGAAAACGAGATCGATGGCGTTCCGCCAGTGCAGCGCCGTCGCCGCCGTGTGCTCGTCGGGAGCGGTGCTTCTTTGTGCGTGCTCCACGATGTACCACGAGACCAGACCGGGTCCCAGGCGACCCTCCGTGAACGTTCCGAGTCCAGGCGGACACGGAGGTGGGGGGCATTCCGTCGTGGTGAAGAGAGATGCCATCGCCGATCCGGGCAGACCTTCGATCGCCGTGGAAGAAACGTCACGTACCTCGGAGAGACACGAACGCCCTTCGCCATCGACACCGACCTCGAGAACTCGCATGGTCACCTAGCGTAGGCGGGTAAAGCACCGATGCGCTGCGCCAGATCTGCGGGCGCATGGATTTTTCTCAGAGTGCGCGCTGGGCCGTCGCCCAACACGTAAGGCCTTCCGTGCTGCACGGCCTGGTTGTCCCATATCACTAGGTCACCGGTCTCCCACTTGTGCTCGACCAGGAGCTCGGGCCTGTAGAGATGCGCGAAGAGGGCGTCGAGGAGCTCGTTGCTCTCCCGCTTGGCCAATTCGACGACCTCGCGGGTCTGCTGCTCGCAGACATAGAGCATCGTCTTCCCGGTTCTCGGATGGGGGTACGCGATGGGCGTGACGGTGTCTCGTAGGCGATCCCACTGCGGCTGGATCAGCTCGTTCTCATATTCGCTGTCGCCACGCCCCTGTTGACCGCTCTCATGGCGTGCATGCAGATCTTCGACCCGTGTCCGCAGGTCGTCAGGCAACGTGTCCCATGCATAGGTCGTGCTCGTGAAAACTGTCGGCGTCGAGGGCTGCTCCGCCTGGACCGCATACAAGGACGGGACCTGGTTCGCCAGGTCGGACCACATCATGTCGGAATGAAACAGCAATCGTCCGTACGGTGACCCCCCGTCAGGCTCCGTGTTCGAGACATACGAGAACCCTTCCGCGGCTGCTCTCTCGGAGTCGGCCAACGCGCCTGACGCATGGAGCCGCTCCACCATCCGGTGCTGCATGGGAGCATCGAGCTCGATTCCTCGAAAAACGAGAACGCCACGGTCGTCGAACGTGCGGCTCAACACGTGCCACGTTTCATCGTCGACCTGGGATTGTGGATCGAAGCCCTCGACCTCTGTGCCCAAGACGGGACTCAGGTCACGCATGTGCAGCTTCTGTGTAATCGGCCTATCCTCAAACTCGACTGCATCTGAATTGCGTACGAATGCTCTGCCCTTCGAAGTGCGCCGCGTGCTTGCTTTCCCACCCTACTTCTCAAGCCGGGAATCCTCAACGGCGCCGACCGGTGAGTCGGAAAGACACCCAGGTGCGCCGGGCGCCGGGCGATGGTACCATCCTGCACCGCATTACTCAGCAGGGCGTTCGGGACGCTGCTGCGCGGTAGTCAACAAGCGGTGGGCATAAAAGGAGTATTTGATGACGAACGTTGTGATCGGTGCTGCCTCGGGAATGGGTGCCGCAGTCGCGCGGCAGCTGGCACCTCGAGGCCCGCTCCTCGTTGCAGACTGGAACCTCGAAGGCGTTCAACAGGTGGCCTCCGAACTCGGGGGGGACGTGGAAACCCTTCTATGCGACGTCACCAACCAGTCGCAGATCGACGAGCTGTTCTCCAAGGTCAAGGACCTCGCTGCGGTCGTCGTCACAGCGGGCGTCTCGGGAGGCCAGGCGCCAGGGCGGAAGATCTTCGAGGTGAACCTCATCGGCATGGCGCGTGTCTTTCGTGCCGCCGAGCCCTTGCTGCGCCCGGGATCAGTGGGCATCGGCGTGGCATCACAGTCCGGATACCTGGTACCAGAGAACGCGGAGCTCTTCGCTGTGCTCGAGGATCCCTTGGCACCTGACTTCTTCGACAAACTCAGCGGCTTCTTCGACGTGGATGATTCCAGCCTCGCTTATCAGATGTCGAAGCGCGGTGTGCACCGGCTGGTTCGCCATAAGGCCGCAGAGTGGGGCGCGCTCGGCGCTCGAATCATGTCTGTGTCACCTGGCATCAATGACACGCCGATGAACCGTGCCCTCGAAGCGAATCAGCCCGTGATGGCTGACATCATCAGAAGCAGTCCTCTTGGTCGGCGCGGGACGCCCGAGGAGATCGCCAATGTCATCTCCTTCGTGACCTCCGACGCCGCGTCCTTGCTCACGGGCAGTGATGTGCTCGCCGACGGCGGCATGGTCAGTGTCCTCCCGCCGACCTGGGGCGGGAAGCTGCGGGTTCCTGCAGGCTCTTAAGCCCGGGGCGAGCGAGAAGACGGCGGCACGAACGAGCGAGGCGTGGAGGTAGTCGCCACCATGAGTGATCTTGAATTACGGAATCCGTTCTCTCTCGAGGGAAAGGTGGCCCTCGTCACAGGCGGTGGCCGCGGCATCGGCGCCTCGATCGCTCGCGTCTTCGCTGACTTCGGCGCCAGCGTCGCCGTTACGGCGAGAACAGGTTCCGAGGTCGATGCGGTGGCGTCCGAGATCAACTCGGCGGGGGGCCATGCTCTTCCCATCGCCGCTGATCTGTTCGACCTCGATCAACTGGGCCCGATCATCGAGGGCACCGTCAGGGAGTTCGGCGCCATCGACGTGCTCGTCAACAACGCGGGTGCAGGAGGCTCGCCGGTGTTCGTCGACACCCGCGTCGAGGACCTCCAGCGTGCATTTCATCTTATGGTCGCAGTGCCGTTCGAGCTGGCCCGCCTGGCTCTGCCATACATGCTCCAACGCCCTGGCGCGTCGGTGATCAACATGACGTCTGTAGGTGCGTACCGGTCGACGCGAGGCAACCTCGCCCACCACACGGCCAAGGGCGCGCTGGCTCAGCTGACCAGACTCATGGCAGCGGATCTGGGCCCGAAGATCCGCGTCAACGCCCTTGTGCCCGCAGCCGTCGAGACGCCCGGGTTGCGGGAGGCCTTCGAGCGCCGCTCGCCCGAGATGCGTCAGATCATCATCGATCACACCCGGTTACGACGTCTCGGGACACCAGAGGACATCGCGTTCGCAGCTGTCTATCTCGCGTCGCCGGCTGCCTCGTGGGTCACCGGAGCGCTGCTGGACATCAACGGTGGACCCGTCGACGAGATCGTCCAGACGGCTCCCGACCTCTGACCTCACCTGCAAGCTGCGGGTGGCATTCGGCCCACACTCCCCCGGGGTCGAGTCAACGGCCCGCATCGAACCGACTCGACACCCCGGCGACGGCGCTCCTAGGCTGGTCGGAAGGAACAGCGCCTGATCATCGGCGCTTGACTCAGGGGGGTGCATCCGTGACCCATGTCGAGCACGCCGCAGAGGTTGAGGGCCTCCTGCTGGAGATCGAGGAGAACGGGTACTGCATCGTCCCCGACGTCCTCGATCCTGACCAGCTCGCCTCCATTCGAGTCGCCCTGGACCGAGCTGCTGCTGAGGATGATGCATCCGGCCGGGCAAGCCGGTACGGACCGAGCCTGTCGAACCAGCGGGTCTGGGCACTCCTGAACCGTGGCGAGGAATTCGTCCAATTGGCAACTCATCTTCTCGCCCTCGAGTTCGTCCACGGCCAACTGGGCCCGGACGTCCTGCTGAGTAACCTTTCGGCCAATATCACGGCTCCCGGGGGAGATCGGGAGATCGGGCGGCTCCATACGGACCAGGGATTCCTGCTCGAGCCTTGGCCCTACCGATTGGCGACAAACGTCGCATGGTTCCTCGACGACTTCACGAAAGAGAACGGCGCGACGCTCATCGTCCCGAAAAGTCACACACTCGGAACCTTCCCGCCTCACGACCTCGCACCCTCAGCTCCAGAACAACTGATCGGCCCGGCCGGGTCTATGGCTATTGTCGATGGACGCCTTCACCATGCGACGGGGCTCAACCGGACGAAGGATCAAAAAAGGCGTGCCGTATTCGCCACGTACTACCTCCCGTTTCTTCGTGGACAGGAGAACTGGACTCGGTCCTTGAATCCAGATGTCCTGGCGAAGCATCCTGACCTCGCTGCGATCACCGGCTTTGAAGAATGGCAGACACTGGGCGGAATCAATGGACCGGCTACGTCCTATCTGAACTTCTGAGACACGAACTCACCTGTCAGGCACGGACGCGTCGTCGGCTTTGCGCAACCAGACCTGCGTGCGTGCTCAACGATCATCGACGACGACGGTGGAGTGGTCCCGCGCAGAGCGGCGGACCGCGTCAATGACCGCCTGTAACGCGACTCCGTCGGCGAACGTCGCTGCAGTCGGACCATCGCCGAGGGCGCGACCCAGAATGCGATCGCGCATGATCGTGTAGATCCGCGTGTACGGCTCGAGATCAATACCCAGAGAATGGAGCTTCTCGTATTCGGTCTTGAGCAGCTCGGCCGGAGGAGGAACCGGGGCTGGGCCCGACAGATCATGAGGAAGTGGCCAATGGCGCGCTCCCGATCCGTCATCGGACCACACCTCGAACCCGTCCATCCACACGACACCCTTGCTCCCCACCACCTTGCTCGCCCTCACGGGGGGTCCCGTCACCGAGGACGCCCCGTGCATCAGACCTTCGACACCATTGCGGAGTCTGAAGGTCACCGTGAAGAGGTCATCGGCCGTTGCTCCGGGGCGACCACTCAGGGTCTGCAAGCTTGCTGAGACTCGTTCAAACTCGCCGAGTGACGTCCGTACTTGGTCGATCGTGTGGGCGCCCGCCCCGGTGAACCAACTTCCGCCCTGCTCCGCAGATTCGAACCACGCCGGCATTTGCGCACTCGGATCGGCAAGAACACCCATCTGGCTGAGGCTGATGAAGTACCTCGGTTCGCCGACGACGCCCTCAAGGAGAAGGCGGGTGAACCAGGCCTGCGGCCCCCAGAAGCGGAACTCGGTTCCGAGCAGATGGACGATCCCGGCAACCTCCGCAGCGTGCAGCATCTCACGAGCCTCTGTTAAGTGCCGAGCAAAAGGCTTCTCACACAGCACGTGCTTCCCCGCAGAGATCGCTTCGAGAACGATCTCGCAATGGGAAAACGGAGGAGTTGCAACGACGACGACGTCAACGTCCGTGACTGCGAACGCGTCAGTGACCGAGGTGCATGCCTGTGGGACGGCGAACTGGGTCGCCCGCGACTTGGTCTTTGCGGGATCCCGCCCAACGAGAGCCCGTACGTCGAATCCCGCAGCACGCAACGCCGGGAGATGAGTCATGACCCCGATGCCCGTGCCCACGACGATGGCGCCGAGCCGTTGATCACCTGCCATCTCTTTTCAGATTCTCGTGCCGACGGCGCCGTGTGCGCGCCTGGCCGGTTCCCCCTCGGTCACCCGGCGTTGCTGAACGTCGGCAGCTGCTCTGGGCTCATCTTTGGAGAGGGGAAGAGGAACTTGCGGAGGGTCCGTGCGGGACCATCAGTCATAACGTTCGGCCTTGCGTGCTGAATCGAGATGTTGTCCCACACGGCCAGATCTCCCTTTCGCCAGTACAGGCTCCACTGGTTATCGGGTTGATACATATGGTCAAAGATCTCTTGGATCAAGGGCTCGCCCTCGTCCGGCAGGAGATCGACGATCTCCTGCGTCATCTGTTCACACACATAGAGGAGCGTCTGGCCGGTCCGCGGATGGCGAAACTCGATCGGCGCCACGGTCGACCTCGCATTCTGAAAAGTCGCCACGAGCACATCGGTCAGATCTCCCCGTCGGAGCTGGCCGGCGGTATGCGAAGCAGAAAGTCCATGGACACGTTGCCGCAACCCGGCAGGCAACGTGTTCCAGCCGTTCACCGCACTCACAAATATCGTCGGCACAACCGGCTCTTCGACGTCCTCCCCGTACAGCGAGAGGACTTCGACGGGCTGATCACACCACATTGCATCGGTGTGAAACTGCAAACGCCCAAAGGGCGCAATACCCTTGGTCCGCTTGTTCGAGATGTACATCTCGTGCTCGATGTCGACATCGTCGGCAGTTGGGTCGTCTGCCACGGTGTCCTTCCGAACGAGCATCTTCGACAGGTACACCTGCGACGCCTTGTCGATGTCGAGCCCACGGAACAGCAACAGACCACGCTCATCGAAGACCCTCTGCAACAGTTGGCACGTGTCGGCATCGAGTGGAATCTTCGGCTCCAGGCCGACCACTTCAGAGCCGAACGCCTTTGAGAGGTCCCGTATTTCGAGCCTGTTCATGGTCTCGCCCCCCTTCTCCTACGTCCGGATTCCATCTTTTCTCGCGATGGATCCACCGACAACCTGCCAAAAGCTACGACGGAAACAGCAAACAGCATAGGCCCATTGCAGCACTACGTCCTCCTCCGATGGCCAAATCCGAGGCTGACGAAGGAATCCAGAGATCATCCTCAACCGGCAGGATGGACGGACGGGCACGCGGTCGGCCCTTCTTGGTGGGCGCGCCGCTCGCCCATCATCACCAAAATCTGGTTCTTGGTAGCCTGGAGCCGCTCATTCACAGGCTTGCCTACGCCAGGGATTGAGCTGGCCCTCGCAATGCGAGTGGTCGTCGACAGCGCACCGAGACTGGGGGAACGATGCACGAACTGAGGTTCGACGGCAAGTCTGTCATCGTGACGGGTGGCGGACGAGGATTCGGGCGCCAGCATGCTCTCTTGCTGGCCTCCCGGGGAGCCAGAGTCGTGGTGGCCGACTTCGGTGTGAACATGGATGGCACCGGGTCATCCTCCGAACCGGCGGAGCAGGTTGCGAACGAGATTGAGGTGGCAGGTGGAGAGGCCGTGGCCTGTTTCGCCAATGTCGCGCAGGAAGCAGGTGCAGCCGAGGTCGTGCAGACGGCGGTGAAGGCCTTTGGCGGTGTCGACATCGTGGTCAACAACGCCGGGATCTGGGAGGGCAACTGGATCGACCAGCTGAGCAACGAGCAGTTCCGCCGGATGCTCGACTACCACTACTTGGGGACCGTCTACGTGACCACAGCGGCATGGCCGCTTCTGAAGTCGGCACCAAAGGCGGCCATTGTGAACACCACTTCCGAGGCCGTGATCGGGCACATTCCCAAGAACCCCGACTACGCGGGCGCAAAGGGTGCTGTGCTCTCCTTCACAAAATCGCTTGCACTGAACGGGCGGCTATTCGACATCAGGGTCAATGCCATCGCGCCGCGTGGATCAACCCGAATGTCGAGTCCACAGGTGTTGGCCCACACTTTTGACCGCAAGGAGGAAGACTACAACCTCGACGAGAGTCTGCGACCCGAAAATGCTTCGCCTGCGGTCGCATTCCTGGCGCACGAGTCTTGCCCGCTCAACGGCGAAGTCATTGTCTGTGGCGGCTTGGTTGCCATGCGCCTCGCGATCATCGAGACCAAGGGCGTGACGTTCCACGAAAAGATCACTCCCGAAGATCTTGCCGACAACCTGGACTCCCTCATGGATCCGACAGACGCCCAGGTAATGGGCGTCGACGTGTGGGATTGACGATCGTCATGCCTCCGGCGACTGGATCTGTTCTGAGGAGTCGGGAGGCGACTTGTGCTGGCTCACGTCTCCGACGAGGAAACCGGTGATCAAGCGATCCGTGAACCGCCACTCACCGTCCACCCGTTCGAACGTGTCGACGTAGCGACCAGCGGCCACCGGCTGGAGGGGCAACGAATCCGTCTGCTGCATGACGGTCACATAGCAGCGCGACGTCGCCGTTGACGCACCTATGTCGATGATCACGTTCGTGTTCACGTGCTTCGTCCGCGGAGTACCGTCCGGGAACAACTTCGTGCGCGCCATGTACGTACCCACCTCCGCCGGCCCCCGGTACGTCTGTGGTTGAGCCCGGCCTCGTTGATCCACCCGGTAGGTTGCGCTCTCGAACATCGCAGCCGCCTCGGCGAAGCGGCCCGCATCGACCCGCTCGGCGTAGGTCATGAGAAGTCCGTGGATGGCATGCCAATCTTCGAAGGTGGCCCGGGCGTCGGGCGGATTCACAAAGATGTCCGTCCCGTTCGTGGATCGTCCGACATCATCGCCTCGTCCAACGCGGCAGCTTCCTCATTGCTGGCGGTACCGCGCTACGATCTCCTGGAAGCCCCCGGCCGGCTGCGGATTGCCGGTGAGCATTCCGCCGTCCACGCACATGATCTGTCCCGTCATGTAGGTAGAGCGATCGCTGGCGAAGAAGATCGCCGCCTCAGCGATGTCGTCCGTGGTTCCTTGGCGCTGAATGGGTTGACGGGAAATGAGAAACGCACGCACTTCGTCCATCATCTTGGACTTCGCCTCCTCCGACAACCCACTCCCGATCATGTTGCCGAGAATGGGCGATTCGATGTTTGCCGGCGCGATGCAATTGACGCGGATGCCGAATTCGCCGAGGTCGATCGCTGCCGACTGACTGAGCATGTTCACACTTGTCTTGGACATGGCGTACGTCCAGGGTCCGCGGCTGGCCTGCATCCCACCGATGGACGTGGTGTTGATGATCGATCCGCCGCCATGCTCTTTCATGTGCCGGGCTGCTGCCTGCGTTCCATACGCCACCCCCAGCACGTTGATAGCCATCACGCGCTGAAAGTCGCTGAAGTCTTCGTCAAGCAGGTGGTCGTTCCGATTGCCAGAAATACCGGCGTTGTTGAACATGCAGTGCAGGCCGCCAAATCGCTCGACCGCGAAGGCGACCGCGTCCGTGACTGATCCCGCATCGGCGACGTCGGTCTCCTTGAATGCAGCGTGAGCTCCGAGAGTGGCCGCAACCTTCTCACCGGCCTCAGCATTCACATCTGCAATGACGACCTTGGCGCCGGCGTCGACAAACCGCTCGACGCATCCCTTCCCGATGCCAGATGCACCGCCGGTTACGATCGCAACCTTGTCCGTCAGTTCGCCGCTCATGAGACCCCTTTGCCGATCCTGCCTGGCGCTTTGTACCGGATGGTATCCCCACGCGTCAAGCTGTGATTACCCCGAAGCATGCGCACCATGTTCAGTCCAGGAGCTCCCGCAACGTTTCGAGGGTGCGATGACGCGAAGCCTGTGGGTCGTCACCGGCCGCGATGATGCCTGCCCAGATGTCACTCGCCCCGGCATCGAGCAAGGCCCGAAGTTGGGCCTTGACTGACCGGGCGTTTCCAGTGATAGCAACGTCCGTGGACCGTTCATAGCCTCCGAGCGACAGGATCCGCTGGTAATTCGGAAGGGGGTCGAGGATGGCCGCCCGATCAGCCAGCGCAGCGCGCACCTCGCCGATGTCTTCATGGACGGCGACGGGCAGTCCGACGACAATTCGGGGCTCCGGCCGACCGGCCGCTTGGGCGGCCGCCCGGATCCTGGGCACGACGTGGGATTCGAGTGCTTTGGCGCCGGCGAGAAAGGTGATCGTTCCGTCGGCAAGCTCACCGGCAACCCGTAGCAGTCGTGGGGACATCGCCGAAATGAGCAGCGGGACCCGATGAGCTTGTGGAACCGCCACCTCGCCGTGGGTTGTCCAGTCCTCTCCCTCGAAATCGACCTTCTCCCCCCCTAGGAGCTGGGCCATGATCCGTGCGTACTCCTCGGTGTTGCGGCCGGGGTGCTCGTACGACAGACCGTAAAATCCCTCTATCAGGGCCCTGTGTGAGGGGCCGATCCCGAGGGTGAAGCTCCGACCCATGGCGTTTGCGACGGAAGCGGCCCGGTTCGCCTGGAGGAGCGGATGGCACGGGTAGGTCTGGAGCACCGAGGTACCCAACTCCAGCGTCTTGGTCTCTCGGCCAACGACGGCAATTCCCGCCAGAGGATCACCCAGAATCGCATTGCCGAACCACAACGACGTGAAGCCATCAGCCTCCATGGAACGTCCCTGGGCGATGACCTCATTCAGGTCGGTGCTCGTCGCGGCCAAGCCGATCCGCATCACTCCCCCTCTCACCGGACGCAATGAGGCCCGGGATCACCCTTCCCACCCGAGGGAGGTCGTCCCGACGCTCGAGCTGTTGTTCTCCAAGCACTCTCCCTCCGCGGATCCCGACAGCGTGCCGCGTCCGGGAAAGGTGCACGCCAGGATACGGGGTTGGACGGTGAACGGCAAGGAGTCGGACCCACGCCAAGGGTCATAAGGAGAGGGACGGTCACCGTATGAGCGCGATAGCGTGACGGCTCGCCAGGCGCCTCGCCGGGGACGGCGGATGGTGGTTCGTGCCTGAGGGAGGGTGCCATGTCAGGTTTGGAAGGACTTGGGTACAAGGACTCGACGGCAGTCCTGGTCGGCTGCTCCACTGGTATCGGCGCAGCGACGGCGAACCTTCTGGTCGAACTCGGTGCGCGCCTTCACACGGTGAGCAGAAACGAGCCTTCCGTATCGGGTGAGAGCTTTCACCACGTCGACCTCACCGATCCCGACACGATCTCGGCCGCGGTCACCGGACTCGGAGCCATCGGACCGATCGATCACGTCTTCGTCTGCGCTGGCGTTCCGAAGACCCGGCCGCCGAGGGAGATCATGCAGGTCAACTACCTCGGCGTGCGCCAACTCATCGACTCGCTGCTGCCCTCCATCGTGACCGGAGGGGCCATCGGCCTGGTGTCGTCGAACACGGCTCTCGGATGGGAGGCCCACCTCCCGTTGCTGCTCGAGTTGACCGCGATCGCCGATCCGCGACAAGCGGCGCGTTGGTGCGACAAGCACCCAGATGAGCTCGGTGAAGCCTTCGCCACCTACGTGCTATCGAAGCAGGCCATGATTGCATGGGCCAGTCACTGGGCACCGACTCTGGCACGCGACCACGGCATCCGGGTCAACTGCATGTTGCCCGGACCGACCGCCACCCCCATGGTCGACGAGATCGCAGCGGAAATGGGCTACGCGGTCTTCGACGCCTACCCCCATCCGGTGCTCGGACGTATTCCGACTGCCGAGGAACAGGCGTGGCCGCTGCTGTTGCTCAACAGCCGCCTCAATGCGGTGGCCGCAGGTGCTGTCCTGTTCACCGATGAAGGAGTGTCAAGCGGACTGCTGACCGGGTCGATCGATCTGTCGGCGCTGATGCCCACCACCGCAGAGAACGCGCTCTGAGTCGAGCTCGGGCCTTCGCAACACGAGCGAGACGAGCTACAGCATCACGCCCGGATAGAGGATCCCATTCGGGTCAAAAGCCACCTTGATCCTCTCGGTGACCGCCAGGACGTCGTCACCGAGTTGATCCCGGAGCCATGGCCTCTTCAATCGGCCGACCCCGTGTTCTCCGGTGATGGTCCCGTTCAGCGCTGTTGAGGCAGGCAATAAGCTCCTCACGGGTCAACCGACGCGTCGAGCCGGTTTCATCCTCGAACTCAGTGAGGAGCAACTGCGTCATCAGGTCGACGGATGGATGATCTTCCCGCCAGTCAATGTACGACGGAGAACGCTCCGCTCACATAGGTGCGATCCGGTGGTGTGCTCATGTCCCGATGCAATTGGGCGATGAAGTGGTCGCGCAGCATGGGTTGGTCGCTCTCGGATATGTCCAACAGCAGTCCCATCACTCGCATCGGCACCTCGCGGGCGAGATCGGCCATCAGGTCGAACTCCTCGCGCTCGCGGAGCGCGTCGAGGGTCCTGACGCAGAAGTCGCGGACGTCGTCTTCGAGCCGGCTCACGATGCGCGGTGTGAAACCCGCGACAACCGGGCCGGTGGAACGTGTGGAACAGAGGGTCCTCGAAGATGAACAATCCAGGAGGGACGGGGGTGTTCGCGAGCACGGCGTCGAGAATCGTCCCCTTGCCGGAGAAGAAGGTGTTGCGATCCTGGAGCATTTGCTCGACGTCGAGATATCGGCTGATCGGATAGACGCCGTAGCGATCGTTTTGATAGATAGGAACCTCATCACGGAGCTGTCGGTACACCGTGTGCGATCGGATCGTTCCGGACAGTCAGCGCATCCCCCCATTGACGCCGACTATCTGACCGGTCACGTAGGAGCACTCCTCGGAGGTCAAGAACGCGCACGTGGCCGCAATCTCCTCTGCCGTGCCCACGCGACCGGCCGGAATCATTTTGCCGATCCGTTCGAGGTCGAAATGGCCGGTATCCTCGCTCATCTGCAACATCGGCGTCGCGATCGTGCCGGGTGAGATCGAGTTGACCATGACGCCGTATCGCGCCAACTCGAAACTGAGCGACTTGGTCAGGGCGATCACGCCGCCCTTG
The DNA here is from genome assembly GCA_003160635.1 of Acidimicrobiaceae bacterium. Taxonomy (GTDB): domain Bacteria; phylum Actinomycetota; class Acidimicrobiia; order Acidimicrobiales; family RAAP-2; genus Bog-473. The sequence continues at coordinate 1,187 of PMLV01000157.1, read as the reverse complement.
GACGCGGCGTAGTCGGCCATGGCATCCGCTCCGGCCTGGCCCGCGAACGACGACACCGTGACGATCCGGCCCCACTTCGCGCTCACCATGTCGGACACCGCAGCGTGGATGCAGTTGAACGTACCTGTCAGATTGACACCGATCATCCGGTCCCAGAGGTCGGTGGTGATGTCGGCGAAGCTCAAGTGTGCGGCGATCCCGGCGGCCGTGACCACGATGTCGATCGGGCCCAGAGCCTCACGGGCGCTCGCCACCGCCAGGTCGACCGAGGGGCGATCGGCCACGTCGACCTGGGCGCCTACGGCTTCGCTCCCCTGGTCCCGCAGAGCGCGTGCCACCGATTGCACTGCGTCTCCGTTGATGTCCAGCAGAGCGACTCGGTCACCCCGTTCAGCGAGCCGATGGGCAATCGCCAGGCCCATGCCGGACGCCGCCCCTGTCACTAACGCCGTTCTGGTCATCAGATCCCCCCCGTCTCCTGGCACTAGCTGATGATGATAGGCAGAGCCTCGTAGCCCCGGACCCCCGGGGACGCACCGAGCCGGCAGTTGTCGTAGTCGACGTCCCAGTCGCTGAACCGCTTGAGCATCTCGTCGAGCACCACGCGCCCTTCGAGCCGGGCCAGGGCCGCGCCGAGGCAGAAGTGGGCGCCGTTGCCGAAGGTGAGGTGGGTCCCGCCTTGCGGTGGATGTCGAAGCGATGCCCATCAGGGAAGACTCGATCGTCGCGGTTGGCCGATCCGGCCAGGCAGAGGAACGCGCTCCCCGGCGCGACGTTGTGTCCGTGCAGCTCGACGTCCCGCTGGCGATGCCAAGAACCGAGGGCTGCTCCGCGATATCGAAACGATCTGGCTCGACCGCGGGTATGACTCCGACGTCACCCGACAGCGACTACGCGCTCTGGGTATCGACGACGCCGTCATCGCCGAAAAACGCGAGAAGGGTGCGGCCCAGGAGAAGAACCCCCAGTCAATGGGGATGCGTTGGCCGGTTGAGCGCACCAACTCCTGCTGTCCAAATTTCGGCCAACTACGACGGAACACAGACCGCAAGAGCACTCATCGCCTCCGTCAATTCGCCTTTGCCGTGACGCTTTTGCTCACCGCCAAACGTATCGACTGGCGCAATAGATGGTCACCCGGAGCCGTGCCTATCCGCTGAGGCTCTAAGCTTGTAATTAAACCCTCA